>CAZSDV010000021.1:0-9714 GCA_964605715.1 uncultured Acidobacteriota bacterium
TATCTACCACGCCTTGCAACTGCGGAATTAGTAGCTGCCTATTCGTTGAGTGAAGCTACTTCAGCCTCTGATGCTTTAAATAGCCACACTAAAGCTGTTCTTAATGCTGAAGGGACCCACTACCTCGTTACCGGGACAAAGATGTGGACTACGAACGGTGGGTTTGCTGATCTTTTTACACTTTTTGCAAAAGTTGACGGGGAAAAGTTCACTGCTTTTCTGGTTGAGTGCTCAACACCTGGCTTGTCTGTTGGTGCAGAGGAAAAAAAGATGGGCATTCGAGGGTCTTCAACTACACCCGTGATTTTGGAAGGTGCCCGTGTACCCGTGGAGAACGTTTTGGGTGAAGTTGGAAAGGGGCATTTGATTGCTTTTAATATATTAAACATCGGTCGTCTGAAACTTGGAGCCTCCGCTGTCGGGGCATGTAAAGTGTTGGTTGAAAAATCGGTGAAATGGGCCAAAGAACGCGTAGCTTTTGGGAAGCCGATTGCCAGCTTTGGTCTGATAAAAGAAAAACTCGGTGAGATGGCTACCCGAACCTATATCGGAGAGAGCATTATTTACCGGACGGCAGGTTTGATCGAGTCGCTGCAAGAGGGAGCTAACTCAAATTCCGGCCAACCTTTGCAGCGAATTCTTCTGGCGATTCAGGAATATGCTGTTGAATGTTCCATTGCGAAAGTATTTGGTGTTGAGGCTATGGATTACCTTACTGACCAAGCAGTCCAGATTCACGGCGGCTATGGGTATTCAGCAGAATACTATGTGGAGCGGGCCTATCGTGATTCACGTGTAAATCGAATTTTCGAAGGTACTGATGAAATTAACCGATTGCTGATTGTCGATATATTGCTCAAGCGCTCATTTAAGGGTGATCTCCCGTTGATTTCAGAGGCACAGAAATTGGCAGATGAGATTTTAGAGTCTAAGCCTCCAGTCTTTGATGGTCAGAAAGATTCCGATCTCATGACCAGAGAGAGACGTCTAATCGATGGAGCTCGCAAAGCAGTTCTTTTGGTGGCTGGTAGTGCGGTTCAGAAATATGCTCGGACGCTTACCGAGGAACAAGAAATCATCGGTGCCTTAAGCAATATGGTGATAGAAGTTTATGCAGCAGAGAGTGGACTCCTCCGCGCCCTAAAGGGTGCTCGGCAAGAAGATGGCCCCTTGAACAGCGGCCGGAGTAATGAATTTAGTGTCGGGTGTGACCTGGCGCAAATTGCGGTTCACGAGGGAATTGACCGATTGGAGATTGAAGCTCGCCGGGCATTAGCTCGCATTGAGGAGGGTGACGCTCTAAGGGTGCAAATGTTAGTTCTTAGGCGCCTCCTAAAGCGGCCTCTTGTAGACCTGATCGAGCTAAAGCGGCGAGTAGCTGACCGTGTTGTTGAATTAGGGCGTTACCCGTTTTAATTTCAGAAATATTAGAACTGGGTTTTTCGATTTATGCACTGTATTTGGGCCTCGCGTTGGGTCCCAGTGGCTTTCCCATACCCTGAGGGAGATCTCGTTTTCTATTCTTATATTTAAAGCATTTACAAGGACATTTGAGCGAGTGAGTGTTTATCGTTTATAATCACCTGATGCTTCGAATGTATTAGGCAAGGTATTTCCAGGGGGTGAGCTTGTAGCCTTTCTGGAAGGCTAAGTAGTTCGTAGTAGAAAGTTTGCGCGGAAATTCAATTATGGAAAAGAAAATGATAGCTGATATCCACGAAATCATCAAAGCGCTACCCCACCGCTACCCTTTTTTGCTTGTGGACCGGATTCTAAAAATAGAGCCAGGCAAGCGCATCGTCGGAATCAAGAATGTGACCATCAACGAGCAATTTTTCGTAGGTCATTTTCCTGGAGCTCCGGTCATGCCCGCTGTATTGATTATTGAGTCGATGGCACAGGTGTCCGGAGTTTTGATTTACAAGGATCTCCCAGAACGCGAGAAGAAGTTAATCTTTTTCACGGGAATAGAATCGGCTAAGTTTCGACATCCTGTATTGCCAGGAGATCAGTTGCAGATTGAGATGGAGCTACTACGTCGCCGCAATAACTTCGGCAAGATGAATGGGAAAGCTTTAGTGGACGGGAAACTTGTCGCTGAGGCCGTAGTTCAATTTGCCATCGTGGACCGTCCGGGAACATGAAGGTTCATCCTACAGCGATTATCCATGAGAACGCTTCTCTTAGTTCAGGAGTGAGCGTCGGTCCTTACTGTGTGGTGGGTCCGGGTGTTGAAATCGGTACGGATTGCGAGTTGATTTCACACGTTGTTCTGGGTGGTCCTTCTAGGATTGGCGAAAAGAACCGTTTTTTCCCTTACACATCGGTCGGCCTCGAACCTCAGGACCTGAAATACAAAGGAGAGATAACGCACCTCGAGATTGGCGACCATAATACAATACGAGAGTTTGTAACTGTCCATCGGGGAACCGAGCAAGGAGGTGGAGTGACGCGCATCGGGAACCACAATCTTCTGATGGCATATTGCCACGTTGCTCACGATTGCCAACTGGCTGATCACATTGTGATGGCAAATGGTGCGGCTCTTGGTGGCCACGTGACAATTGAAGATTACGCAGTATTGGGGGCTCATTGCGGGATTCATCAGTTTTCCCGCATCGGTCAACACAGCTTCATTGGTGCTTACACTCCCGTAAATCGCGATGTTCTCCCCTTCTCCATGACTACCGAAGATCGGAAGGCGGAGATTTACGGGGTAAATGCAGTAGGCCTTGATCGGCGAGATTTCAACAAGAAACAAATTCAGGCCCTCCGGGGTGCATTTCGTATTCTCAAGCAACCTGGCCTGAATACCTCACAAGCTGTGGATGCTATCAAAGAACAGATCAAACAGGCTGATCAAGCTGATGATCAGGAAGTGCTAAAAAAGCTTGTGGAATTCATCTGGACAGCAAAAAAGGGGATTGTAAAGTGATATTTTCCTCACCGACCAATAAAAAAGCGGTGAGAGATACAGGAGACATTATCCATTATGGATTGATTGCCGGAAACGGACAATTTCCTTTTCTGGTGCTGGAGGCGGCACGTGAACAAGGTGTGGAGATGTCAGTTATCGGTATCAAGGAAGAAGCGTCACCCGGACTGGCGGAGGTTGCCAACAGTGTTCATTGGCTTAGCCTCGGTGAGATAGGGCGGCTATTGGAGTTGCTGAAGGCGGAACAGGTCAACAAGGTAATTCTTGCTGGACAGGTCAAACACAGTAAGCTTTACAGTGCGATCCCTCCTGACTCGCTTGTAAAGCGTGTCCTCGGAAGTATGAAGCGGAAAAATACGAATGCCTTGCTGGGCGCGTTCGTGAAGATGCTAGAGTCCCAAGGAATCCATGTTCTGGATTCAACCTCCTTTTTGAAACCGATCCTGGCTGGAGCAGGAAGCCTTACTTCTCGTGAGCCGAACTCGGACGAGCGGGCAGATCTCAAATACGGCCGTGAGGTAGCCAAGAGAATTGCAGATCTTGATTTGGGGCAGACAGTCGTAGTACTTGACCGCGCCTGCGTCGCTGTCGAAGCTATGGAGGGAACTGACGCTGTTATTGAACGGGCAGCATCTTTTAGCCACGGGAAACGTCTAGCGGTAGTGAAGGTTGCTCGACCTAGCCAGGACATGCGCTTTGATGTTCCTGTGGTAGGGGTAAAGACCATAGAAGTAATGAAGCGTTCGAATGCCACCGCGTTGGGTGTGGATGCGGAAAAGACACTTCTCTTTGAGCGGCAAGAACTTTTGAAATTGGCCAATGAGGCGGGAATCGCTATCATGGGTTTCAATGGTTAGAGCTGGACCCAAGATTCCTTCCCTTTCTACCTCTGCGAGCTGCCTAGTTGGATTGGAAAGGCTGGCGGATTTTTTCATTTTTTTGTATATGTTTGTAATGGCAGGATCTCTATGGTATCTGAACCTATCCGCGTAGGTGTCATTGGCCTTGGCGAACACGGCAAGAATCATGCCCGTCAATACCTCCAAATCCCTGGTGTTCAATTGGCAGGAATATTTGACATTGATACGGGACTTTCCCAAGAGGTTGCCAAAGAGTTAACGGTTCCATGTTTTTCGTCATATCAGGAAGCCTTGTCACGTGTAGACGCGGTGAGCGTTGTTGTTCCCACCCTCGACCACGCTCTGGTAACGCTTGAGGCATTGAAGGCAGGAAAGGACGTGCTTGTCGAAAAGCCAATCAGTCGGACCCTGGCGGAAGCGGACGAAATGATTAAAGTTGGAGAACAAGAAAATTGCATCCTTCAAGTCGGACACCTGGAGCGATTTAACCCGGCAGTGCAGGCGGCAGAGAGTGTCGTGTCTGAGCCCAAGTTTTTTGAAATTCACCGCTTGGGTATATTTTCATCCCGCAGCCTGGATGTGGATGTGGTGTTTGACCTAATGATTCATGACTTGGAAATTCTTCTCTCCTTGGTTGCTGAGCCGGTTACAGAGATTCGAGCTGTTGGCCTGCCTATTCTGAGTGATCGGGTGGATATCGCTAGTGTCCGACTTGGGTTTAAGAGCGGGGTGGTGGCAAATTTAACAGCTAGTAGGGTAAGCACGGAAAAGATTCGGAAGTTTCGCTTCTTTCAGGCTAGCGGGTACGTATCTATCGATTTTACGCGACAGGACGTGATACTTTTAGGAGTAGAGAGAGGTGGGCTGCGCCCAGAAATTGGTTTAAAAAAGGTCCAGACGGAGAGACTTGATCCTCTACGGGGGCAACTAGAAGATTTTGCGCAATGTGTCCGGACCCGCCGCTCCCCTAAAGTGGGTGGGAAGGAGGGGCGTGCGGCTCTCGAATTGGCGCAGAAAGTGATGGAGGAAATTGAAAATCATGCCCGTTCAGCCGGGGTGCATATTCGTCCTTCGTAGATGACAGTTTTTCTTGGTATCGCAGACGGCCCATTATGGTACTCATCCAAATCCGTCTCAATGAGCCTATTCACGGGGTAAGTCGACGGTTGGGGCCGTCCCCGGAGGGACTGAATTACGGTGTGACAATTGTTGCACCGCTCTCCCTCTACCGGTCTATCTTGAGGCAGATTCGGGTTAGACTTCAAGTATGGATCCAGCAGAGTGATACGGAATTAGATCCACCCTTGCAGAGACTGCCAGTTTCTGAATTGAAGTCATGGGTATCTGATATCCCTAAGAGTTGGCGTGCATTTACAGAAAACCCTCTCCCACCCCCAGTAAGTTCACAGCCGGTGGTTTTTCCTCCTCACTGGAGCGACTACTTTCGTCAGAAATCCCAAAAGGGACTAAGCGCTTCCTCGGGAGGCAGGTTTGCTCCGAATGTATTTCCTGGGATGCAAAGTGATACAGATCGCTGGCGACGACAGGCCACATTTTTCCTTTCTGTCATTAGCCATGCCCTTGTCATTGTGATTTTGATGATTGGGCCAAAACTTTTTTCCAACCCAGGAAGACAAATGGTTGCTTTCCAGGTGGTCCCTGAGACACCGGAAAACGAACAATTTTTCCTGTGGTTGCCACCGGATTTGATGCCCTCACCACCTCTGCTTGACACTCCCATCCTCTCCGATCAGGACCGGCGAGCGCAAGGCAATGCTCCTGAAGTAGTCCCTGATGCGCTTCAGATACCTTATTCTCGAGGGGAGTCAGATTTGGCGGAGATTGCCGGTGGTGAGGAAATGTTGTTGCCCCTTAAACTTCCCCCGGCATCAGATCATTTTTCTGAGGATAGAGAATTAGAGATAGATCAGGATGAAGTTAAACAACAAAGAGCCGAGCCACAGCAGGACCGGAAGAATAATGGAAACATGCCTAGTCTTCGATTGAAAGATGTTCAAGGTCCAAGCAGTAACTCGAAGGGTGAGTTGGAGTTTTCTATTGCTTCTCCAGGGGAATCCATTCGGAAGGTCATGCGCAACTTAGGTAAGAGGAACGTAATAGGGCCTGGGGGGTCAGGAATTTCGGAGACTCAGCTTGACAATCCCCTTTCCAGTCTCTCAATGGATGCCCCGACCATTCTATCTGATACTCGGGGGGTAGATTTTGGCCCCTACCTTTCACGTTTACTGTTTGCAATTCGTCGCAATTGGTACATGGTCATTCCGGATGTGGCGCGACTAGGAAAAAAAGGAAGAGTTGTATTTGTTTTTGATATCTTGCGAGATGGAGATGTAAGGGAGATAAATATGGTTCTTTCTTCGGGAAATTTTCCGCTGGATAATGCTGCATTGGCATCCATTAAGATGAGCATTCCGGCACCCCCCCTACCGGAGGAGTTTACTGGCCCTCTTCTACGCCTTCAATTTACATATCTTTATAACCAGAGGATGGGTGGTTGAAAGATCGTGAGTTTCGGTTAATTACTTCCTATACCACCAGAGGAGAATGAGAGGCCCTGTTTTTTGTCAAGGCTGAAAGGGTATTCTAACCGTATTTTTGAAATATAATTATTTGGTAGAGCAAAGAACGAAGAATCAGTGGCCTCTCGTTACAATCGTTGGTCCAACCGCTTCGGGCAAGTCTGCGCTGGCCTTAAGATTGGCTGAGGAAATTGGGGGCGAGATCCTTAATTGCGACTCAGTTCAGGTCTATCGGCACCTAGATATTGGGTCGGGAAAGGTTCCGCTGGAGTGGCGCAAGCGTGTTCCACACCACCTGTTGGATATCGCGTTTCCTGACGAGGATTTCGACGCTGGTGACTATCGGCGCAAAGCTGAGGAAGTTTTGCAAGAGGTAAGGAGTCGGAGACAACTACCCTTTGTGGTAGGAGGGACAGGTTTTTACTTACGAGCACTCCTACTGGGTTTATTTGAATTTCCGGTCCGGTCAGACAGGCTCAGGAAACGGCTTGGAGATTTAATGGAAAACAAGGGCCGCCCTTACCTTCACCGTATTCTGGCCCGCCTGGATGCTCGTTCTGCGGAATCAATCCAACCCAACGACGCACAGAAGGTTATCCGAGGACTAGAAGTTTGTCTGCTGGCTCGGCAGAGAATGTCAGATTTACGAGCTCACGGGCGCCGTCCTTTAACAGGCTTTGATGTCATTGAATTGGGTTTGAGCCCACCTCGATCACAGCTAGTAAAGAGGATTGAGCAGCGGGTCGCTGCGATGTTTGAAGCTGGCTTGGTCTCCGAAGTTGAGGATTTGATGAGGGCCGGTTATTCCCCTAGGATGAAGTCATTTGGGGCAATCGGCTACCAACATGCTTTAGGGGTGTTACGCGGTGAGCTGTCTTCTGAAAAAGCATTAGCTGCCACCCAGAGAGATACCTGTCGTTATGCGAAACGCCAGATGACCTGGTTTCGACACCAGGGTAAACCCCGGTGGTTCGAGGGTTTTGGTGATGATCCTGATGTTCAGGGGCGAATAAAGAAGTGGTTGGTTGGCCGCCTGCAGAATTGACCCTTTCCTTCGGAGGAGAGGCAGTCTGCATCTAGGGGGGTTTTGGAAAATTGAGCAAGCTTGCACAGCCACCCCAGAAGGCAGCACGAGAGCAGAATGAGCTAGAGAGCATATAAAATATTCAGGAAGGATTCGTGGGTAATGCCCGAAAGGAAGAATTCAGGTAACGGGCATATTCAGCAGGTAAGGGCAAGGTTCCTGGGGTGTATTTTCAGTTTTGACAAGTATCCAGTGGCTTTGGATCTTAACCATCAGAGGTAGCTAATTTTCAACCATGTCATATTTACTTTGGTAATGCCCTGTGAATTACCTGGTGACTGGCATGAGCCTAATTTAGGGAGCAAGTGAAAAATATCCTTTCCAAGAGCAGTCCTGAGCGGGCATTTTTGGTGGGCTGGAGACCTACCAGGGTGCCTCGTCCTTTTGGCACAAAAGCCACCATCCGACTAAAAGATTTCCGAGAGCTTTCCGAATTAACATTAAGTGCTGGTGCCTGCGTGGTTGGAACTGCATCGCAATTTAGGTCTTCCCCCGATCCAGCCCACCTACTTGGTAAGGGAAAAATTGAGGCAGTAGGCCAAGAGGCACGCGCTGCCCTTGCCGATCTAGTGATTTTTGACAACGATCTTACACCTACCCAGCTACGAAATTTGGAGCGGATGTTAGATCTGAAGGTCATTGACCGCACTCAATTGATTCTGGATATTTTTTCTCGCCATGCTCGAAGTCAGGAAGGGAAGCTTCAGGTTGAATTGGCCCAACTCGTTTATCTCCTGCCTCGGCTTACTGGCCGAGGTGTAATGCTTTCCCGACTAGGAGGTGGTATTGGAACACGTGGTCCTGGAGAACAGAAACTAGAGGTTGACCGGCGGCTTATTCGGAGCCGCATTCTACGACTGCGTCAATCTCTGGAGAAGGTAAGCAATCAAAGGGCTCTGCACAGGAAGTTCCGTGAGTCTCGTCAGCTCTACATGGTTTCCCTTGTGGGCTATACCAATGCTGGAAAATCCACCCTTTTCAATGCCTTGACCCAATCCGAAGTTTTGACCTCTCCTCAGATGTTCGCTACTCTGGATCCTACGGTGCGCTCACTTGCGGGTGAGTCTAAGCGGCTCATTCTCATTTCAGATACGGTTGGATTCATTCAACATCTCCCTCCTCACCTAATGGTGGCCTTTCGTGCCACTCTGGACCAATTAAAAGAAGCAGATTTAATTCTCCACGTCACCGATGCTGCCGATCCAGATTACCCGGATCATGACAAAGAAGTGGAAAAGATTCTTGCGGATTTGGAGGTCGCCTCTACTCCGCGCCTGCATGTGTTTAACAAGATTGACCTGTTATCTCATCGAGAAATTGGTCGCCTCGCCCACGGTGCTGAGCAGATTCACGTTTCAGCCACAAAAATGGAAGGCCTTTTGGTTTTGCTTTCAGAGGTCAAACGGGTCTTGACATGTTCTGAGCAACATGCAACTTTCCAATTTTCTGCTGCAGATGGGGAAAAGATTAATACCTTGTACCAATTTGGAAAGGTGATTGCCAGAGAGTATCGTGGAGACGAGATTTGGATCCGGGCGCAGGTCAATGAATCTATTCGGCGACGTTTACAACTCTACATTGTTTCTGCAAATCCTGATATTGGCTGATCTAAAATATCATTCCGCATAACCGCAACTTTTTTCTCTGCGGAATACGAGATTCCCTTATTTTCTTGGTCATCCTCCCACTGCATTGCCTGGGATTGAATCACAATTAGCATAGGGATTCCTGTGGAAAACGCTGTGGAAAAAAAATCGGCTCGAAGAGATGAGAAAATACGGTAAGTTCTGGGGCGGAAAGCTGTTGATTCTGTTGACTCTTTGTAAATTATTGAAAAAATTGACTTTATATCAACATCGATGTTTTCTCGAGGAAAACAAAGGACTTAATAGAGGATTGCCTGAACTTTTCAAGAGGGTGAGACTTTTGCACAAATTTAAGGCATCTTAATTCTCATCTGACCTTCTAACCCCTCAGGATCAATGGTTTATCAGGATTATCTTATTTTGCTAGTTTAAAAAATGGAGACCCTTGAAGAAGCTTGTTTCTAATCTCATTTTTTGACTTCGGGATAATTTAGGTAGTGCATATTAGGGTACTCGAAAAGGGTCCAGTTTTTTTGGCTTGCAAAAATTATGAGGAGTATGGTTTATCCTGGAAACGGGCTTTAATCCCGACCTCTTCTCCGCCACTTTCTGAACTCTCGCAAATTTGCCTGATAGTTAATGCACCCAGTCCTAGGAAATTTTCACCGCGTTCGATGGCTCGTAATCGAGCGCGGGGTTCACCAGCTGA
>CAZSDV010000021.1:9724-11755 GCA_964605715.1 uncultured Acidobacteriota bacterium
GGAAACGGGCATTTTGGTTTTAGTTCGTTGACACTCAGCCACCCCTCGGCTATAGTCGGTCCGCCAAAACAGAAAGTACCTTTGCGGTGGCCGTCTCCAGCAAAGGGAGCTAAAATAAGTAATAGCCGCATGAATTTTCCAATCTTTCTAACCCTCCTAAGAATTGGTCTTGCCCCGTTGCTGGCGTTCCTGCTGCTGGCGAGGGGACCCAAGACGAACCTCTGGGCGATCGTGGTGCTTCTGGTAGCTGCCGGGACGGATCTGTTCGATGGTTACCTGGCCAGAAAAAAGAAACAGACGACGGCCTTGGGAACACTTCTTGATCCCATTGCTGACAAGCTTCTAACTTCGACGGCGTTTATTTCCTTACTGTTTCTTCAGATAATCCCTGTATGGGCTGTGGTGATCATATTGGCCCGTGAATATGCTATTTCCGGGCTTCGGAGCCTGGCGGCAGCAGAAGGCTTGACGGTTGCGGCCTCTGAGCTAGGTAAAGTAAAGATGGCGCTACAGGTGGCCAGCATTACAACGATTATTCTCGGTGTCCGCTTCCCTATTCTTCAGCCGGTGGGCTTGGTTTTGCTTTGGTCGGTGGTCATCGTTGCTCTTATTTCCGGCCTCCAATATTTATACAGTTATTGTGCCTGGGGAAACCTGCGGAACCTCCTTCGCCGCGTGAAATTACTAGTTTTTCTATGAAAATACCCTAGATAGGGTGCCTGAACTTACTCAAGGTTAGTACCTCCCTCAGGTTTAAATGCTTCTCCGGTAAAATTGTCCGTGAGGCGCAACGTGCTTTCCTCGGTTTTGAAGAATTGGAAAAAACAAGTAACTGTATTGGATGTACTCCTCCTGTTCAGCTTATCGAGCGGATCCTTTGTTTTTAGATGCTCCTACGGTGGTCAGTTTTTACTTCACGCTATGTTCTAATGGAGTTGAGGTCCGTGCCCCTGCAATTGCAAGAAGGATGGCTTGACGCTTTCGCATTTTTCCAATACGCTTCCACTCTGAGCTGATTCGGTAGGAATTTAGCAGCCATAAAAATTTCGACGCGGATCCCTATCCAGTATGACCTTTTGGCAGCAAGGAAGACTCAAATCATGCAATTTGGCCTTTCAACTCATCTGTTCCTAGGAAAGAAGCTAAACGCTTGTATCCTCCAGGAAATAGAAGGGAGCGGATTTGATCTTCTAGAGATTTTTTGTGCGCGGCAACATTTTGACTACCAAAATGCTGACCAGGTTGAAGAGATTTCTAGCTGGATTTCCGATCATCCCCTTCATATCCGATCCCTTCATGGTCCCATGTACAAGGGTTTTAATTGGGGAAGGGATGGAGGCCTAGCTGTAACCCTAGCCCACAAAGAGAAGCGTCACCGCATTGATTCGATGGATGAGGTTCGGAGGGCCATTGAGGTTGCTGAGCGTATTCCTTTCGAATATTTGATTCTGCATATGGGTTTATCTGGTGAGGAATATTCCCTGGAGAAGTTTGATTTATTGTTCTCTTCAATTGAACATCTCAGATTATTTGCCAAACAACGAGGAGTTTCTATTCTGCTTGAAAATATCCCGAATGAGATTTCACTTCCTTACCGACTCGTGCAATTTCTTGAATACACTAAACTTTCAGATGTTGGATTCTGCTTTGACACCGGACATGCTCATATGGGTTCTGGTGTGCGCCAGGGTTTTCAGGTTATGAAGGAGCACATTCGCTCCATTCATGTTCATGACAACTTGGGAGAGAAGGACAGCCACCTCTTCCCTTTTGAGGGTACTGTCGATTGGGCTCCCACGGTGTCTGATTTTCGAGCCTGCGGTGAGCAATTTCCTATCCTGTTTGAACTACGAGACCGTGAAGATATCCCCAAACCCCTGGAGAAGGTCCAAAAAATCATTGAGAAATTTAATGGCATCAGATAACTCCCTAGTGAATAGCAATCTAAAGTCTGGGGATTTCTGCTGATCTATGATGCGGAGGTGTGATCCCGTTGACCCCGGTAATTGAAATCACAGATGCTAGCCAACA
>CAZSDV010000021.1:11765-16114 GCA_964605715.1 uncultured Acidobacteriota bacterium
CAACATATCGGAGAGGAGGTCTCAGTTCGCGGTTGGCTGTACAATAAACGGGAAAGTGGCAAGCTGCTTTTTCCACTCATTCGGGATGGGAGTGGGGTTATGCAGTGTGTTGTAGTAAAAAATTCGGTAAGCCCGGAGATTTTTTCTCAGGTAAAGTCGCTAACTCAGGAGTCTTCGTTTCAAGCGACGGGGCATATCCGCCAAGAGCCTCGAGCACCAGGCGGCCACGAAATGAATATAACGGACGTCGAGATCTACCAGCTTCTTCCCGAGGATGATCCTTACCCGATTACCCCCAAAGACCATGGGGTTGAGTTTTTGATGGACAGGCGCCACTTGTGGCTTCGGTCTTCTCGTCAGCGGGCGATCTTGAGAATCCGGCACGAGATTATTCGTGCCTGTCGCGATTACCTTGACGACCACGGGTTCACTCTAGTGGATACCCCTATCTTGACCCCTGCTGCCGGTGAGGGAACTACTAGCCTTTTTGAGGTGGACTACTTCAAAGACAAAGCTTTTCTGGCCCAGACAGGACAACTTTATAACGAGGCTGCCATTGCTGCGGTAGGAAAAACTTACTGTTTTGGGCCTACCTTCCGGGCGGAAAAATCGAAGACACGCCGCCACTTAACTGAATTTTGGATGCTTGAACCGGAGGTGGCTTTTGCACATCTGGAAGAAATCATGGTGCTTGCTGAGGAGTTGATTAGTTTCTTTGTGGAACGGGTTGTTGAGAGGCGAGCTAGCGAGCTTTCCACGCTCAATCGGGATCCGGAGAAGCTTAAAGCCGTTACTATTCCTTTTCCGCGTATTTCTTATGATGAAGCCGTACAAATCCTTAAGGAGAAGGGAAGCAATATCGAATGGGGAAAAGATTTAGGAGGGGCAGATGAGACCTTACTTTCCCAGGCTTATGAAAAGCCGATTATGGTTCACCGTTACCCTGCCAAGGCCAAGGCTTTCTACATGCAGCCAGATCCTGGACAGCCAGACCGGGCGCTATGCGTTGACGTATTGGCACCGGAGGGCTACGGAGAGATCATTGGAGGCAGCGAGAGGATTTCTGATCTGGCTCTTTTGGAGCGCCGACTTAAAGAGCAGCGCCTTTCCCTGAAGACTTTTCGATGGTATCTTGACCTCCGTAGGTACGGTTCATGCACTCACTCGGGGTTTGGCATGGGCATCGAGCGTGTCGTGGCTTGGATATGTGGCCTAGATCATGTACGGGAAACAATTCCCTTTCCCCGGATGCTCAATCGACTCTACCCTTGATTGGTGAATATGGTGACGAGTAGAGAGGAAGCAACATAAGGAGTGGAAGGAGTCCTTTCGTGGAAGTTAAATCAATATATGGAAGAATAATATTTTCTGCGATTGCGATCGTGATGTTTTTGTGGATCGCGTTCTGGACCTCAAAATCCGTGGCTGCAGACTATTTGGTCCGTGAGCCCGAGTTAGGTCAGCTGAAGCTGGCCGCTCGCCTTGTCCCCAGCAATTCTGATTACCAGCAATTTTTGGGAAGGTACTATCTCTTCACCATGGAGGCAATGGACCTTGCTAAATCAGAAACTCACTTTCGGAAGGCGATGAAGCTAAATCCAAATGAACCAAAACTTTGGTTGCAACTTGCATCCAACCTTGAATACCAAGGGAAATTTGACGTTGCAGAGGAGGTCTATCTTCGTGCTGCAAATCTCGCTCCAACCAACCCAATCGTTGCCTGGTCCACAGGACAGTTCTTTTTACGACAGGAGAAGTTTGATGCAGCCCTAACGCATTTCAGAATAGTTTTACTGGGTACAAACAACTATAACCGTGCCCTTTTTGAAACGGCCTGGAAGGCCCTAGGCGATCCCAATAAGATTTTAAAGGATTTAATTCCGCCCAACCAGAAAACTGAAATTGCTTACTTAAACTACTTAAGTGAAGAACGGCGTTTCGATGCTGCGAAGGAGGTATGGAAGCGGGCTATTGCTCACCCGGATCCCTTCGAACTTCGACGTGCGGGTCCCTATATTGACCAACTTCTTGTTGCCGGGATGAGTGCGCGGGCGCATGAGACCTGGACAGAACTTCTGGCAAATCAACCCAAGCCTTATTACCTTTCAGGTGGAGAAAACTTAATCGTGAACGGAAATTTTGAGGAAAAGCCCTTGGCCTTTGGTTTTGATTGGCGTGAAGGGCGAATCAACGGTGCAGTTATGGAATATGATCGAAGCATATTCCGTTCTCCTGGGCATTCAGCCCTAATTCGCTTTCAAGGGAAGAATAATGTGCATTACCAGCACTTTTTTCAGTGGGTGAAAGTTAAACCACTTAAAAAATATCGTTTTAAAGCTTCTATGCGCACAGAAAACATCACCACAGACAGCGGTCCATTCTTTGAGATTATCGATCCTTTCAATCTTTCTCAACTTCACCAGGTTTCGGATGACCTAGTTGGGACCTGGGGTTGGCAGACTGTGACTATAGATTTTAGAACCGGGCCCAGGACGAAGATCATACAGCTCAAGGTCGCTCGCCTACCCACCCGAAAACTTGACAACTTAGTCTCTGGAAAAGTTTGGATTGATGACGTCAGTATTACTCCGCTCTAAGGTATTCTTTCACCCTGAGAGCGACAGCTTAACCATTTGAAGTATCTTGTCTATATCGTTATAGCTCCCAGCTTCTTCTAAAACGTCTTGAGGCCAGTTAGGTTTCTTTTTCTTCTCAGTTTGCTATTTGTCCGCTAGCTTGTTGATGAATTCCTAGTTTGCTTGTTTGTGCCATGGTCACGATTGTTTAGCCCCACCCTCCCAGTTGCTTGCCTTTTAATAAAATTACATCTAAACTTGGCCGGAAAAACCAAACGAGCGTAATAGGAATGGTGTCGTGGAAGGTAGAAATCCTGTATTTTCAATAGTTTTATGGGGGACCGCTCTTTTCGTGGTAGGTGTCGCTAGTGGAGCCCAGAATGTGTCCCTGGCACAAGATGTTGAGTTCTTCGAGGAAAAAATTCGTCCTGTTTTAGCTGAAAATTGTTACGTCTGCCATGGTCCTAAAAATGAGGCTATGGGAGGCCTCCGCTTGGACACCAAGTCCGGAATCCTACGAGGTGGTACCAGAGGGCCGGCCCTGGTTCCAGGTAAACCTTCAAGCAGCCTACTCATCAAGGCCATTTCCTATAAAAACCCTCACCTTACCATGCCTCCAACTGGCAAACTTAAAAAAGAGGAGATTGCTGATATTATTGCCTGGGTTGCGATGGGTGCTCCTATACCGAATCCTCAGGTCCAGTCAGTTCCTGCGATAGAAGAGGAGAAAGGAATCAATTATACGGAAGTACGGAAATTCTGGTCTTTTAGCCCTGTTACCTATCATTCACCACCTAATGTCCAACAAAGTGATTGGCCTACGTTACCAACCGACAATTTTATTCTTGCAAAACTTGAAGAGAAGGGTTTAATTCCTGCTCCTCCCACTGACAGGCGCACCTGGCTGCGGCGTGTCACTTTTGACCTGACTGGCTTACCACCAACAACGGAAGACATCGAAGGATTCCTGACTGACAGGTCCGTTTCCGCATTTCAAAAAGTAATTGACCGCCTTCTGGCTTCACCCCACTATGGTGAACGTTGGGGCCGACATTGGTTGGACGTGGTCCGACGAGGAGAAGCTTGATGCTTGGCGTTACCGCGACTATGTTATTCGAGCTTTCAATGACGACCTTCCTTACAGCCAGTTCATAATGGAGCACATTGCCGGGGATCTTCTGGATGAACAACGAACGAAATTCAACGGCAGCCAACTGGAGTCTTCCCTGGGTACGGGATTTTATTGGTTCGGGGAAGTATTAAATAGCGCCGTTGATTCAGAAAAGGCTGTCGCTGACCAGGTAGACAACCAGATTGACGTGATGTCAAAAGCTTTCCTGGGATTGACGGTTGCCTGTGCTCGCTGCCATGACCACAAGTTCGATCCAATTTCCACTGCTGACTATTATTCTCTTGGTGGGATCTTTCACAGTACTAAAATTCGAGAGGCATTAATAGACTCGGCCGATCGTGCTCAAGATATTATGGTTATTAACGGAATGATTGCGGATAAGACCTATCATATAGACGAACTTCTTCAGTCTGCCTGGTTGCCCCTTTCTAAATTACTCACTGTCTACATGTTGGGAGCGGCGGAGCTGATTTCCTCAGCAACTTCAACTTTCCGAAAAGCTACTTGGTGTGGTGATGTGGGATGCTCTCCTGCAGAAAAAACAGAAGAGAAGAATGAGCGAGAGAAAGCAACAGTGAAGCTTGCTGAGGAACGTTCCTTAGATGTGGTTATGCTGCGGGCGTGGGTTAGTTATCTCTATA
>CAZSDV010000021.1:16124-16874 GCA_964605715.1 uncultured Acidobacteriota bacterium
GATCGAGGGCATATCTTTTATCCTTTCTCTATATTAGCACAGCGAACAAGCAAGGGTGCCAATTTGCCCTTTTTAGATTTCTTGGCGGTGGTACGTGAAGAGTTACAACGGGGTAGTTCGAAGGAGGCCCTGAATTTGATTGCCAGAAAGCGTGGGGATATTGTGTTCGAAGACTTTGAGAAATCGGGCTATGAAGGTTGGCGAGTTGAAGGACAGGCCTTTGGTGGCCGACCTCAGCGTCGAATTTACCCAAATCAACCTTTACGCGGATTTCGGGGGATGGGCATCGCGAATTCCTTCGGTGGTGGATCGGATCGGTTGGTTGGCTCCTTAACTTCTAAGAAATTCAAGATGCCGAAGCTCTATGCTCATATTCGCATGGCCGGCAGCAAAGAAAACTTTAGCCACCACTTTAACAGTCCTCCTGGTAAAACAGAAATTAGCAAGACATTGCACAAGCTGCGATTTAGCATTGTTTCGAGCGGTTATAAGTCGCAATACGGCATGCCTGATGGGACGGGTGATCTCAACTGGAAGACAGTTACCTTAACTAAGGAAATCGGGCGTGACTGTTTTTTTGAGATTGTGGACCGAAGTCGCGATGGACATATTGCTGTGGATAAAATTGTATTTTCTGATTCCAAGGAACCACCTCCCTTTTCCTCCCCTGTGCACCCCTTGGTGATGGCTTTACTAAAAGATCAAGACGTCAACTCACTTGAAGATCTTGCGGTGGCCTATCAGAAGATG
>CAZSDV010000021.1:16884-19607 GCA_964605715.1 uncultured Acidobacteriota bacterium
GAGGATTATTCAGGAGGATGGCACTGACAAGGTTGAGAAAAGAATACTCCTTGCAGCCCTCAGTCCTACTGGAAAGTTGGAAGATAATCTGGGTTTCCTCGGTTTAAGCAAGCAGGTTTCCATCAGGCGTCTTCAGGAGGGCCGGATTACCCTTGAGAAAAATTTGCCGACGTCGACATTCGGACTTGTCAGTGCAGATGATAAGCCGCTTAATATCCGCATCCATATCCGCGGCAATCATAAAAATCTGGGAAAGGAGGTGCCTCGTGGCACGCTGCGGGTGATTTCGGGAGGGTTTCCAAAGTCAGTATCTGAGGGGAGTGGCCGACTTCAACTTGCCCGCTGGTTGGCAAACCCTGAAAATCCCTTATCCGCTCGTGTGATGGTAAACCGAATCTGGAAGCATCACTTTGGCCAAGGATTGGTTCGTTCAGTTGATAATTTTGGCAGGATGGGTGAGCTGCCTACCCATCCCAAGTTGTTGGACTTTCTGGCACACAAATTTGTTGAGAACAACTGGTCGGTAAAGGCACTGCACCGAAGCATTCTATTGAGTAGCACTTATCGTATGTCAAGCAAAGCAGGTAAGAGGGCTGAGTCTATTGATCCAGAGAATAAGCTGCTTCAGCACATGCCAGTCAAGAGACTTGAGGGGGAAGTTATTCGCGATGCCATTCTGGCTGTTTCAGGCGAACTTGACCCAACTTTGTTTGGCCCAAGCCTGACACCATACATAAGTAAACATCAGATCGGGAGAGGGAGGCCACCCTCCGGACCACTTGATAGTGGAGGCCGCCGAAGTATTTATATCGAGGTTCGGCGCAATTTTCTGACGCCGATGTTTCTGACTTTTGACTACCCATTGCCAATTTCAACCATTGGTAAGCGGAGCCTGTCAACCGTGCCTTCCCAAGCGCTCTTACTAATGAACAATAAATTTGTTGCCCTAAGCGCGCGGAGATGGGCCCAGAAGTTGATGAAATTTGAAACCCAAACACTTCGCCGGGTGGAAAAAATGTATGCTTCTTCCTTTGGACGTTTGCCGGAGGAGTGGGAAGTGGCCGAAGTGGAAGATTTTTTAGAAAGACAGCTAACCTATTATCGGAGCACAGCAGAGCTTACAGCTGGTGAAGACCTGAAAGAGCAAGTTTGGGCCGACTTGGCTCATTCGCTGTTCAATTCTGTTGAATTTATCTACGTGCGGTGAGAAAAATGGGGCACCAAGTTCATTTAGCTAAACCGGGAATGACGAGGCGGGAGATGCTGTGTAGATCTGCCAACGGTTTTGGGGGTTTAGCTTTAACGTACTTAATGGCGGATAAATGGGCCCGTGCTTCATCGAATGCAGATTTTAATCCTCTGGCTCCACGACCCTCCCATTTTGCACCCAAAGCGAAGTCAGTCATTTTTTTGTTCATGGACGGTGGCCCTTCACAGATGGACACCTTTGATCCGAAACCGCGCCTTAGAAAAGACCATGGTCAACCCATTCCCATGGAAACACCGACGACGGTATTCAATATTAGTAATAAGATTTTTGGGTCGCCGTTCGAGTTCAAAAAATACGGGAATTCGGGTACAGAAGTTAGCGAACTATTTCCGTACGTTGGGGAAATGGTTGATGATCTGGCCATTATCCGCTCCATGGTTTCCGACCATTCTGAACACACTGCTGCGAATTATTTCATGCATTCGGGTTCTGGTTTTCAGGGGCGCCCGAGCATAGGTGGGTGGGTTACCTACGGGCTAGGTAGTGAGTCAGAGAACCTTCCGGGGTTTATTGTATTGGAGGGCGGAGTGGTTCCGCCTGGAGGATTAGATCTTTTTGGCAGTGGTTTTCTGCCAGCTACTTACCAGGGGACGCTTTTTCGAAACGGCGAGCATCCCATTGCTGACCTTGAGCCGCTGGAGAAAAATCTCAAATTACAGAAGAGTAAGCTTAATTTAATCAGGAAGCTTAACAAGGGAGCTCTTGATCGATTTAGTGGGGTGAGCGAAGTGGAGGCTTCTGCCGCTAACTATGAGCTGGCTTTTCGGATGCAGATGGAAGTCCCTGGCCTGCTTGATCTTAGGGATGAAAGTGAAGCGACACGGCAACTTTATGGCTTGAATGATGCCGATACTCAGGAGTTCGGCCGAAGGTGTTTGCTGGCGCGGCGGATGGTGGAACGGGGAGTCAGATTTATTGAATTGATCGGTGCAGTAAAGGATCCCAGAGTTGACCGATGGGACCAGCATTCACGATTAGAAGAGGGCCACCGTGTAAATTGTAAAGCAGTGGATAAACCTATTGGAGGCCTGTTGAAGGACTTGAAACTACGAGGCTTGCTAGATGAAACGTTGGTTGTGTGGGGTGGAGAATTTGGACGAACACCAACATCGCAGTTCTCTGCAAATGGGGGGGAAAAGAGCGTTGGTCGCGACCATAACCCTTTTGGTTTCACTATGTGGATGGCAGGCGGCGGCATTAGAGGGGGAACTGTTTATGGGGCTACTGACGAATTTGGTTACTACGCTATTGAGAACAGGGTTCATGTGCACGACCTACATGCGACCGTACTCCACCTCCTGGGTCTCGATCACACCAAACTAACCTTCCGCTTCAGCGGCCGCAATATGAGGCTGACTGATGTTGCCGGACACGTACTCCACGACATTCTTGCCTAAGAGCGTCCGGCTCTCTGATACTTTTATTCCAGAGGAATAGGGCTGGTTCCTAAAAC
>CAZSDV010000021.1:19617-34075 GCA_964605715.1 uncultured Acidobacteriota bacterium
ACCAGCACTTGCACCTTAAAAGTATTTTTGCTTAGCTTAGTCGCAATCCGTTGCTGCTGCGCCTGCACTTGCGACCGAGAGCTGGTTGTTGCATATGGCAGTAATCAACTCGTTAAGCCCAGTGATTTCCCCTTTAATCAACCTAAGCTCAGCGACTTCTTGGGTTAAAGTAACTTGACCAACTGTATGGTCGCTCCTCTAGAGCACTTCCAAAAAGGAAGGCGGCAGCGGATGCCAGCACTGAAGGGAGCGCGAGGCCTTTTTTGCGAAGCAACATGTAAATCTTCTCTTTCAGCTACCTTGAATCCCTGCAACTTTCCGAATAGTAGGTGTGGGAGCTGTAGGATGACTAAGGATTGGCTGGGAGGCAGGGATTCGAACCCCGATAACGAGAACCAGAATCTCGCGTCCTACCGTTGGACGACCTCCCAGGACTACTTTCTTTTAGTCTCGCATTTTTTGCTTGGAGTCGCAACAGTGCTAAATTCCAGATTTATTGGTTGTTATCCGTTTGGATTCCGAAGATTTAATAGTTGCTTGATTGGGAGACAAGTGCGAGTTCAGGAGGTATGGTTGTGTTTGGAGAAAAAATGGATATCCGTTGCAAGGAGCAAGTTCTAAAATAGACGGAAGGTAATTTCCACTGAGACACGGACCGCAACGGGAGTATTGTTACGTAGTGCTGGCTGGAATTTCCAGGTCTGAACTGTGGAAACAGCCTTTTCATCAAGGCCCATTCCAAGTGGCTTCAAGACACTTACGTCCGTTACATTTCCTTGACTATCCACAACGATTAGCAGCACTACCGTCCCTTGATACTTAGCCTTACGAGCCTCTTCCGAGTAAGGAGGTTCTGGTTTGTAGATTGGCACGGGCGCCGATACGTTTCCTCCTACTGAATAGGCACCACCTCCAGTTCCTCCCCCTCTGCCTGGGCCGAGACCCCCACCCCGTCCGGATCCAATGCCGGTGCCTTCGCCACTGCCAATGCCACCTCCGAACCCTGGGCCATTTGAAGAAGGGCCAAAATCAGGCCCCATCGGATCTCCGAGTTGAGCCAGGTTCATAGCTGGCAGTCGCAGTTGTGGCGGACCAAGCAATGAAGGGTCTGCCGGTAGTTCAGGTTCCAGATTTTTGAGTACTGCCTGTGGCGGAGTGAACTGCATCAAATCAAATTTAGGTATGGCGCCTTTGGGAGCTGGAGTAGGTGAGCGGTCGCCACCACCTCCCCCTCCGCCAGCCTGCTTGTCAGATCCAGCGAGCTGCATCATGTAAGGAGAAATATCGATGACCTCGTAGGTTGCACTTTCCGTTACAGGAGGATTCAGGAGTCTTTGGATGTAGAATGGAACAGTGAAGATGGCTACCATCATTAAATGGGCTAATGCAGAGTTTATCCAAGATGCTTTTTGTGGCTGGTAGTCAGCCCACATGTCGGGTAGTTCAATTGGTTTAACCGAGCCCTGCCACGATTTTGGCTTGGCGAATGCGATCCGAAACCGATTAGGAATATCTAGGAACCACGGTTTCATTTCTGTGATGGGAAGCCGTCTAAGCGGTGTAGCTGTTCTGCCCTTGTAATCCTGCTTGCGAAGGAATATTCGGATCTGGGCCATTAAAGAGCTAGCCAGGGACCCAGCAGGAAGAATCGTGAAGTTGCAGTCTAGTCCATTCGGTGCCACCTCTAAGCGGTCCATGGACCCTTTTCCTCTGATCCCTACGATTTTTAATTGCGTGATATCCATTTGCTTCCGTTGTTATCGCCAGCAGTACCCATCAGCCTGCACTAGCCTGTTTGGGCTCAATTTCTTGTAAGAGGCAATGAAAGTAGAATCGATCCTTACGTTTTGTTGGATGTCCTCTTAGCCAAATTGGTTTCATGCTCCGGGAATCATGATCTTTTCAATACCCTGCATTTCTCTGGGACATCTTAGCATATTGGCCTATTTCCTCAGGTTTCATTTCAAGTTAATTGCTAAAGAAGGCTAATTAGAGAGCCGGTTTTTTGTGCTGGGCTGGACTCTAATTTGACCCATCCTTATAATGGTTTTACAGGGGAGACGATGGGAAAATCCAAGGATCTGAAAAATACACTTAATTTGCCTCGCACCACCTTTTCGATGAAGGCGAACCTGCCACAGAACGAGCCGAGAATGCTTGAAAAATGGGACTCGAGCAAACTGTATGCCAGGATTCGTGAGGCTCGCAAGGATTCTCCAACCTACATTCTTCATGACGGCCCTCCTTATGCTAACGGAAAAATCCACCTGGGTACCGCCCTGAACAAAATGATTAAAGATTTTGTTATCAGGGCAAAAACTATGTCTGGTTTTAATTCTCCATACCGCCCTGGTTGGGACTGTCATGGATTACCTATCGAAATCAAAGTTGACCAAGAGCTGGGGGCCAAGAAGGTTGAAATGAGCGAATCGCAGTTTCGACTTCGCTGTCGACGTTATGCTGAGAAATATGTTGAACTACAACGGAAAGGATTCAAGCGCCTGGGAGTTCTGGGAGAGTGGGACAAACCTTACTTGACTATGGAATCTGGCTACCAGGCGACGATTGCCCAGGCTTTTGTCAGATTTCTCGAAAAGGGTTACGTTTATCGTGGTTTAAAGCCAGTCCACTATTGCATTTCCTGCAAAACAGCTTTAGCGGAGGCAGAAGTTGAATATGAAAATCGACTAAGCCATTCCGTGTATGTCAAATACTCTCTTCTCGATGACCCTGCTAAGCTTGACCCCAAACTTAAAGGTCGTAAGGTATCTGTTCTTATCTGGACGACGACTCCATGGACCCTCCCTGCTAGTATGGCCGTTGCTTTTCATCCCAAGTTTACCTACTTTGCAGTCACCGATAGCCAGGGAGATGTTTTACTTGTGGAGAGTCGCCGGCACAAGCCGGTACAGGAGGCAAGCGGACTAGCATTAGCAAATGTCTTAACTAGGATTCCGGGTAAGAAATTTGACCGACTTCGATTTAAACACCCCTTCCTAGAGCGTGAGGTTTTGGGTGTCCTGGCCAGCTATGTTACTGCTACTGAGGGCACGGGTTGTGTCCATACCGCTCCAGGTCATGGCCGTGAGGACTTCGAAACCGGCATTAGGTATGGGATTGAAATTCATTGTCCTGTTGGACGGGCAGGTGAATTTGTCGAAGGACTTCCAGAATATATTGGCAAAAAGGTCTTTGATGCCAATGAAGCAATTATTAAACTTTTGGGGGACCGTAGTGCCTTGGCTGGATCCGCAGGGGAGATTGGTCACTCATATCCCCATTGTTGGCGCTGCCACAAACCTGTAATTTTCCGCGCCAGCCAACAGTGGTTTATTTCGGTTGATCATAACAAATTGCGAAAAAAAACCCTAGATGAGATCCGTAAGGTACAGTGGCTACCTAAGTGGGGTGAAGATCGCATTACCAACATGATCGCTGCTCGGCCTGATTGGTGCATATCTCGGCAGCGACTTTGGGGTGTTCCTATCACCGTTTTGTATTGCGAGGTTTGTGAGGACCCATTGCTTGACCCGGCTATTGGTCACCATGTGGTGGATATATTTCGTCGTGAAGGAGCTGATGCTTGGTACAAACGCAGTCCTGAGGAGTTAGTCCCACCGGGGACTCATTGCCCTAAGTGCAAAGGATCCGCATTTTATAAAGAAAAGGACATCCTAGATGTCTGGTTCGACTCTGGATCCAGCCATCTGGCGGTGCTTGGGAGCCGTGAGGATCTGCCGTGGCCTTCCGACATGTATCTGGAGGCAGGAGACCAGCACCGAGGCTGGTTCCACTCTTCCTTACTGATTGGCGTTGCCCTGAAACAGAAGGCTCCTTATCGGACGGTAATGACCCACGGCTGGGTAATTGACCCATCTAGCGGTGGGGTAATGTCAAAGTCTGCCGGGAACGTAATTAACCCCGAAGAAGTGGTCAAGGACTATGGGGCGGAGATCCTTCGCCTCTGGGTGGCCTCTGTTGTGGTAGGGGAGGACGTAACGGTTTCTAAGGATATTCTTTTGCACCTTTCGGAGGCTTATCGGAAGTTTCGTAACACCTTCCGGTATTGCCTGGCAAATCTCCATGATTTTGATCCCAGCAAAGATATGGTAGAGAAAAGCGAACTGGAGGAAATTGATGCTTGGGTACTGTGGCGAACCGCGGAGATATTGGAGCGAGTCTACGAGGGCTACGACGAGTGTTCGTTTCACAAGGTTTATCGAACGCTTTATGATTTTACCACTATTGATTTAAGTGCATTCTATTTTGATGTCATTAAAGATCGGCTCTATACCTCTCCACCCAAATCCCAGGAGCGCAGGTCCGCACAAACGGGACTTTTTATTTTATTGGATGCGTTGGTGAGAGCTGTGGCTCCTGTGTTGTGCTTTACTGCCGAGGAAGTCTGGCAGAAGTTTCCTTCTAAAGGAGTGAAGATTGACAGTGTACACATGGCACAGTTTATTCCTGCTGCTGACCTTCGTAAGGATTTGAGTGCCAGTATGTTAGTCCGACTTGAGAACTGGCCGCTCCTAACTTCACTCCGTAATGAGGTTCTCAAGGTCCTTGAAGCTGCCCGAAATAAGAAATTAATTGGGAATCCGCTGGAAGCCAAAGTCTATATACGTGCTGATAAGAATTGGATTCCTCTTCTCGATCAATACAAGGATTTCCTGGCAACCCTATTCATCGTTTCTCAGGTTGAAACCACTTCAGCCTCGTTGCCCACCACCACCCAAACAGGACTTGAAGGAATTGAGGTATCCGTGGAACGGGCTAAAGGTGAAAAGTGCAGCCGTTGCTGGAATTATTCAACCGGCGTTGGCCAGGATAGAAGTTATCCTTCGGTATGTCCCCGGTGCTCAAAGACTCTTGCGGTGATCGCACCGACCACCTGTTAGTTGGCAGAGGTACCTGTGTAGATTTTATTTTTTCCTTTATCCTTTTGATTTAATTGAGAATGAATTAAGCCAATGAACCACTCGAAGACCTCATTTTTCTCACACCTTGCTGATCCCTGGCTGCTATATTGGCTGCTTGCTATTGCAGTTTTTGTTGGTGATCAGGTGACGAAGCAGATGGTCGAAGCTCGCATTCCATTTCACTCTAGAATCTCAGTGGTTCGCGGGTGGTTTGATCTGACACATACAAAAAATACTGGAGCAGCTTTTGGGATGTTTTCCGATCTCCCCGGGCCTTGGAAGACATTTATGTTAATCGGCGTTTCGCTGGTACTCTTAGGAGTGGTTGTCTTCCTATTGATCCGTTGCCGTTCCCTCCGATGGGAATTAGGGGTGGGATTGTCGTTGCTGCTCGGCGGAGCCCTGGGAAACCTAGTAGACCGAATTCGCTTTGGCCACGTTGTAGATTTTCTAGATGTGTACTTCCGTCAGCACCACTGGCCTACTTTTAACCTTGCCGACAGCGCCATTACTGTTGGTGCCGGATTGCTGATCATTGACAGCTTTCGATCCAAATGACCTCTTCTCCAAAAGCGATCCTTCAGTTCACTGTTACAAAAAAGGAAGAGGCGTCTCGATTGGACCGCTTCCTTGCCTTGCGCATACCTACCTGGAGCAGGAGCCAGATCCAACGGTTGATTCATGAAGGTCGGGTGAGAATCGAGGGCGATCTACCTCATAAAACTGGTCAATCTGTTGCGATTGGACAACGAATCCTTGTGGAGCCCTCTCAAGTTACACGGGATGCTTTTGCTGAAGACCTGCCTATAGAGGTTGTCTTTGACGCTCCGGAGTTTGCGGTTGTGAATAAGCCTGCCGGAATGGTAGTCCATGCGGGGGCTGGGGTAAAGTCAGGTACACTAGTCAATGCCCTACTTTTTCACTTTGGAAGACTATCTTCCTCTGACAATGAGCTCCGACCTGGCATTGTCCACAGATTGGATAAAATGACTTCCGGACTGATGGTGGTTGCAAAAAACGATGAGACTCACCGTAATCTTTCTGAGCAATTCAAAGCAAGAACTGTTACAAAGTTTTACTGCGTTCTGGTTCATGGTCGAATTGCCGAGAATCATGGCAAGATCAGTCTTCCGGTGGGTCGCGATCGCAGGCGGCGGGTCAGAATGCGTGCTGGCGGATTAGCCTCCCGTACTGCCCTGACAAGCTTTGAAGTTACGAAACGGTTTGAGAAATTTACCCTCTTGCGTGCCCGCCCTGAAACGGGCCGAACTCACCAGGTACGAGTTCATTTTTCGGCACAGGGTAAGCCGGTTGTAGGTGATACGCTTTACGGAGCCCCTTCTCGTTACCGATTGAAAGGGCGTTGGTGGGGTACTTTGGAGCGTAACTTTCTCCACGCCGAGGAAATCCGCTTCCGCCATCCTTCAACAGAAGAAGAGATGATATTTCGTGCGGCACTTCCAGTCGAGCTGGAGGAATTTCTGGGGAGACTTTGATCAACTTCCCCTTGAGAGTGGCGTTTGGCAAGGGTTCTTGACCTTGGTTAAAAGGCCGCCTAGAATCAGGATAGGTGAGATGTTTGTGAAAAAAACTTGGCCTATATCCTTAATATTTGTGGTTTTTCTGGTAGTCGGACTAGGGAGTTCCCAGCAACCCTCCCGGCCTGAACAAGCTGGGACTTCGCGTACACTAGACAAGAACCAGATCCAAGTTCGGGTGAATCTTGTCAATGTACTTTTTACAGTGATGGACAAGAAGAATCATTTTGTGGTGGGTCTTGATAAAGATGATATTTTAGTTTGGGAAGATGGAGTTTTGCAGAAGATTCGCTTCTTTAGTCGTGAGACCAATCTTCCTTTGCGGGTAGGCATACTAATTGACACCTCGAACAGTGTCCGTGGGCGTTTGCGGTTCGAGCAACAGGCCGCTGTTGATTTTGTTGATAAGGCCATCCGGCCAGGGCGCGATCGGGCGTTCGTGGTAAGCTTTGACGTCGAAGCCCAGCTTGTCCAAGACTTAACTGACAATGCGGGAGAACTTGCTGAATCAATCAGTAACTTGCAGGCGGGTGGCACCACTCGCCTTTATGATGCCATCTACTTTTCCTCTAGAGAGAAACTTCTTCTCACGCCCCAACCAGAACCTTACATTCGACGAGCCTTGGTTATATTGAGTGATGGTGTTGACAACCAGAGTGAGCATTCCCGCGAGGAAGTACTTGCCATGGTGCAGCGTGCCGAAGTTATTCTTTATGCGATCAGCACCAATCGGACTGGCATGAAGGGGCGGGGGGATAGAGTTCTCAAGCGACTAACTCGGGAAACTGGGGGCATGTCATTTTTCCCTCAGGCTGCAAAGGAGTTGGGAAGGCACTTCAATGCTATTGCTAACGAACTTCGCAGTCAGTACAGCCTTGGCTATGTTTCCACTAACCAGAAACGTGATGGTACGTTTCGGGAAATTACCATCCGGGCTAAGAATAAAAAATTTCGTGTTCGTGCAAAGAATGGTTATTTTGCACTATCCGAGTAGGAACCTAACCCGCCTGCGTTAGGCTCCCATTGTGGTGGGAAGATTTATTGCACTAGTCCCTGTCCTTTTGGGTTTGGAGCCGTCGGTACTGGCAAGGCGCCGATTGATTGGAGCAGCAGGACGGTCCGTTGAGCTGCTCCTCTCCAGATCATCTGGCATTCGTCCCCCTGGCAATTTTGGACGTGAGTGTCCCCTCCAGCGTATTCCATACTACAATTCTTAAATTTGCAGTTGATATATATCGCTTCGTCGAGTATCAGATGCTCATTTTCGAAGGTCTGGTTTTCGTATCGGGTCACAGCTTAGCTCCTTAATTACCTTTCTTTACGGGCCCAAGGGAAGGGCAAGGAAAAAATTCCGTGCCAAGTTTCCAGTTCAGGCAGTGTTCTAGTGTACCATTCCCTGATTAAGATTTTCATTGACCCGGAAAGAGAAGTGATAGAAGCTTCTCTATTCTTTGGAATAACATCTTTGAGAGCCAGAGAATTCTTCGAGATACATCCCACCGTTGAGGCGAGAGAATGGCATTATTGAGAGGAAAGACTGTGCTGGTGATGGGAGTTGCTAATCGCTGGAGCATTGCTTGGGCTGTAGCGCAGGCAGTAGTGCGAGAGGGTGCCCAGCTAATCCTTACTTACCAAGGGGAGCGACAAAAGAAGACAGCAGAGGATCTAGGCAAAGGCTTAAAAGCGTCAAGAATCCTTCCTTGTGATGTGGGTAAGGACGCAGAGGTGACCCAACTTTTTGATTCTCTCAAACAAGAAGGTATTGGCTTAGATGTCTTGATTCACAGCTTAGCCTTTGCTAATCGGGAAGATTTGGATCGACCATTGCACGAAACATCTCGGGGGGGGTTCTCTCTGGCACTCGACGTGAGTGCCTATTCAATGATTAAAGTGGCTCATCACGCTGCACCGCTGATGCTCGAAGGAGGATCCGTTGTGACCATGACCTACCTTGGGTCAACTCGTGCTGTGAAGAACTACAATATTATGGGCGTGGCAAAAGCAGCGCTTGAAGCGAGCGTCCGCTACCTTGCAAGCGAACTTGGTCCACGGGGTATCCGCGTTAACGCTATTTCGGCTGGACCCATTAAGACCGCATCAGCGCGGGCGGTTAAAGATTTTTCCGCCATGCTGACTGCGGTAGAAGAGAGGGCACCACTGCGAAAGAATACAGACCCTGCTGAGGTTGGTGATGTCGCTGTATTCTTGGCTAGTCACCTTGCACGCGGCATCACCGGCGAAGTTATTTTTGTTGACGGGGGCTACAATATCATAGGGTTATAGTTTTTCTCCTTGGGTACCAGACTTAAAATTTACCTGCAACGAAACCATCGCCCTTTAAAAACTGGAGCACAAATATGAAAAGAAAACTATATCTCTGCTTAATGCTTTTTTTGATGCCGGGAATATTGTTGAGTGCAGAGGAAAGTAATCAGATGCAGGAAGTCATTCTGGAAAATGTCACCCGAACTCGTGAAGGCGTTGTTTTAGCTTTGCGATCGATTGATACAATCGACCTTTTGCACATTATTGTTGGGGAAGCTGAAGGATGGTCAATCAGCTTGGCGTTAAGAAGGGAGAAATTCACAAGACCTTTGACGCATGATCTTTTTAAGAACTTTTTGGATCGAAACGGCTGGCGAGTGGAAAAGGTTGTCATTCGGGACATCCAAGGAGGAGCTTTTCTCGCTGATTTGGTGTTGGGTAAGGATGAAACTAAAGAGATTTTCGATGCACGCCCAAGCGATGCGATCGCCCTTGGTATACGGTATGGAGCCAAGATTCTTGTCAGTGAAAGGGTTTTGGAGCGTGAAAGGAAACGCGAAAAGAAAAGCAGGCCTCCCTCTGAGAAACAGACCAGCGAACGGAAGCTCTAAATTTGGATTCAAAACTCCATGAAAGTATTTTTTATGGGCCATGTGACGACGGACAGCCAAAAGTTGTTAGGGGCTCATCTTCCTGCCTTTTATCAAATCACCTTCGTTCCTGAAGATCCCAAATTTCAACTTATTGGAGGGGATTAAAGATACTGATTTAGTTGTTGGCAAATCATGGTTTTTAAGATTGCCTGGTAGCCCCACTGGATTTGTCGGTCACAATTTGAAAGAATGGGTAATGGCTTTGTTATGTTGTCTAGTGGCCTTGCTAAGATTTTGTCCTTTCAAGAGAGGCGTTTGCCAGTACAGGAGATCAGATTGCTGGATTGTGACTTCTTGCAGGGGTGAGATATATTCTATTTCTTAAGAGCCGTAAGCTAAGTTTGCGGTCAGTGAGGGGAGATTTGTTATGGCGGATGTTGATAATGTTACGGAAGGGGAACGATTCCATGTGGACGTTCCCACGATAAGCAAGCCGTTCTTCCTAAAGGGTTCGAATTCCCTGGATTGGGGAACGAGGAACCGGCTTTCAAACATTTTTAACCCTGACACGGGGAAAACCGTCATGTTGGCAGTTGATCACGGGTACTTCCAGGGCCCAACAACCGGTCTTGAGCGGATCGACGTCAACATCCTACCTCTGCTGCCTTACTCAGACACGCTCATGCTGACGCGTGGCATTCTACGCTCAATCATTCCGCCAACTTATGCTAAAGGAATTGTTATGAGGTCGAGTGGTGGGCCAAGTGTTCTAAAAGAGTTGTCAAATGAACGGCTTGCAGTCGATATTGAGGACGTTATTCGTCTCAACTGTTCGGCTATGGCTGTGCAAGTCCACATCGGCGGTGAATTTGAAACACAAACCGTTCACAATCTTACGCGGCTGGTTGACGCTGGAAATCGTTACGGCATCCCCACGCTGGCCGTGACGGCAGTTGGAAGACAGATGGTTCGCGACGCAAAGTACATGCGGCTGGCATGTCGGATATGCGCGGAGCTTGGGGCATCCTATGTTAAGACCTATTATGTCCCTGAAGGATTTGAGACTGTTACTGCTTCTTGTCCTGTACCTATCGTGATTGCAGGGGGCAAGAAACTGCCCGAACTTGATGCCTTAAAGATGGCCTCGAGTGCTATTCAGCAGGGAGCTGCAGGAGTTGATATGGGTAGAAATATTTTCCAGTCTGATGCCCCGATCACGATGATTCAGGCTGTTCGCAAGGTTGTTCATGAAGGGGAAACACCTGAACATGCTCACGACTACTTTCTTTCTAGGAAGAAGGAAGAGGTGGGGCAGGGCAGCAAGAAATGACTACTACTTCCTTGAAGATGCTCAGGGAATTTGCACCTACTATTAGCGTGACCGCCGCCCTGCTACATCTTGGCTCAGAAGTATCCGAGGTAGAGTGCATGGGTGCCAAGGCCATCCATTTTGATGTGATGGACGGGTGTTTTTGTCCATCGATGACCTTTGGCCCACCTCTTATTGCAGCCGTTAAAACGTCGCTTTTGAAAGATGTCCACTTAATGATTGAGGAACCGCTGGAAAAGGTGACTGACTACGTTACTGCTGGAGCTGACTTAGTTACTATTCATGTGGAGTCGTGCCGACACCCCCACCAAGTCTTACAGAAACTAGGCAAGATGGAAAATGCAAATGATACGTCGCGTGGATTGATTCGCGGTGTGGCGCTCAATCCAGGAACTTCCCTTGGAGCCCTTGGACCGCTCCTAGGAGAGCTAGAGATGATATTACTTTTGTCGGTCAACCCTGGTTGGGGAGGGCAGAAATTTATTGAATCGACGCATGAGAGGGTAAGGCAAGTTAAGAAGATGGTTGAAAAATCAGGTAACGAAATATTGGTTGCAGTAGATGGCGGTATCAAGCGGGACAACATCACCGATGTGGGTAGATTAGGGGTGGACGTAGTTGTTACCGGAAGCGCGGTGTTTGACGGAAAGACTCCTTCAGAGAATGCTAAATTTATGATTAATGCACTTAAAACTTCTGGTGGTGTGAAACCATGAAGAATCGATGGTCACGCAAGGAAGCAAGTCGATTTTTAGTGCGCTACAAGGCGAAGTGGGGTGCGGAACTCGCACTACGAACTTACGCAACCCGACTGCTTGGAGCTGAGCCCAGCCTAGTACTCCACGGTGGCGGGAATACTTCTGTCAAAGGACATCGCACGAACATTTTAGGAGGGAGGAGGCCAGCCTTATTTGTGAAGGCTTCAGGGTCTGATATGGCTGCCATTGAGCCCGAGGGTCACACCGCACTTGACTTTGAATATCTTTTAAAACTTTACAATTTAGATGAACTTTCAAATCTCCAGATGTTGAATGAGCTATGTACTCACCTTTTTGATTTTAGATCTGCAGCACCGTCTATTGAATCCTTAGTACATGCGTTTATTCCGAAAACATTTATTGATCACACTCATGCTGATTCTGTACTGGCGTTGACCAATCGGCCAGATGGCGAGAAAGTTGTCGAGGATGCACTCGGGAAAGATGTGATCATTCTGAAATACGTTAAGCCTGGATTCGACTTGGCAAAAGCTTCAGCCGAAGCTTTCAGTGGAAATCCAGATGCACGAGGCATGGTCTGGATGAACCATGGCCTTGTCACTTGGGGAGATACGGCGAAAAAATCTTATGATGCGACGATCGAGTTGGTGACGCGAGCTGAAAAGTATCTTTCTCGCAATGGGACAAAGTTACTGAATATTGTTTCTCCAGCGGCAGTTTCAACAGCTGAAAATCGAGCTGTTTTTGCAGCCCCGATTATTCGTGGACTTCTTGCCCATCCTGGTCGGAGCTCTGAAAGACCTTTTCGTCGTGTCATTTTGGAATCATTGATTAGCCGGGAGGTTCTCAATTTTTTGGGTTCCCAGGAAGGAAAGAAACTTGCCCTGTCCCCTCCTCTTACAACAGATCATCTGATCCGCACAAAAGCCTTGCCGTTGTGGATTGACTCACCAGCTGAGGGTAATTCTGGAAAATTACGTAATCAATTAGCGAAGGCCATTAAAAACTATTCGAAAGATTATGCAGACTATCTCAAACGAAATTCTGCTCGAATGAATCCCGGACTGACACCCCTTGACCCGTTTCCCCGGGTAATTTTCCTTTCCGGTGTAGGAGTTTTTTGTGCCGGGACTGATTCAAATGAAGCTCGCATCGCTCGAGATATTACAGAGCACACGATAAAGGTAAAAGCACAACTTACGGCTGCGAAGGACTACCAGGGGTTACCCGAAGAACACCTTTTTGACATGGAATATGAGGTTTTCCAGCATCGCAAGCTCAGGAGCTGTAATCTTGCTTCTCTAGCCGGTCGCATCGGAGTGGTGACGGGAGGCGCCGGGGCAATAGGCTCAGGGATCGCCCGTGGTCTTCTGGAAGAGGGTTGCTCGGTTGCGGTAACAGATTTAGACGGAGAGAATCTAGGCTGCTTGGTCAGTGATTTAAAAAGAGAATTCGGGGAACGCGTGATTGGTGTGCAGATGGATGTAACTGATGCTGCGAGTATTGCCCAAGGGTATGGAGAGATTATCCGGACGTGGGGTGGCTTTGACCTGCTCGTCGTTAATGCTGGAATCGCGTTGGTATCGCCTCTTGCGACGATGGAGCTTGAGCGTTTCCGCAAGCTGGAGGAGGTTAACGTGGAGGGAACGATGCTAGTTTTGTCGCAAGCAGCTCGATTTTTTGAGCGACAAGCTATGGGGGGCGATATCGTTTTGGTGTCCACAAAAAATGTCATTTCTCCAGGGGCACAATTTGGAGCTTACAGCGCCACCAAAGCCGCCGCGCATCAACTAGGAAGGGTTGCCAGTTTGGAGCTTGCGCCAATTGGCGTGCGAGTCAATATGGTCGCCCCAGATGCAGTCTTTGGTGATAAGGAGAGAAGATCAGGCCTATGGGCTGAAGTGGGACCTAGTCGCATGAGGGCAAGAGGATTAGATGAAGATGGTCTCGAGGAATACTACCGAGATCGCAACCTACTCAAAGCTAAGATTACCGCACGGCACGTTGCCAATGCTGTGCTCTATTTTGCAACCCACCAGACTCCTACCACTGGAGCAACGCTACCGGTGGATGGTGGGCTTCCTGACGCGACTCCCCGGTAATTGTTATTACCTTCTTCTTAACTTCTTTTCATTGACAAGTGTGATCCTTGGACGTTGGAACGATTTTTCGGTAGAGCTAATCGCCCTATGGACTCTCCTGGTGGAAGCAGGGGGTTGTGGCACGCCTGGGGCGATTCGAACACCCGACCTCTGGTTCCGGAGTTCTGGGAGCGACCTGGCAAAGGGAGGCACCGAGTGGGTTCAAGTGATACACGCAAAAAGAATTAGGGTGGGCCAGAGGCCGTGAACTTGGGATAGAGAAACACCCAGTTGCAAACACTTACACCGGCTAGCATGGAAGGGTTACGTTACAAACTACGTCACAAATTTCCCCGAAGAAGCTTAGGCTTCCGTCCTCTAGGAGTCCCATCTTATATCAAATGGGTTATCCCCCACTGTGTTTGATAAATTTAGAAATTCAGGCTAGCCAACCTGAGCAAAAGGGGGCCCCATTGCCCTGGAGCCTCCTTTTTTTGGGGGGTGGGTAGTGGGGAGAAATCGGCTGCTCTGATTCCCTCTGGGGCGCTTTGACTTGCCGACAGAGGCGGCCTAAGATAGGCGCACCCATTCAGAGCTGTACCCCATGATTGGGGGACTGTTGCGCATTATCGGGTTACGGAGAAGCTCGGTGCGGGCTGCCGCCATCCGTTAGGCCTCAGCTCGGACGACCATCATCATTGCTTGGATCGAGCATCAACAGGGAGAACGATTCCCGCGTGTTGGCTTCATGGTCACGAATAGGATCATGCCGAGTCGAGCGGTCGTAAAGTTCTACAACATAAAGAGAGGGACGCCAAAATGGAAATGCTGGGTATACTGGATAGCGGCTGCCAGGACCCCCGGAAAACAATCCTAGCTAGAAGTAATGGAAATCAAGGATCCGACCCTACATGGCTCTACCCATAACACAACCGCACACCCCGGGACAGCAGAGCGCGCGGAATGAGACAATCCGCAACGTCGCGATCATCGCGCACGTAGACCACGGC
>CAZSDV010000022.1:0-14512 GCA_964605715.1 uncultured Acidobacteriota bacterium
GCCGAATTATGAAACGGACTCCTAATGGCGAGGTATCTACCTTCCGCATGAATAGTGGACGCTCAAACGGAAACATGTTTGATAAACAGGGGAGGCTCGTCACTTGTGAAGGAGCCGAAGAAGGGCCAGGAGGACGTCGCCGCATCGTCCGAACAGACCTCAAAACCGAAAACGTGACTGTTCTTACGGATCGCTTTGAAGGAAAACGCTACAATAGCCCCAATGATCTAGCCATCGATTCTAAAGGAAGAATTTACTTTACCGACCCACATTACAGAGATCGCTCTGATTTAGAGTTGGATGTCGAAGCTGTATACCGCCTTAACTCTGACGGAAGAGTAGAGCAGGTACTCAGTCAACCTTCTATCCAAAAGCCAAATGGAATTGCCATTAGTCCGGACGACAAAACTCTTTACATCGTAGATTCAAACCCCATTGCCAAGGGAAACCGAAAAATCTGGGCATTTGCAATAGATTCCGAAGGGGAAATTGGAAATCAACGGCTAGTATACAATTTTGCACCGGGTCGAGGGGGAGACGGAATGCGCCTGGATATGGAAGGGAATCTGTGGATCGCATGCGGTGTTAACATACCTCGCAGTTCACATGAAACCGCTGATGTACCGGCTGGAGTCTGTGTGGTCTCCCCATCAGGAAATCTTCTTGGACAAATTCCAATTCCCGAAGATCTAGTTACCAATCTTGCATTCGGCGGACCTGATAAAAAAACCCTTTACGTCACGGCAGGCAAGACACTCTTTTCCATACAAACTTCTGTATCTGGATTTACGGTCTATCCATCGCTTCAAAGCTAACAGCAGATAATCTGCTGCAAGGTTGCAAGCCGCACGGGGCTGCCATAAAATAGCCCCTTCTCTAAAGGTAAAAGGAGGGCCAGTGAAACTTTCCATAATTCTCCTCGTAAGCTTTTTCGTCTTGCCATCGTGTGGCACACGGGAAAATGTCCAGATGAACGCCCAAAAATTCATTGACCAGTACACGGAAACCTTCAAGGAATTGTCTTATAGTGCTGCTTTGGCAGAATGGAGGTCGAACACACATATCATCCCAGGAGATAACTCAAACGCTCAGGCAACCCAAGCTGCCCGGGAAGCTTTAGCCGAGTTCACTGGCAGCGTGGAAACAATAGCCAGTGCTCGCCACCTGATGAAAAAACAGGATCAACTTCTCCTCAACCAGAAAAAGCAGCTCCGCTCTATTCTTTTCCTGGCTGCTGACAGTCCCCAGACAGTCCCAGATCTGGTCAAACAAAGAATTAAGAAAGAAACCGAACAGGTGGAAAAGCTTTACGGTTTCAATTTTAAAGTTGATGGAAAAACTCTAACCACAAATGAAATTGACCAGATTCTCCGCTCCTCTTCCAATCTACTAGAACGACAAAAAACCTGGGAAGCCTCCAAGGAAGTAGGTAAGGTGCTCAAGGAGGGATTAAAGAGCATGCGTGATCTCAGGAATAGCACTGTACAGGCCCTCGACTACAATTCGTACTTTAGCTATCAGGTTTCGGAATATGACATGACGGTCAATCAAATGATGGCCCTAATGGACAAATTCAACCGTGAGCTGCGCCCCCTTTACCGAGAATTACATACCTGGGCCCGCTACCGGCTGGCGGAGAAATACGGCAAGCCAGTTCCAGAAAATATTCCTGCTCACTGGCTTCCGAACCGCTGGGGCCAAGACTGGAATGCCCTAATCAGCGTGAAAGGGTTGGATCTAAACGCTGAGCTCAAAAACAAAAGTCCTGAATGGATAATTCAACAAGCAGAGAAATTCTACATTAGTTTAGGTTTCAGGGGATTACCAGAAAGCTTCTGGGAAAAATCCTCACTCTACCCCCTTCCCAAAGATGCCTCCTACAAGAAAAATAACCATGCTTCAGCCTGGCACATGGACCTGGAAAATGATATCCGCTGCCTGATGAGCGTAGAAAACAATGCTGACTGGTATGAAACGGTCCACCACGAACTAGGGCATATCTATTACTATCGCTCCTACACAGAGCCCAACATTCCTCCACTTCTGCGTGAAGGAGCAAATCGGGCCTTTCACGAGGCAATTGGAAGCCTGATGGGGCTAGCTGCAACTCAGCAAGCGTTCTTGTCTGATCAGAAGATGATCTCAAAAAATGCCCAAATCAATCAAATCCAGGCCCTACTGAAAGAAGCTCTTAGTTCTGTTGTCTTTATCCCTTTTTCAGCCGGGACAATGTCTTGGTTCGAGCATGATCTCTACGAGAAAAATTTACCGGCTGATCAATTCAATCATCATTGGTGGGAGCTATCTCGAAAATACCAAGGAATCGAACCACCTACGGGCCGCAAGGAGGATTTCTGTGATGCGGCCTCCAAAACCCATATCACTGATGACGCAGCCCAGTATTACGACTATGCGCTCTCCTATGTGCTCCTTTACCAGCTCCATGACACGATCGCGAACAAAATCCTAAAACAAGACCCACGCAACACAAATTACTGGGGAAAGCGTGAAGTGGGAAAATTTCTGAAGCAATTGATGCAGCCTGGATCAACTGGTAATTGGAGGCAGCTAATCCGAAAAACCACAGGAAATCAACTGAGCGCTCAGGCCATGCTCGCCTATTACGCTCCCTTAATGGATTATTTGAAAAAAGAAAACAGGGGACGAAACCATACACTGCCGGATTTATAAAATTCAACATCCAATCCGCTTTCGGAAGCTAATCTAAGCTAAAAACTCCTCCTGCATGGAGACTTAGTATGTACACGTTCAACGAGGGGCAAGTAGCCAAGGAGCATGGTGGAAAATCCAAAAATCAGGAGCCACCTCTTCAAAATTTTACTGCTGTGCCTGCGTGCAGGCCTGGCCAGGTTGCGCTATAATGGGCCAGTTGAATTCCTTACACTTAAATCTTGGTCTCAACCGAAGAAATGGTCCTCGTCCCCTATGCGAGGAATCAAGCAGCCGTCGCTGGTTGTTTTTACTTCTGCTAGGGTTGATCCTTTTTATTCCACTATTTGCTGAATTCATTGAGAAATGGGAGAGCTCGTCACTGCAGGCATTTCATCTCTCTGCAAATCCGCAGGACCCCACCAGCATGAAAAAGGAGGATTCCTTTCTTGTCCGCTTTGTCGATATCGCCAAGCAAGCCAGTGTCAACTTTTTTTGTGTTTTCGGTGGAGTGGAAACTAAAAAGTACATCATTGAAACCACTGGGTCAGGCGTAGCCTTTCTTGACTACGATAATGACGGCTGGCAGGACTTATTCTTTGTAGTAGGAACGCGGCTAGAAGGAGATCCTCCGGGAGAAACACCCACTAATCGACTCTTCCGAAATAACGGAGATGGAACCTTTGAGGATACGACCGAACAAGCAGGACTAGTGCATGGTGGATGGGGTCAGGGTGTCTGCATTGGCGACTACGATAATGACGGCTGGGAAGATTTTTTTGTCACTTACTGGGGCCAAAACGTACTATACCGCAATGAAAAAAATGGAACGTTCAAAAATACCACCCAGCAAGTCGGCCTTGTTGATGGTGGCCCCCGGTCCCGCTGGGGAACAGGGTGTGCATTTTTAGACTACGATAAGGACGGCTGGCAGGACTTATTTGTTTCTGACTACGTCGACTTGGATTTAGAAAAAACTCCAGCAGCTGGGGAAGGGCGATTCTGCCAGTGGAAGGGTGTCCCTGTCATGTGTGGTCCTCGTGGCCTTCCTGGAGGCACCAACCGGCTCTTTCGAAATAATGGGGATGGCACCTTCACAGATGTCTCACAAGCCTCGGGTATAGTTGAAGCAAATGGCTACTACAGTTTTGCAGCAATTACCACTGACTTTGACAACGACGGATGGACAGATATTTATGTTGCCTGCGACTCTACTCCCAGCATCCTCTACCGCAATAACGGGGATGGCACCTTCACAGATATCGCTGTATCTTATGGGGTAGCCTATAACGAGGACGGCATGGAGCAGGCAGGTATGGGTGCCAGCGCAGGTGATTACAACCGCGACGGATGGTTCGATATCTTCAAGACCAATTTTTCTGATGACACTTCCACTCTCTACCGCAATAACGGGGATGGCACCTTCACAGATGCCACCTTTGAAGCGGGCATGGGCCTTAATACCCGGTACCTGGGATGGGGTTGCAGTTTTATCGACTACGACAACGATGGATGGAAGGACGTCTTTTTAGTGAACGGCCACGTCTACCCAAAACTTGAAGAAATGGGAATTGACACACCCTACCTCGAGCCGAAAATCTTGTACAGAAACCTTAGGAATGGTCGATTTGAAGATGTCTCCGAAAGGTCAGGGCCAGGAATAACGTCCCCCAGCCCTGCACGTGGAATGGCACTGGGCGACATTGATAATGATGGCGACCTTGATATAGCCATCAATAACATCAACGGAAAAGCAGAACTACTACGCAACGACGGAGGGAATAAAAACCAATCTCTGATGATTGAGACCATCGGCGTAAAATCGAACCGCACAGGCTTAGGAGCACGCATTCGCGTCGTCGTGGGAAAGGAAGAACAGATAGATGAAGTGCGCAGTGGGGCAAGCTATATTTCCCAAAATGATCTACGAGTACATTTCGGATTAGGCAAGGCAACGAAGGCAGATCTGGTAGAGATAAGATGGCCCAGCGGAATCGTGGATAGTCTTCAGAATGTGGAAGCCGGACAAATAATTCACGTGGAAGAAGGCAATGGAATCATAATGACGAAAAAATTTCTTCCTCGAGAGAACTAATCGGCCCCACAGTTGATAAATTACTCTGACACCCAGATAAACAACAAATGAAGTTACTTAAGGAGCGAGGTCAATAAAGGCAGCTTGGGCTGCCTTTATTGTCCGTCGGATCTGTTGCTCACCATGGGCCAGTGATACAAACATTAACTCGAACTGCGATGGAGCAACGTAAATTCCATGTGAGAGCATGGAGCGGAAAAAACGGGCAAATTCTCTGGTGTTCGACTGTTTGGCAGAAGCGTAATTCTTTACAGGACCATCCATAAAAAATCCTGTAAACATAGATCCAACACGATTTACAACCCAATTAACGCCAACATTGGAAGCCGCCTCTTTCATCCCATTAGCAAGCCTGGCACCCGTCTGCTCTAATCTTTCGTAGGTACCTGGCCTATGGAGGATTTCTAGGGTTTTCATTCCTGCTGCTACAGCAAGGGGGTTTCCGGAAAGTGTCCCAGCTTGATATACGGGACCAAGGGGGGCCAATTGATCCATAATCTTTGCTGAACCCCCAAAGGCACCCACTGGTAACCCACCGCCAATAATCTTTCCCAGCGTGGTCAGATCTGGCCTTATGCCATAAAGTTCCTGTGCACCTCCATATGCAACCCTGAAACCAGAAATTACCTCGTCGAAAATAAGTAGGGTGCCTTGCTCTTGACTTAGTTTCCGGAGTTGGGGTAGGAAGCCTGGTTCCGGGGGTACACATCCCATATTTCCCGGAATCGGCTCGACTAGCACGCAAGCCAATTCATTCTGATGCTTTCGAAAGACTTCACTCAGGGCAACAGGGTCATTGAAGGGAACTGTCAAGGTTAGCTCAGCAAGGGCGGAAGGTACTCCAGGGCTATCAGGTAACCCCAATGTGGCCACTCCGGAGCCAGCCTTCGCTAGCAATGAATCACCATGGCCATGATAACCACCCTCAAATTTCACGATTTTTTCGCGCCCTGTGACTGCTCTTGCCAGACGGATCGCAGAAAGTGTAGCTTCAGTTCCAGAACTCGTGAGCCGGATTCGCTCAATCGAAGGAAATGCCTTTTGGATCTGAGAGGCAAATCCCACTTCCCTTTCGGTTAAAGCACCAAAACTCGTCCCAGTGCGAACAACCCTCTCGAGAACCTCAACTACTTCAGGATGGCAATGACCAAGAATTAACGGGCCCCAAGAACAAACATAGTCAATGTAATTATTCCCATCAACGTCCGTAACGGAACACCCTTTACCAGAAGTAATTACTGGCGGGTTGCCTCCCACGGCACCAAAGGCACGTACTGGAGAATTTACTCCACCCACAAGTAACGTTTTAGCCTTCTCAAATATTTCTTCAGATTTTATTCTGGTCATTTGATCTTGCCTTGTCTTTAAATTAAGAGATTTACTGAGTCCAGGAGAATAGCACGCAGCCAAACCCAATGTATATTATTCTTAATAAACATATTAACCTGGACCAATAGAAAGTTAATTAAGTTTCAGATGGACTACACCGCCTGAGCTCCTAACCTCTGATAGAATGAGATGCTGAAGAGATTATTCTCATGGGCAAGAAACATATCCTAGCCATTGATGAACTCCTACGTGTTATCGCAGAACCTCGAGCCAAAGGGAAAACGCTAGTTTTTACGAACGGATGTTTTGACATTCTGCATCCGGGACATGTTCGTTACCTGAAACAGGCAAAGGAGTTTGGCGACCTCCTGCTGGTTGGAGTCAATAGTGATCGCAGCGTGCGTAAACTGAAGGGGGGCTTCCGACCAATATTCCCTCAGGAAGAGCGCGCAGAGGTCCTAGCGGCCCTCGCCGTGGTAGATTACGTAACTATTTTTGATGAGCCCACCCCTCAAATTCTAATTGCCAGTCTACTCCCTCACGTCCTGGTCAAAGGGGAAGGTTGGGCACCAAGTGAAATCGTAGGTCGCGAGGAGGTAGAAGCTGCCGGAGGGAAAGTCGTCAGCATAAACCCTCACGAGGGCCACTCCACAACTCGCATCCTCAAAACCGTCGTCCGAAACTTCAGTTGAGTATTTCAACGATTGAATAAACCAGTCATATGAATTGGATCGAAACAATATGGAGGCAACTCAACACCCATGTCCAGTGGAATGGAATGATTGACAGCCTCCAAAACGGCACCCATGAAGTAATTCTCGCCGGACTAACCCGCACAGCCAAGGCACTGGCGGTAGCGGGACTTGCTCGCGAACTGCAAACCCCCCTCATCATACTCACCAAATCTAATGAAACTGCTGACACCATGAGAGACGTAATCGCCGGATGCCTAAGTGCGTCCTCCGGAGCAGTTTCAAAGGAGGTGATATCCACCCTGCCAGCCCTGGACTGCACCCCCTACCAGAGGCGATCCCCTCACCCAGAAATTGTCAAGGCCCGCGCTGCTACCCTTTGGAAGCTATGCACTGGCCAGGCCAGAATTGTTATCGCACCCCTAATGGGAGCGCTAGTGCGACTTCGCAAAGCTTCCGTCTACAAGTCTCTGGGCATAGACCTGGCTTGCAAAGATAAGATCAGCCTCTATGAACTTGAAAGGCATCTCCTGCGCGTAGGCTACCAGCCCTCAGACTTGGTTGAAGTACCGGGAAATTTTTCGCTACGTGGGGGTATTGTTGATGTATTTTCACCTGAAAGCGACTGGCCAGTCCGACTTGAATTTTTTGGAGATGAGATTGAAACTATCCGAGAGTATGACCCTGGCTCACAGCGATCCCAGAAGGTCATCTTAAAAACCCAGCTACTTCCACTGAGTGAATATTCACCAACGCCAGAACATTTTGACAAGCTCGTCGCCTCACTAGAACGGAATAGATCGAATAAGGATGAAAGGTTACAGGATAGCCAAGAAGGTCTTGAGGTTTATGCTGGCCCCTTCCCTGGATGGGAGTTTTTTACGGGGATGGTTGAACCTGCCTCATCATCCTTATTTTCGCTGCTTCCTGATTCACTTGTCATCTGGGACGAGCCAGCTGAAAGAAATCGTCAACTTGTTCAACTTTCAGATTTCTTGACAAATTCTAGCAACGAGGTTCGGGATGCCATCCCTTCACCTCCCCTCTTGCAGAGTTTCTACTGGGGAGCAGACGAGTTCCGTTCCATTTCAAAAAAACCAACCACCCTTCACTTGAAGGAGCTTATTCTCGACGAAGAAACCCTAACCAACCAATATTGCCTTCGTACGCAATCCCCTCCAAAATTTCAAGGCCAGATGGATAACCTTATGACAGAAGTGAGGCGGTGGAAACGCCAGCCAGGAGAAATCATCCTAATCTTGGCTTCTTCCGGGCAGGTTGAACACTTAGGGGAAATATTCCGTGGTTATGATTTACCGTATTCCCTCGAAGACAACATCGCTTCTAAGAAATCAAAAATCTCTGGCCCAGCAACTATTTGCATCTCACAAGCCCAATTAGGTGAAGGGGTAATCCTGAAGGAACTTAACGTTAATCTGCTAAGCGAAGCTGACCTGTTCGGCCCGTCAACTCCTGCAAGATCGCAGCGCAAGGAACACCCGCGGGTAGTAGGTCTGTTGTCAGACCTACGAGATCTAAAGACAGGGGATTACGTTGTTCACGTAGACCACGGAATTGGAATTTATCAAGGGCTGAAACAAATCACACTTGAAGACATGGTCCGAGACTTCATGCTTGTCACCTATCAAGAGGATGCCCGGATTTATATCCCTCTCGAACGGCTAGATCTGATTCAGAAATACCGCAGTTCAGGAGCTGGAAAACCCACACTCGACCGTCTGGGCGGTACGGCGTGGGTCCGCACAAAAACCAAAGTTAAGCGGGCACTGCGTGAAATGGCTGGGGAACTTCTCAAGCTGTACGCCCAGCGGAAAATGGCATCAATTAAAGCAGTCTCGCCCGACTCAGACTGGCAGCGAGAATTCGAAGCTACCTTTGAATTTGAGGAAACACTTGACCAAATAACTGTCATCCAGGAAATTAAGGATGACCTTGAAAGCGGTCAACCAATGGACCGTCTCCTTTGTGGTGATGTGGGATATGGCAAGACAGAAGTAGCTATGCGGGCAGCTTTCAAAGTCATACAGGAAAACCAGCAAGTAGTGGTCCTCACTCCCACGACCGTGCTTGCGTTTCAGCACTATGAAACCTTTCGTCGGAGATTCTCGACCTTCCCGGTCCACATTGAAATGCTAAGTCGCTTTCGCACTGCAGCGGAAAAGAAAAAAATTCTCCAGGATGCCAGTGCTGGCAAGATTGATATCCTGATCGGTACCCATCGCCTCCTATCAAAAGACGTCTTATTCCTTAACCTCGGCATGATCATTATCGACGAGGAACAGCGCTTTGGTGTTCGTCACAAGGAAAGGCTAAAGAAGTTTGGTGATGGGATACACGTATTGACTCTTTCCGCTACGCCCATCCCACGAACTTTGAACATGTCTCTCGGTGGACTAAGAGATCTTTCGTTGATCGAAACACCTCCTAAGGACAGGTTGTCAATTCAAACCCAGGTATCCACCTTCAGTGAAACCTTGGTGCAATCTGCAATTCTCTCTGAATTAGGGCGAGAAGGTCAGATTTTCTTTCTCCATAATCGCGTGGAATCCATCTATTCTATAGCCTCTCTCATTCAAAGACTAGTTCCGACAGCACGACTTGATGTGGCACACGGCCAAATGTCAGAACGGGAACTGGAGAAGGTTATGTTAGATTTTATCGCACACAAATTTGACGTTCTAGTCTCCACTTCAATCATTGAAAATGGACTAGATATTCCTCGTGCCAATACCATTTTGATAAACCGGGCTGACCGATTTGGATTAGCTGATTTATACCAGTTACGGGGGCGCGTAGGCCGCTCAAACCGGCGTGCATATGCTCACATGCTAATCCCAACTGATGAGACAATTACGCCCGAAGCACGTCGGCGGCTTGCAGCCCTTCAAGAATTTTCCGCCTTAGGTTCAGGCTTCCGACTCGCAGCCTTAGATCTAGAATTAAGAGGTGCAGGAAACTTACTAGGAGGAGAGCAGCACGGCCACTTGAATGCCGTTGGCATCGACTTGTACCTGCAAATGCTCGATCAGTCTGTTCGTGAACTGAAGGGCCAACCGACGCGAACGGAGCTCCATGCCAACCTAAATTTGGGTATAGACATTAAAATTCCAGCTACCTATATAACCGACGAAGGCCAGCGCCTGCGCATGTACAAACGCATTTCAAGTCTCACAGGTTCTGAAGAACGAGATCGTCTGGCCGAAGAACTCCAAGATCGATTTGGCTCACTTCCGCCCTCAGTAAACAATCTACTCGATTACGCTAACCTAAAAGCCCTGGCCGGGGAGCTTGGCGTGCACTCAATTGACCGAAAATTGGGAGATGTAGCAATCCGGTTTCATCCACAGGCACAAATCCACCCAGGAAAATTAACAAGGTTTATCAGTTCCCGCACAGGTTCTAAATTGCGTCCAAGTAGATTGTTTGTGTTTCCACTGAACAGAAAAAAGGACCTTTGCATCCACGAGATTCAAGCTGTATTGTTGGAACTGCGAGCGTAGAATATAATGAGCGTTGATGGATTGCTAATATCCTACTGGCCAGAAGAACCTGGGAATACATATTATCGCGGAAAGAAAATATGAAAACTCCTATCAACCATATCTCTCGAAAATTATTTATTTTGAGCGTAGCTCTCTTACTTTTCGTTCCTCCGGCAGAAGGTGCGAGAAAAATTATTGAGAGGATCATTGCCCGAGTTAATAACAAAATCATCACTCTCACCCAATATCACAAACAGGAAGAAGATCTTCGCAAGCAACTTGCCCAAGTGTGTAAGGGGGGAGATTACCAGGCCAAGTTCGAAAAAGCTAAAAAGGACTTGCTACGCGATTTAATCGATCAGGCACTTCTAGTGCAAAAAGCACAGGACTTAGATATTTCGGTTGACACTCGCCTGGTGAAATACCTTGATGGAGTTCGTCAACGATTAGGCCTGGATTCCATGGAAGCCCTAGAGGAAGCTGCAGTGAAGGACGGTATATCTTGGCAGGATTATCGAGAAGGTGTAATACGACAGCTCCTAACTCAAGAAGTCATGTACCGCGAGGTGCGTTCACGCATAGTAATTTCCCGACAGGACATTCGCCAGCATTACGAAGATCATAAAAAAGATTACAATCGATCTGAAGAAGCCCGCCTTGATCAAATTATGATCTCCAAAAAAGATCGGAATCCTGCAGTGGCAAGAAAAATTGCTGAGGAGGTCCTAAAGAAAATCAAGGAAGAGCAAGACTTTGCGGTCCTGGCTAACAAGTACTCAGACCATAGCACGGCCCCATTAGGCGGTGATACAGGATGGTTTCTTCGAGGAACAATGAGCCCGGAATTTGAAAAACTAGCCTTTGAGCTCCCAATAGGAGAGACGTCCGGAATCCTCGATATGGGAGATGAGTTCCGTATCGTCAAAGTAGCTAATCGTCATGAGGCCGGAATCGCAAGCTTCGAAGAAATGGAACCGATCATTTCTGATCAAATGTACATGGAGAAGATGCAACCTGACCTGCGCAAGTTCCTCGTTAAACTTCGCCAAGAAAGCCATATCAAACTTATTCAGGGCTATGTTGACACCGGCGCTGTACTCAAGGACGCCTCCTCACGCAGAGGAGGAAACCGCATCATCAATGAGGCTATCGGGAACCGGAACTAAACGGACTATGAAGGATTTATTTGTCAAAGACCTGACAGCTAATCAGACCATAAGCTCTTCCTTCTTGGTTAAGGAAAAGTTGCTCCGCCCTCGGAGGAACGACCCTGCTAAAGTTTATCTTTCCATAAAACTAGGTGACCGAACGGGGGAAATTGAGGGGCGGATCTGGGAAAATGCGGATTGTCTAAGCCAGGAGTTTCAAGCTCATGATGTAATCCAGGTTAGTGGGAAGGTGGAACTCTATCAAGGCACAAAGCAATTGAACATCTACTCCCTCCAGCGCTGCCCGGCGACCGAGGCAGATCTCGCAAATTTTCTACCTTCCACCACTAAAAATGTAAATCAAATGTACGCTGACCTGCTAGCCAATGCTGAGAACTTCGACAACGAAAAACTAAAGGGGCTTCTCCTTAGCTTGCTTAAAGACCCTGAGCTTGCCGGGCGAATCAAACTCGCCCCAGCAGCCATGGTAATGCACCACGCCTACGTAGGAGGACTCCTGGAGCATATTACATCCATGATGAAGCTTGCCGGGCGAATTGCGGACCATTACCCAGTTCTGGACAAAGAATTACTCCAATGTGGAGTAATTCTTCATGACATTGGAAAGCTATACGAATTCAACTACAACCGCTCACTCGAATACTCTACTCGTGGCCGACTTGTAGGCCATATGGCAATTGGTCTAGAAATTCTCAGAGATAAAATCGCCAGTCTTACCAGCTTTCCTTCAGCCCTTCAATATCGATTGGAACACATGATTCTAAGCCACCACGGAGAATACGAGTTTGGATCACCAGTCTTACCAGCTTTCCCGGAAGCCATGGCACTCCATCTTATGGACCAGATTGACTCTAAACTTCAGAGCATGGATGCGCAATACGAGCGAGACAAAGAGCTTCCAGGAGATTGGACTGATCGAAACCGTGCTCTGCGCCGCACGTTGCTAAAACCTACAGCTGGGACTTCAGCAGCCCATGAAGATAAAGACTCTGAAACCTCAGATGCCCAACCAAGAAAAACAGGGAAACCCTTAACCCCATGAGCTTAACTTCTAACGTTGAGGCACGGATGCTTCAACAATGACCCCTGACTCTTTTTCTTCTCGCCTTAAGCTTCCCTCGCTTGAATTTGATTGCATGAAAGTTATCTGGATCCTGGGACAAGGGACGGTGAAACAAGTTCATCAAAATTTGGCTTCTAACAAGTCCTTGGCTTACACTACTGTCCTTACAGTTTTGGACCGCCTATACAAAAAAGAGGTAGTTCGCAGGAAAAAAATAGGAAGAGCTTACTTCTACTATCCCGTCTACCTAGAGGAGGATGCCAGAAAAGATGCCCTAGAAAACCTTATGAGGGGGTTTTTTGGAGGTTCCAAGCATCAATTAACCAATTATATAAAGAGGCTAGATGCCCGAGCAATTTCCTCGGATGATTGACGAGTGAGAATTTCCCAAGTCATACTGAAGGCAGGAAGCCTCATATTAAGCCAAACCACAACGAAGGAATGTGCTCCCGGCTCAAATTGAGGAACCATGCAATCCTCTCAGAGCTAACACGTTAAATAACCTATCCTTCTTCTTGTCCTTCAACATGTCCACTCTTTTGTCTCTGCCACAGACGATAAACCTCACTTCGAGAAAGCCCGTGAGCTTTGGCCACCGCTTTCATTGCCTCCTTCTCCTTTAAACCTTTTTCTTTCATGGCTTGGGCCACTTCATCAGCTGGAGAAATTTGTTCAACCAAAACAGATTGTTCATCAGGAGGTCCAACAATAAGAGTTATTTCACCCTTCAGGGATCGACCATCAAGTTGCTCCAGAATTAGGCTAATACGCCCCCGGAGAAATTCTTCATGCACTTTTGTAATCTCACGGGCGACAGCGACCTGTCTATCACCCAGTGTATTTTGAATTTCTTCAAGCGTTTTCTTTAATCGTTGTGGTGCTTCATAAAAGACCAGAACAATGGAAAGGGAACGTATCCGTTCGAGGGCCTTTCGTCGCGGAAATCGGCGGGCAGGTAGAAATCCTTGAAAGGAAAAATGCTTGACGGGTAGACCGGATGCCGCCAAGGCCGCCGCAAAAGAGGATGCTCCAGGAATAGGAATAACATTCACGTGGGATTGAATGGCAAGTTTCACCAAGCGATATCCAGGATCTGAAATCAATGGCATTCCTGCATCTGATACTAGGGCAATCCTGGCCCCCTGTTTAAGCTTCAACGTCAACTCTGGAGCACGGGCAACTTCATTGTGTTCGTGATAGCTCAGGGTAGGTTTTTGGATTTTATAGTGGTTAAGCAGTTTACGAGTTTGACGGGTATCCTCGCATGCCACTAGATCAACTTCTTTGAGGATTTGGAGTGCCCTTAAGGTTACGTCCCCGAGATTCCCAATCGGCGTTCCAACAAGGTAAAGCTTACCTTCGCTGTCACCTTGTCTGTGAGATGGCGATTCAATTGACTGTGTAGTCACGCTGAATACCTCTACTTTCCCTCGAACCTCCACCACCTATCCCCAAACGAGCCAATCAGCTAATACAATGCCCAGAAACAGAAAACCCCGCTCACAACAGGGTTGGAGCGGGGTAAGAGTAAAACTCAGAAATGAAAACTAATCATCCTCCTGAAGCGCTGCTCTCTTCAAATCAAGCGATTTAGACATCCAGAGGTCGGCAGTCTTAATATCTTCTTTCCGTGCAGCGGCCTCTTCCTGTAAATCAGCTCGTTGGCGATAGAGGAGATTTAGGTAAGCCATTGCATCAGAGTAGTTGGGCCGAAGCTCAATCGCTTGTTCCAGGCTTACGATACCCTCATCCACAATTTCAGAATTCTTTTCCGCAAGCTTCTCTCGCTCACGGCGCGGAAGTGGCTTAGCCGCGTCGAGGAGCCTCAACTTGTTTCGGACGTCTTGATTATCGGGATATGAAATCGCCCAGTCGATCACTCCAATCCAGTAATGCGGTTCAGGATTATTAGGATCCACCTGAATCACCTTACGTTGATAATCTTTTGCCTCATCAAACTTCTTCATATTATAATAAATGCTCGCAATTCC
>CAZSDV010000022.1:14522-22383 GCA_964605715.1 uncultured Acidobacteriota bacterium
CGAATAGCGAGTTGGTGTTACCCGGTTCAACCTTCAGAACCTCCCCGAACTCCCTAATTGCCGTTTCACCGATGTTAATATTTTCTGCAGATTCACCGCCGGGTATGTACTGCGATGCCCATGACGTGGCCAGATAAAGCTTGGCGTTTATAAGAGTGGGATCCAGATCAATGGCTTTGCGAAAAAAAGTAATTGCCTGCTGAAATTGTGCGCTTCGATAGGCATGCACACCCTTATTAAGCTGGTCCCTTGCCCGTAGCCTCGTACAACTCACAGAGGTAAGTGCCACGCAGGCAAGCAACACAACAGTTAACCACATCTTGAATCTCATTTTCCTTCGCCTCCACAATCCACCCTGAAGTTTCAGAGCTGGCCGACAACCTACCAACTACTAGTTCCCATCCATCATTTTTGGGGTCATCAGGCCAATCTTGTCAATGCCAGCGCCCTTGGCCACATCAATTACGGCTGCCACATCGGAAAACGGCAGAGATTCGGCCCCCCGAACAAACATGACCCGTTCGCTTCGAGTCTTGAAAATATCCTCAAGCCGACTGCCAAGCAACCGGAAATCAATCTCATCTTGGTTAATTTTGACCTTGCGGGTGATCGGGTACTCATCCTCAATAGATACAACGACTGTCCGATTAACTACGTCCTGTTTGGGTGGTTCCGCATCAGGGTTTGGCTGTGGGACAAGAGCATCCAGCCCCTTGGGGACCAGTGGCGTGATTACCATGAAAATAATAATCAACACTAACAAAACATCTATCAAGGGCGTAATGTTGATCTCTGACATAGCACCCTTATCACCACCTACGTTCATGGACATATGGACACCCTCCTGCATTTTCAATTACTGGCAACAAATACCCAGAGGCCAATGAGATACCTAATAGGACCTTGTATCGACTAAGGTGACCCCACTGGAGCCTGAGCTGCTTCAAGCGGACTGGCTTCCGTCTCAATTTTGTCTGTCAGCAGGCCTATATGATCTACACCTGCTGCACGGACACCGTCCACTACCGTGACGACGTCACCGTACTTGGCACGAGCATCACCTTTTACGTAGACGGTCTTATCAAGCTTCTCAGCAACCGCCTCCTCTACCCCAGATGTGATTCCGTCAGGTTGAATCATGGTCGTACCGAGAAATATCCGCCCATCGCGGGTAATAGCAAGCAGGATAGCATCCTCCTTGTCCGCATCCGCCATTGAGCGTGGATTCTCAGTCCGAGCCATATCCACACTGACACCTTTCTGGAGCATAGGGGTAATCACCATGAAGATGATAAGCAAGACCAGCATGACATCCGCCATGGGCGTCACGTTGATTTCCCCATTCACTGGGGGTGCTTTCCATTTCATTATTTGCCTACCCGTTTAATAAAATAATCGATCAACTCGGAAGAGGAATTATCCATTTCCACGTCGAAAGATTCAACCTTGCCAGTGAAGTAGTTGAACATCCACACGGCCGGGACTGCCACGAACAGGCCGACTGCAGTTACCACCAAGGCCTCGGCAATTCCACCAGCAACAGCCGCCAAACCCGTGGCTTTAGCTTGGGCGATCCCCTGGAAGGCGTTAATGATACCGACGACGGTTCCGAAGAGACCTACAAAGGGGGCGGTTGCCCCGATCGTCGCCAGTCCGCCAATCCCGCGTTTCAACTCAGCGTGAACAATCGCAGCTGCCCGTTCAAGGGCTCGTTGGGAAGACTCAATTCCCTGATCCACCTTAAACTCCTGTAGTCCAGCTCCAACAACCTTAGCCAGATGGCTATGTTTGTTGTGGTCTGCAATACTGATGGCCTCATCAATTTTTCCGTCCTTTAGTGCTCCAGCAACCAAGGGAGCAAATTGACGCGATTGCTTTCGAGCTGTACTGAAGGCAATAAATCGGTCAATCATGACGCCAATCGACCAAGCTGACATGACAAACAGCAAGACAACAACCAACCGGGCAGGCCACCCCATTAACCGCCACATGCTAATCGGATCAAAAGCAATAACCTCTCCATGTTGGAGAAGCCAAAGGCCTAATGGAAACAATTTCGCAGTAAGCATTTTTTTTAAGTTCCCTTCCTGAAGAAATTTCAAAAACCAGCGCTGCTACTAACTCAACCGGAAATGGACATCAATAAACGTGACCACTTCTACCGGATCACCATTTAGCATTGTCGGCTGGTACCGCCAACGCTGGACAGCTTCAAGGGCCGCTTTAACAAGCAAAGGATGTCCACTGATCACTTTCAAATCCTTCACTGACCCTCCACGACTAATTACCGCCTCCAACCGCACAGAACCCTGGACCCGCGCCATCTTAGCCATCTGCGGATAAACCGGGCGCGCCTTATTGATGAGCTTGGCGGATTGAACGTTACCTCCTAATCGAATTCGTTTCGGCGCCTTCGGCTTTGGAGGTGGAGGTGGAGGTGCAGCCATCGCGCTAATGATGCCTCCAATAACACCGCCCACGCCACCACCTGGCATACCGCCAGGCACCCCACCGACAACCCCCGCCGTAGGTGCTTGCGGGGTTAGATCTTCAACAACTCTTATGATTTTTTCTGGAATTTTTGTTGGAGCCCGCATCAAGTCCTCAGCGGTCACCTTCCTTTGTATTCTCTTTACTTGAACCACCTTAGCTGGAGGTGGAGGTGGAGGTGGAGGTGGAGGTGGAGCCACCAGAAAAGTCATTAATTGACCTCTGGGAAGTGCTTCCATTTTGATGAGAGGATAAATAACCAGTCCAGCTAACAAGAAAGCCTGGAATATGTAAGCTACGGGAATGCTAGCCCTCGACCACTGTGATGTCTTTTTAGCTGAATAAAAGAGATACATTATGAAACCAGCCAAGTTCAGTACAACCACTGAAATCAGCCAGGCAACATGGAAACCCTCCCGGCGCGAGTCCGTCCATGCATAGCCAATCATCAATGACGTAGCCATCCCAAAAACGCATAGAATCGCTGATTGAAACTGAAGCACTGGCCTGGAAATACCGAATGAAACAACTGGGAGGATAAACCATGCAGCAGCAAATAGCGCTGCCCCAACTGCGAACGCAACCACCCAATGCAAACGCCTCAAGACAGGAATATTTCCAGCCGAAAGATCCAAAACGCTAGTCTCAAACATAACAATCCCCCTCTTGCTCGTAGACTCCCTTAAATCAATGCAGTGCTCTCATGGCGCATGACCTAGGAAGGTCCTTTTAATAAGACTGGCCCCCACCCTAACACCTTGAGGGGCCATGTTGCAATAGTGTCTTGACTCTTTTTTGGAGCCACCAATTGTACACGCAATCTGTTGTAAATCCTATTCTTTGCTAGTAATTTTTTTTGGGGCCAAGAGAAGAATTGGGCTTGCTACTGCCACACTGGAATAGGTTCCCACAACAACTCCAATCAGAATAGTGGTCGCAAAACCATGAATCACCTCTCCTCCAAACAGAAAGAGCGAAAGCACGGCAAGGAGTGTGAATCCAGAAGTCAACATGGTTCGTCTCAGAGTTTGGTTGATGCTTTGATTGATCAGGCCTCCCAACCTCCCCTGCTTCGCACCCTTCAGATTTTCTCGGATACGATCAAAAACAACAATGGTATCGTTCATGGAGTAGCCCACTAATGTCAGTAGCGCTGCTACAACAGGAAGCGTGATTTCAGCCTCAAGCAAAGATAGCAACCCGATTGTAATTAAAACATCGTGAAAGACCGCCAAGACCGCTGCAAGCCCATAAATTAACTCAAAGCGAAACCAAATGTAAGCAAGCATGGCGGCCAAACCAGCACCCACTACCCAAAGTGCCTGCCGTCTTAATTCAGCCCCAATTTTTGGCCCTACGATCTCGGTACTCCGGATCGCAAAACCTGATAAATAGAAATCTTTTTCCAGAGCTTTTAGAACCTCGGGCGTAATGCCGTCCAATTTAGCCAAATCCGCAAAACTTACCAGAAGTCCACCCTGCGAAGGTTCATTTTTAAAATCAACCATGTCTGCAGCTAAATCCCGATAAGACTGAACCGCCCCTTCTCCACCTCCGGAAAGCGTGTTTAACGGGTCACGAGTGGTTAAATACTGTGCAACAGTTTCGGCTCCAGCATCATTGAAATCCACCCTGCCCTCCTGCTTAACTCCAAAACGATCCCCAAAGACCTGCACAACCGTTCTTTTTCCAGCATCTAGGCCTTCGCTCGAAGTTGACATTTCTACATCCAGTCCAACAAGAACTTCGTTATCAGAACTCAGTCCATATCGCTGTAAAGTACTTCCTTCCACGCCGGCCTCAGAAAGCAATGAGCGTAGCTCATCGATGTTAATATCTTGGGAAAATTTAACCTGGAGCAGGGTTCCGCCCCGAAAATCGATTCCATACTTCGGCCCACCATTACGCACTAGCGAGATCACGCCAATCAGAATGATCAGCAAAGAAAACCCGAAGAAGAACCACCTCTTTTCCACCCAATGAATCTTGGGAATCGTAAAATCATTCATATCCATTACCAAATTTCTTAAAGGGAAATTCCTGTCTTGCAGCTTAGCTATTCAGAAACAGGCTTGGGTGCCTTATCCTTGAAATCGTCAGATACTGAAAGCGATTCCCTTTTTTCGTCGTGAAAGGATAAAAGCAAAAATCGTCCGAGATACATAGATCGCTGTAAAAAGATTGGCTACAAGTCCGATACTCAAGGTAACGGCGAAACCGCGAATCGGCCCACTCCCAAAACTGAACAATATAAAAGCCGCCAGGATTGTGGTCAGGTTCGTATCGATAATCGTAACCAGGGCCCGCCCAAAGCCAGCTTCGACAGCCGCCCCAGGAGCTCGATTATCTTGTAACTCTTCCCGAATTCTTTCGAATATCAGAACATTGGCATCTACCGCCATGCCCACCGTCAGAACAATGCCCGCGATGCCAGGTAAGGTCAGAACTGCCCCGGAATAGGAAAGCATTGCCATCAAGATGATGAGGTTTAGCAACAACGCGACATTAGCGTTCACACCCGCTGTACGATAATAGAGGAGCATGGAAACCATCACGGCCAGTAAGCCTGCAATCGACGCAACCACCCCGTTATGAATCGAATCAGCTCCGAGCGACGGCCCCACAGTCCTCTCCTCAAGGTATGTAATGGAAGCCGGTAGTGCACCTTCACGAAGCACTAGTGCAAGATCAGCTGTTTCCTGTTCGGTAAAACGGCCGGTTATTTCACCTCGTTCAAAAATCTGCCCATCAATTCGAGGAGCTGTTTGGATCTGGCCATCCAAAACGATGGCAAGCTGCTGACCCACGTTTTGTCCAGTCACGCGCCCAAACCTGGTTGCTCCATCGCGGGTCAAGGTAAAGCCAACACTAGGAAATCCATTAACGCTGCGGGAAGGATTGGCACTGCTTAAGTCAGCGCCCGTCACAGCAGAAATTCGGTTTACGATATACCATTCCGGATTGGCAGCTCGTGATGATCCAGGGGAAGTCCTCAAAAGATCAGTGTCAGGAGGCAGGATGCCTCCACGCGCCGCCAGTGCAGCATCTCGCGATGAAAATGGTCCACCGGCAACCAGCTTCAACTCCAGCATTGCCGTTCTCTGGATTATCTCCTTAACGCGGTCAGGTTCATCGACTCCCGGAAGCTGGACCAGAATTTCGTAGTCCCCTTGGCCATGTTCCTGGATGGTCGGCTCAGTCACTCCCAAGGCGTCCACTCGACGCCGAATGGTACTTACCGCCTTCTGTAAGGCCTCTAGCCGAATCGCCCGGGCAGCTGTAACCCGCAAACGTACGAGCCAGGTAGTAATCTCACCCTGCACGGTGGGGCGACCTAAATCCCAATCTAAAAGCTCATCTCTGATCAGATCACTTAAAGCTGTGCGGGCTTCGGCATCCCGTAGGGTACATCGAACTAGTATCTCAACCGGCGTTAGCTTACTAACTTCATCGTAGAGAATGCCATCTGCAGTCATGCGATCCCGCAAGCGCTCCAGAGCAAGATCAGAATTAACATTTACAGCCTCCTCAACCTGAACCTGCAGGATTAGATGTGTCCCGCCGCTCAAATCCAAACCCAGTCTGATTCGGTTTCTCAGACTGTTCCTAAAATCATCAAAGCTAGTTGGGATGCCAATGATTCCAAGAATGCAGACCACAATAACGGAAAGTATAACGATTGCTCTGTTTCTTATCTTTTTCTCATCCATAAAGCAATATTACTCGCCAGTTGCTGGTGGAAAGATAGCCAGAAGAGCTAACCCGTGGCCCCTTTAGTCTTTGAAGGCTGCAGGCCCTGGATCGATGTTCGAGTGACCTCAATCTTGACCTGAGGAGCAACTTCTAAAATCACCGCTGACTCCTGGAAATCTGCAATAGTCCCGTAAATACCTCCACTTGTAATGACTTTGTCCCCAGTTTTTAGATTTTGAAGCATCTCTCGCGTCTTACGTTTTAGCGCCTGCTGAGGTCGGATTACAAGGAAATAGAAGATGCCAAAAATAATTAGCATTAAAGGCAGGGGGCTCTGGAGAAAAGTCGCCCCAGCGCCAGCCGCCAACGGAGGTACGTTTATGAATAGCACGATGCTTTTTTCTTTAGAGAAAGGGATTTAAGCCTAGAAGGCGGGATCAATTTAGGTTGGGTACTACAGAGAAAAATCAAATCCAGGTCACCCTCGCACAGAGATTCCCGTACGTCAGCCCTTTAAGGACCGGCACGTAACTCAGAATAAAGTGTAAAAAATACTCCTCGGACAAGAGCCTGCCTGATTCTGCGCATAGTGTCAAGGTAAAAGTGGAGGTTGTGATGGGTCAAAAGCATTGCCCCCAGCATTTCGTTGGACTGAGTCAAGTGACGCAAATAGCCGCGCGAATACCGGCGACCAACCTGGCACCCACAAGTGGGATCCAAGCGCCCCAAATCCCGATTGTAACGCGAATTCTTAATAACAACTTTTCCGTCCGAGGTGAACGCGTAACCATTTCGAGCATTTCTGGTGGGAAGCACACAGTCCATCATGTCAATACCTAATGCGACTGCCTCCCACAGATCTTCTGGAGTCCCCACACCCATTAAATAGCGTGGTTTCTCAATAGGTAAAAGTCCTGCCGTTAGCTCCGTCAGTTCGTAAGTCTCTGACTTTGATTCACCCACCGAAAGACCGCCAATAGCGTATCCGTCAAATCCAAGAGCAAGTAAATCCTCCACGCTCCGCCGACGCAACTCCGGATAAATACCCCCTTGAACGATCGCAAACAGGGTTTGGCTGTTGGCACCTCCATGTTTTCGCTTCTCCTCCATAAACCCATGAGACCGCTTAGCCCAACGAGTGGTTCGTTCCACAGCTTTTTCAATTTGGTCGAAACCAGCAGGAAGCCTTACGCATTCGTCGAGCGTAACAACCACATCGGCCCCTAGAGCGATTTGAATTTCCATTGTTCGCTCGGGAGAGAATAAATGGCTTGACCCGTCCAAATGCGACCGGAACCACACTCCATCCTCAGTGATTTTTCGAAGACCCTTTAGGCTCATTACCTGGAACCCCCCGCTATCAGTAAGGATTGGGTGTGGCCAGGACATGAACCCATGCAGTCCACCCGCAGCACATACCACCTCATGTCCCGGACGAAGATAAAGGTGATACGCATTGGCGAGGAGCATCTGAGCACCCAATTTTTCCAGATTATCCTGAGAGATGGCCTTGACGGTAGCTGCAGTCCCAACGGGCATAAAAGTTGGAGTTTCCACCGGACCGTGAGGTGTATGCAAAATACCAGCCCGCGCTCGGGAAGCAGGATCGGAGGCAACAATTTCAAATCGAGAGTTGGTCGGTGCCATAAAAGTATCTTAACTTAAGTTGACCTTTAAG
>CAZSDV010000022.1:22426-32724 GCA_964605715.1 uncultured Acidobacteriota bacterium
CTCTCTTTCCGATATAGTTGGGTTTAAATGTTAGGTAGGGTCAAAAACCGTCCCAGCAACTGAGGCACGTACAAGTCATAAAGTCACAATAAATGCATGCCAGCCAAAAAATTATAATTGGACTTCAATGGGCAGGTTCTACTAAATGGCAAGACGCAAAGTGGCCAGATGTAATCTCACGCAGTTCAGGTTCTTTAACTCGACATTGGTTGACCGCAAGTGGGCACCTAGGATGAAATCGGCAACCTCCCACAGGGAGAGCTGACGAGCGATCGTCAACAGTGGGGATAGCGGAAGAAGGTCCACTACCGTCCTCCAATCTGTCAGTGGTCTTTTCACCTGGAGAAGCTGGAACAGACTTGATGAGGTTCCGTGTGTAAGGATGAACTGGATTGACCACGACTTCCTCAGCTGGACCCACCTCAACGAGCTTTCCAAGATACATCACCCCAATCCTCGTTGCCACCTGCCGCAAAACTGGAAGGTTATGCGAGGTAAGCAAATAGGTCGTACCAAATTGCTGCTGAAGGTCGAGAAGGAGATTGAGGATTTGTGCTTGAACAGAAACATCAAGAGCAGCGACGGGCTCATCAGCCACGATGAATTGCGGCTTCAGGGCTAGTGCCCGTGCTACCGCAACTCGCTGACGCTGACCACCACTAAACTCGTGTGGATAACGGCCCAGCGAATCCCGAGGTAGGCCAACCATCTCAACTAAAGTTGTGATCTCCCGCTCCACTTCATTGGTTTCGCCATAAACAACGAATGGTTCTCGCAGGATATCGCCAACTTGCATGCGGGGGTTAAGCGAAGAAAATGGGTCCTGGAAAATGACCTGCATCTGGCGGCGCATCCGATGCAACTCCGAAGAGGAAGATTTTCCTAGGTCCTGCCCCTCAAAGTGGACCTTGCCCGAAGTCAGCTCAATCAGACCCAAAATACATCGTCCCAAAGTCGACTTTCCGCAACCCGACTCCCCTGCCAGGCCAAAGATCTCACCCCGCCGAAGCATCAAACTTACCCCATCCACAGCTCGAACAAAGAGCTTCGGACCAAACCACTTACCATTACAAGGAAAATGCTTCCGCACCTCCTGCATTTCAACTAGTGGCGTGTGTAAGGTAGGAGTTCTCATATTTCACTCTCAGGCTGACCAAGGCCCCATTGTTGCGATTGGAACCAGGCTCCATTATCTCTCCTTAGAAAATACAGGCGAGAAGGGCGCACGAACACAGCTCACCCAATGTCCAGGAGCTATCTCCTTTAAGGCTGGAACCTCAGCGGTGCATTCTGCAACCCGAACAGGGCAGCGTGGCTCAAACCGGCACCCTGCAGGCAAGCATGTCAGATTTGGAACTGCACCGGACAGCGCCTCTAAGCGTTTTCGGCGAGTCCCCTTAAGCTCCGGTAAGCTTCGAAGTAGCCCAGTCGTATAGGGATGTTGGGGATGTGAGAGCACATCCCCAACATCCCCCAATTCGACGATCTTTCCCGCATACATCACGGCCACACGATCAGCCATCATACCTACCACACTTAAGTCATGCGATATAAGGAGCAGTGACAACTTGAATTTCCGTTTCAACTCTTGCAATAGATCTAGAATTTGTCCCTGCACAGTCACATCGAGTGCAGTCGTCGGCTCATCGGCAATCAACACCTTGGGACTACAGATCAGTGCCATAGCGATCATCGCCCTCTGCCTTAGGCCACCCGAAAGCTCATGTGGATAAGCTCTAAAGCGCTGTGCCGGTTCTGGAACCGACACCGCCTTAAGCATCTCGATAGCATGCACCCGAGCTTCAGAGGACGAAATTTTGTTGTGTGCCTTCAGGGCCTCGGCAATCTGTTCCCCAACTCTAATAACCGGATTAAACGACGAGAGTGGCTCCTGAAAGATCATGGCAATCTCATTCCCACGAACCTTACGGAGTTCCGGTTCCGGGATACGGGACAAATCTATAAACTTATCTCCATTAAAAAACCGAACTGCTCCCGCGTCAACACGGCCTGGAGGTTGGATCAAAGAGAGAATAGAGAGGGCCGTGGCTGATTTCCCACAGCCTGATTCTCCCACCAGCCCTATCGTCTCCCCCTCGCCAATGGAAAAAGAGATGCCATCCACCGCAGGAATGGTTCCAGCAGGTGAGTAATACTTTGTTCTCAAATTTTCAATTTGCAGGATTTCCAAAACAGCCCTTTTAGAATGATTCTAGCATCAAAAAACTTAAAGTTCTGTTAGTAGGAGGACTATACAATACTAATACTCCCAAAGCTGGTCACGGTCAAAGACATGGAACAGTTTAAGTCGGAGAAAATTATTTCAAGATTGGCATGGAGGGTCGGTAGAAAGTTGCCCTGTTGACGGTTTACAGCAAGGACCGAAGGTGGCTCAGGTTAGGAGTTAAAAAATGAGGATCAGTCTCCCGCGGTAGCATCAAGAAATGCCTTGAGCTTCTTACTGCGGGAGGGGTGCCGAAGCTTTCGTAGCGCCTTGGCTTCAATTTGACGGATACGCTCGCGAGTAACGGCAAAGCTCTGCCCCACCTCTTCTAGGGTGTGCTCGCTACCATCGTCCAGCCCGAAACGCATCTTGACAACTTTCTCCTCTCGTGGCGTCAAGGTCTTTAGTACCGCCTCAGTCTGCTCTTTCAGATTAATATTAATGACTGCTTCAGCGGGTGAGATGACACCCCGATCTTCGATAAAATCGCCCAAGTGAGAATCTTCTTCTTCTCCAATAGGGGTTTCAAGGGAGATTGGTTCCTGTGCCACCTTCATCACTTTGCGTACCTTCAGAACAGGAATATCCATCCGCTTAGAAATTTCTTCTGAGGTAGGTTCGCGGCCAAATTCTTGCACAAGCTGGCGAGAGGTGCGGATTAACTTATTAATGGTCTCGATCATGTGAACTGGGATGCGAATAGTGCGAGCTTGGTCAGCAATGGCCCGCGTGATAGCCTGCCGAATCCACCAGGTGGCATAGGTGGAAAACTTATAACCCCGCCGATATTCAAACTTCTCAACAGCCTTCATTAAGCCAATATTACCTTCCTGGATTAAATCAAGAAACTGTAAACCGCGATTCGTATATTTCTTGGCGATAGAAACTACCAAACGAAGATTTGCCTCTACTAATTCGCGTTTGGCCACCTCTGCCTTCCTCTCGCTTGTTACGATGGCTAAGTGGCTGCGACGGAGCTCAAGAGAGGAAGAATTGTACTTGCTCTCAAATCCTCGGATGGCACCTCCGGCTTGACGTAGGCTCTTTTTCAGTTCCTTGCGGGGATTACCACGGGCCACATCGATGCGTCGCTCCAAACGCTTGGATTCTCGCTCCAGGCTACGTAGCTCACCCACGACATCGCGCAAGGAGGTGATTAAGCGATTTCGTTGAGTATTGTTGAATTCTAACTTATAGATCTTCGTCGAGATTTTAATGTGCGTTCGTGCATGATCCCAGCTTACCTTTCGATATTCACGTGCCTTTTTCCTTCGTGGGATCGTAGAACGCTTACCATGGAGCCTCACCATCCGCTTGTACAGCTTGCCGATATCAGCAATCGTATCGAGAAACCGCTCTCGACATTTTTCAATACCTTGAACGGTTGATTCATCTTCGTTAAATGCAATAACTTCCCGGATGGATCTTTTTCGGTCTTCAACTTCCACTCCTAGTCGGGCCAGCTCATGGACAACAATCGGTGACCTGGAGAGGATCTTGCGAACGCTTAGCTGTCCTTTCTCGATTCGTTTGGCAATTGCAACTTCGCCTTCGCGGGTCAGCAGAGGAACAATCCCCATCTCTCGCAAATACATCCGAACTGGGTCGTTGGTTTTGTCAAGCGACCCTGGGGTAAGGTCTAAGTCCTTCTCCTCTGCGCCTCCAGCCGATTTTCTTGACCGGCCTCCTTCGCGCACCAACTTTTCTGCTGATTGGGCTCGTGGAGAAGCCATTTCACCCACTCCTGAGCGGCTGAACATGGAAAGTAATTCTTCAAAATCATCTCCAGAGGAACCGCTTGGACGTTCCCGTGCAGCTGGCTCGGCAAAGACAACGGAACTCTTTTCTTTTCCACTTCGACGTACCTTCCGCACTCGTACACTCTTCTTCTCAGTGGCCAAAATATCTACCTCGCGACGCATTTTGGATACACGCAGTCTTTGTTTTGCAATTTTTCATCCGGATCGAGGATTGCTTTGCCCTTAGGACGGAAACTTGTAAGGTTCACTATAGGTTACGTGCCATTCTACTGTAATTTGCCACCCAATGGGAAGCTTTTGTTAAAAATTCACTATACTTTCTTGATTTCTGCCAACTCCTTATGGAGCCTTAACTTATCTTCGTTCAAACGCTTAAAAAGCTCCATTTCTCTATTTCGATGAGCCTGAGCCATTTCCTCAGGAAGCTTTTGTAATCTCTGCTCCAAATGGCGACGCCAGAGCCAGCTCCAACTATTTTCAGCTTCTTCTCGTCCCAAGGGACCAACAGCAGGGACCAGGATTCCATAGAGGAGTTTTTGTTGTTCAGGGCCAAGTCGTTCAGCTACCCTTGAAATATCAGTCTCTTCCACTTTCAGGTCAGTCTGCACCAATAACTCGAATATGGACTCGGTTATCAATCCTCGATGGAGGTCACTCTCCTTGATTCTTGGAATAAATTCCCTCCGCAATTCCTTATTCTCCAGAAGGATTTGCAGTAGCTGTCTTTCAGCCAGACTCACCTTATCTTGTATCCTGGCCGAGCTAACCTTCACCTCTGGGCGACGATCCCGCACAGCATTGTCGATCTCCTCACGCACCAATCTTTCTTCGATCCGGAGAGCTTCCGCAACTCGTCGTACGGTCTCAGCCCTAAGAATCCGATTGGGTATGCGTGCTAATCGCGGAAGAAGAGTATTAACTGCGGCCACCTTTCCTTCTGGACTCTCAAGCTCGTATTCTCTAGCGGCTCGGTTAGTGAGGTAATCCAGATAAGATGGAGCGCGACCCAACTCCTCACGATAAGCAGCCTCACCCCTTTGACGCAAAAAGTCGTCAGGATCTAAACCCTCAGGCAACTCCATCACCTTAACCTCAAATCCCTCTTCGAGTAATAGGTCTAATGAACGCTCCGTGGCACGCACGCCGGCACTATCGGAGTCAAAATTCACCACTACGCGTCGGGTGAAGCGAGTAAGTAACTTAATCTTTCTTTCCGTCAAACTTGTCCTACAGGAAGCCACTACAGTTCGAATCCCCATTGAAGCAAGGGCAAATGAAGCCATGTATCCTTCAACCAAAACCGCGTATTCCGCCTTGCGAATTGCCTGCCCCGCATTGCTCAAATTGTAAAATACCCGGCTCTTGTAATAAATTGGGGTTTCAGGAGAGTTCAGATACTTTGGCCCCGAAGCATCTGCTCCTCCCAACGTCCGCCCAGCAAAAGCGATGACCTTTCCCTTGTCATTAGTAATTGGAAATATAATGCGGCGCCGAAAACGGTCATAGTACCGAGATTTTCCTCCTGGACTGGATTCAGAAATAAGTAATCCACTCAATTCAATTGCGCGTGGTGGAATCCGACTCTGTGCTAGATAACGGGTCAGCGAATGTCCAGAGGAAGGGGCATAGCCAAGGCCAAAGCGGCCCATGACAGGACCTGTCAATCCGCGATCAGCAAGATAGGCGCGTGCTGCACGTCCTTCCCCAGTGGAACTCATTTGCTCAGCAAAGAATTTCCCTACCTCTTCATGAAGCTGATAAAGGGCCGCACGTTCCTTTGCTTTCGGATCACTAGACCCTCTTTCAAAAGCCTGATCCCGAAGTTGAATCCCAGTTTTATCAGCCAATTGGCGCAAGGCCTCTGGAAAAGAAACATTCTCGACCATCATCACAAACTGGAAGACGTCTCCTCCTTCTCCACACCCAAAACAGTGAAAGATTTGCCGCGACGGGTGAACGGAAAATGAAGGAGTTTTTTCACTGTGAAAAGGACAAAGACCAACCATATTCACACCTGCCTTACGGAGCTGAATATACTCGCCGACAATTTTAACGATGTCAGTTGCTTGCTTAACTTTTTCTGCTACGCTTCCTGCTTCTGCCATTTTCTGAGTTGTCCCAAATATCCGTCGTGAAAAGTCAGTCAGCCGAGTGCAACGTTACCACGCCATAGCCCTCGTCGCCATCTCAGGTTCGGTCATCCGTGAGGAAAAAATCCAAGGAAGCATTCACTAGCTCGACTTCGACAATTGCTAATCCATTTTGTTCGAAAAGAAAGTTTGGACAACGAACTCCCGCATAGACCACGGAAACCGTACCAAGGCATACCTTTTCCCTTTTAGAAGGGGATCTAGCGGGAAAGCAAGCGGGCGAGGTCCTTTGCAAAATAGGTCAAAATGATATCTGCTCCTGCACGCGCAATGGAGGTCAATGATTCCAATATAATCCGATCGCGATCCACCCAGCCCCTCTCAGAAGCTGCAGCAATCAAGGCAAGCTCCCCGCTAACCTGGTAGGCAGCAATTGGAACATTAAACTCAAACTGGGCGGCACTAATGATATCAAGGTACGGCAAGGCTGGCTTAACCATTACAATGTCTGCGCCCTCTTCAACATCGAGTGCAATTTCTCGTAACGCTTCGCGTGCATTTGCAGGGTCCATTTGATAAGACTTCCGGTTACCAAACTGAGGCGTAGAATCAGCCGCCTCGCGGAAGGGACCATAAAAGGCAGAAGCGTATTTGGCTGAGTAAGCCAGAATAGGAACATTAGCGTGACCACGGGAATCCAATTCATGGCGAATGGCGCCTATCCTGCCGTCCATCATGTCGGAGGGAGCCACGATGTCGGCCCCAGCTTGGGCCTGAGAGAGCGCTACCTTAGCCAAAAGCTCGACCGATGAATCATTTTCCACTAGCCCATCCCTTACCACACCACAGTGCCCGTGGCTTGTGTATCCACAGATACAAACGTCAGTTATCACCAAAAGCTCGGGCAAGGCTTTCTTTATGGCACGGGTCGCCTGCTGGATGATGCCCTGAGAATCGTAAGCACTGGATCCTATCTCGTCCTTCTTCTCCGGAACACCAAACAGAATTACCGCCGGAATTCCCAATGCTGCTACCTCACGACACTCGTCAACTAACAGATCGACTGACCATCGGTGGTTGCCAGGCATAGAAACAATCTCCTCCTTCATCTTCGTACCTGGACAGACAAAAAGAGGGTAAACAACCTTGCTGAGATCAAGATGGGTCTCGCGAATAAAACTCCGTAACTTCTCATTCCCTCTTAATCTACGAGGGCGTTCCATAGGAAAGGACATGGCAAAAGTTCCTTGAAATTCCACTGGTCACCGAGTAGCTGTACTCGGTCTGATTTCCTTACATCCATAATCAGTACAACCGCTGGTGTGCCCCAATATTCCCAAAGTTCCCAATGTTTGAGAGCGACAAAGAGAGGCGGAACTGATTCTCGCGACGCAACGGCCCGAGCGCAAAACGACGATACTCCACATCTATACCGAAGCACCCAAAATTATAGGTGATTTGACCAATTGTTTGGTGGGCTTTTCTCTGAGAAAAATTATAGTCTGCACCAAAAGCTCCGCTCAACCCTCGGCGTCGGGTATTTCCGAAACCGAAAACACCCCGTAACAAGTGGAAGGATTTCAAAGTTGAAAGATCAAGCCCTGAAAGACTCCGTGTCGCCAAGACCGAAGACTTATTAATAAAGAAATCTGTTACGCTCAAGAAAAGCCGCCCGCGGCGAACATTAGAGGTAATTCCAGCATTCAGTACGCCTCCTCCAGAAGGACCAAAGTCAGCTCGGATTTCCGTGTCGTAACTTGAAAAAGGAGAAAACTTAAGCACGGAAACCAACGGTGAGAGACGGCGCCCCGTGGCAAAAGCAAACCCCGTTAGCGAATTCGTAGGTTGAAATATTACCCGTTCCCGCCTCCGCAGTGCATTGCCAAATGTGGGGTCAAAAAAATATTTCTGACTCAATCGCCAGGAAAGAAGCTCGCGGGCCTGTGGTGTTTCTTTCTCGTTGTCGGCGTCTTTGCGAAAAAAAATGTGATTCGTCACCGAGTATTCAATCTCATGGGTTTCAGAAAAAGTGTCAATTTGGTCAAAGCGAATAATATCATCAATCCTCTCACGGTCGCGTGCCCGAACCAATCGGTACTGAATCTGAGGCTCAAAAACATGTTTGAAGCGGTAAGAAAGCCATTTTCCAGCAAATACTTTTTCAAGTGGTGGAGGGCGAAGATCCAAAGAAAAATCCCCAAGCAGGCGGAATAATGAGCTGCGATCTGCTGCCCGACTGGAACTATAGCGTGTCGCCCGGAGTCCAGCCTGTGGCGTCAGGCGAAACCCATGAAAGGCTTTGGTGCGGAGCGTAACTCGAGGAAAAATATCTGCTCTCTGGACCAAAGCTGGTGAATCAAATCCTGGCTCCGATCGTCCTGCACCTGTCATCGATGTGTCAAAAGAGAAGTAGAGGGGACTTTTACCAACCTGCTTCTCCATACCTGACAGGGCAAAGCTGGGTGTTCTGCGAATTACCACTGAGTTATCTGGAATCAGCTTTGCAGAAAGAAAATTCTGATATCTTGAGACATGGGTGTTGAAACTATAAGCTCCAAAATTTTTGCTCAGGAAACCAATTGAACGAACTTCCGACTGTACCGCCTGACTGAAGCTATCAGTAAAAGTGAATCGAAAAGCGTGCGAGCTAATGTAATCCACATCAGCAACTGCTCGGAAACCATCCAGCAGATTCGTACTTGCTCCCGTCAGGCGAAGACTTTGGCCAGGAGCTCTAAGTTGTCTTTCAGGCCCCGTTCCTTTGTCAGCCACGCCAAAATAACTCACGTTGATATTGCTGCCCAGGCTGGGACGGGCACGAAATTCTGCGCTGCTACCGATACCTCGATTACTGAAATTTTGCGCCCCAATAGTCAGATCGGCACTTCGATTTATTGCCCAATAAAAAGCACCCCCAATGATAACGCCCTTCTGAGAAGAAGTTCCGAACTGCGGCAAAAGAAAGCCTGAACGGCGTGGCTTTGGAGCAATGGAGGCTGTTGCATAAGGAAGGTAAAAGATTGGCAGGGCTCCCAAGCGAAACAACGGATTCCTTAATGCCACTCGGTCACCAGGCTTAATGGTAGCCCGTGAGGCAGAAAATGACCACCCGGTTTGGCCCGGCACACAAGAAGTCAATCGCCCACCATGAATAACAAATGTGTTCTCGTCTAATCGCTCCACCTTCTGGGCACGAATGAATAGAGGTATTGGGTTCGCGAGCTGGACCCGGCTAGGAAGGTTCTGAGTTTGGACGTAGCCTTCAACACCATTGAACCATCCTTTGCTAGTAAGAAAAAAATAATGCGCCTCTTCAGCCCTGAGATTGGCATGTGGATCCTTGAAAGTAACCCCACCAAAGGCAGTAACCTCACCCAAGATACCATCATAGCTCGCTTCATCAGCTCGTAAGGTCATGTCACCTCGAACAATCTCAACGTTCCCACGCAAACGGAAGATATCACCAACTTTTTCCTGCGAGTCAGCGTGAATAGTCAACGTGCGCTTCTCATCCGGAAAGGCAAAGGGCTTCTCTCTTTCCCTTTCTCCTGTGCTAACACGTGTCATCTCAAACTCTTCTGATCCAACCTGCCCCACACCACAAGACGCAACCCCTTCCCGCGCAAGCAGGCGAGCCTCTGCTCCTATAAAAAAAATGGCAACAAACCCCAAAAGAAACCGGTTCACCAAAAAATCACTCCTAGGAAAATCCGTAACCTGAAAAGGGTCCTCTACCCACCATCAACTTACCATAACCACGTGAAATTAAGCCGGAAAGACCCTGGTTTTCGCCTAGATAAATTCCTGAAAAATAAATCACTTTTCTGAAAATGGCTTTCTGCTTGGCGGTCCTTTTGATATGATGCGCCCAAGAAGGAGGGAGCTGCTTGAAGGAGGGTAAAAATTCGTGAAATGCCCTAGTTGTGGCTTTGTTAGTTTTTCCAACTTAGCTGAATGTGAGCGGTGCGGTCACGTATTCAAACAGACTTCTAGTCTGCCCAACAAGTCTGGCCTTAATACTTCACCGGTCCAGTACTCCTTACTAGAAGAGCCCACTCTCAAGGCCAATAAAATTAAAGGGAAGGTTGAATCACCTTCATCGGTGGTGGCACCGCACGTTCAATGGTGGAAAGAAGAGGTCACCCGAAAAGTCAAGATTTTCAACAAGAAACGTGCAGCCAAACTAGAATCCACGAGTGGATTACCGCGGGAAGCGATACCAAG
>CAZSDV010000023.1:0-32663 GCA_964605715.1 uncultured Acidobacteriota bacterium
GCGATGTCCCCATAACCAATTAACCATCCAAATAGGCGCGGGCCAAAATCACGGGCTGGGTTAATGGCAGTCATGGTAGCCGGCGCCCCGATTGCCACCATACTCATTACAGTCAGGCCAATGAAATAGGGTGCTAGGTTTGATTTAGGTGCGAGTGAGTTACGTTCGTTTGTTACCGCCAGAATAACAATCGCAAGCAGTGCAGTCATCACCGCCTCTAGCAAAAATGCCGAGCCGATGGATATTCGTGCAAAGGCTTCCTGGTCAGTACCAAACATGGCTGGATTAGGGTAGAAGCAAGAAAAGATCATCATTAACTTCTGACTGCCAGCTGCACCAACCTCAAGACCTTCCTTAATAGCGGCAGCTGCAAACATCCCGCTCCAACCCAGGTAAATAGTTACAGCAGCCGTAAAGGCACCAGCAACCTGAGCAAGGGCGTAAGGAGCCAGTCGACCTGCAGGCAACTTTCCGAGCGCCACCATTGCTATGCTCACTGCTGGGTTTAGGTGTGCTCCCGAGATGGCTCCCACAACATAGGCACCGAGCACCACACCCATACCCCACATTAGAGCCACACCGGTCAAGTCATATGCCCCGGCAAATACTGCCACGGCAATGGCTGCATCCCCCAATAAAACAAGAATAAAAGTACCGATGTACTCAGCTAAACACTGACTAATCAAAGAAGGAGGATTCTGCTGCATTGGCTCTTCTCCATGTTACATATTCTCGGTGATGAGTAGCACTCGACCCGAACCGGAAACAGCATTCTGCCATAAAATACAAATAAACCCAATAGCCTGATTAATACTGCCCGTTTTTACTGCATGGAAATGCTAAAATGCAGGTCGCTATTTGCAGGTTAACTTCACAAAAGTTTATTTGCTTTGATTCGCAGAAACATAAACAGGGTCCAGGAACGCATTGCTGCGACGTGTAGGCGTGTAGGCAGGTCGATGGACTCCGTCACCCTGGTAGCGGTGTCAAAGGTCTTCCCTGCCAAAAGCGTTCGCCAGGCTTATGAATGCGGGCTGCGTCAATTTGGAGAGAACCGAGTTCAAGAGGCAGAAAAGAAGGTATGCGAATTACAAGACCTCGATATTAAATGGCACTTAATTGGGCACTTGCAATCTAATAAAACTGGGAAAGCAGCAAATATCTTCTGTTGCATTGAGTCGCTTGACAGTCTGAAGCTAGCCCATAAACTAAACCTAGCCCGAAAATCAAAAAAAGAACCCCTGCAAGTTCTCCTGCAAGTTGATCTAGGACAGGAGGAAAATAAATATGGAATATCGCAAGAAAATATTCTGGGTGTCGCCCAAAAAATATCAGAGCTCCCACAGTTGCGCATTGCTGGACTCATGACCCTGCCACCCTACTCCAAAGATCCCGAGCAGACACGGGCCTATTTCAGAAACCTACGTAAGCTGGCAGAGTCAATTTCGCGACAAAACCTCTCGAACATCTCCATGGAGGTGCTCTCGATGGGAATGAGTCATGATTTTGAAGTTGCGATCGAGGAGGGCTCTACAATGGTGCGCATAGGAACAGCGATCTTCGGTTCCAGGAAACCCTGACATCCTTTGCCCTATTTTTGATCCAGTTTCATTCATGATACATATTGGCAATAGAGGTATCTTCTCTAAATAACTAACGATTTCAACCGAAAAGGAGATTCAAGCTACAAGTAGAATTTTTTCCGATTGGGCGAGGTAGGCACATTTTTTAACGTGCCCTTAGCAATCACTGCAAGCAATCTCCTCCGACCTACGAAATCGTGGAAAGTAAAAATTCTGATCGGATAACTTAAATATGATCTATGGAATTGTATTACTGGTAATGCTGGCAGCTATGCTCGCAATCGGCATCCCGCAAGCACTGAAAGCAAAAACAGCGACAGATTTCTTGGTTGCGGGGCGACAACTGTCAACCCCGGTTATGGTGGCAACGCTGCTTTGCTCCTGGATTGGTGCCGGAAGTCTATTTGCGGGAGCAGAATTTGCGTTTAAGGAAGGTCTGGCATCGCTATGGATGCCTGCGGGTGGATGGGCAGGTCTAATCATAATTTACTTCCTGGCAGGGCGAGTCCGAAAATTTTCCCAATTCACCATTCCTGACCTACTCGAGACTCGCTATGGAGCCGGAGCACGGGTAATGGGAACATTGTGCATCATTGTCTCCTATACGGCGATTGTCAGCTATCAATTCAAGGCAGGAGGAAGAGTTCTTCAGCTCGCTTTTGGAATCGAGGAAGGGCAAGGAATGCTTATTGTTGCAGGATTTGTAATCGTTTTCACTGCCATGGCTGGCATGTCTTCAGTGGCGTACGTGGACCTGGTCGCAGGAACGGTGGTTACCATTGGTTGCCTGTTAATGTTCCCTGCACTGCTCAACTCAGCAGGAGGATGGAGCGAAGTTCAGCGGTCTCTTCCAGAAAGCCACTTTACCCTCCTTGGAACAATGAGTGTCGTTAAGGCCTTGAGCTATTTTCTTACTGTTTTCATGTTGCTTCTAGGCAATCAAAGTATGTACCAGAAATTTTTTTCTGCCCGTTCAGAGCGGACGGCCCGCCTTTCGGTAGTTGGTTGGATGAGCGGGACCTTATTCCTAGAAATTGCCATCGTGCTGCTAGCAATCGTTGGCGGGACACTTGCCCGAGAACATATTGAACAAGGATCCTTGCCTCCTTGGGGGATTATTCCATATGCTGCACGATATGGGGTTATTTCTTGGGTGGGCGCTTTTTTTCTAGGCGCCGTATTTGCCAAGATTATTTCCACAGGAAACAATTACCTCTTCTCTCCCGCCACCAATGTGGTGCACGATATCTATCAGCGGTTTATTGATAGGCAAGCAAACGACCGAGCTATACTTATAGCCTCGAGAGCAACAGTTGTTTTTCTGGGTATTCTGGCGTACTTTCAGGCATTTCAATCCTCAATACTTGAAACCGCAGTTTATGCCTATGATGTTTATGGAGCTGGCATCACGCCGGTTGTATTAGCCGCTTTTTTTTGGAAACGTGCCACACCTAGCGGAGGCTTAGCTTCAATTCTTGCTGGCACCTTTATTTCAGTAATTTGGAAAGTTTTCGGCACATTTGCGCCCGAGAAAGGACCAGCATCCAATATTCTTGAAAATCTGGGTCTTTGGGTAAGGGATTTTCCAATGATCTTCCCAGCTTTAGCAATGTCGCTAATCTGTCTAGTATTAGTCAGTTTACTCACGGCCCCGCCCGAGAGAAAAAGATGGGAACCTTTCTTTGACTCATGTGAAAACAAAGGAGATTAACTGGATAGAATTTTTTCTTATGTTCAGAATAGTGTTTGATAGGAAAACCCCATGGAATTAAAAACAATTCAGAGAGGTATACAAAAACAAGGCTTCGATGGATGGCTATTCTACGATCACCACTGCAGGGACTTAATCGCCTATCGGGTACTTGGTTTGTCAAATTCAATGTGTACCCGGCGCTGGTATTACCTGGTTCCCGCTAGAGGAAATCCTTCGAAGCTTGTTCACTCCATCGAAAGAAATAAGCTAGATAGTTTGCCAGGTACAAAATTCGTCTATTCAAGCTGGGAAGAGCAGCACAAACTTTTGCGAAAAATTTTGTCTGGCAGGCACCGTATTGCCATGCAGTACTCTCCCATGAACAACATTCCCTATGTCGGGCTGGTGGACTGTGGAACGGTAGAATTGGTAAGAAGCTTCGGCACTGAGGTCCTTTCATCAGCTGATCTGGTTCAGATGTTTGAAGCACGATGGTCAACCAAAGGTTTGATTACTCACAAAAAAGCCGGAAAGATAATCCATGGAATAATCCGAAAAGCTTTTGCAACAATAAGACAAAGTGTCGCTGAGAAACAATCCCTAACGGAATATGAACTGCAGAGACACATAATGAAATGGTTCACAGTGAATAAAATTGAAACAAGTGATGCCCCGATTGTAGCTGTTAACACCCACTCGGGTGACCCACATTACACACCCAACAAGAAGGGCTCACCCGTTATTCAGAAGGGAGATTTTGTTCTGTTAGATATATGGGGAAAACAGAAATTCCACCACGCGATCTACTTTGATGTCACCTGGACTGGTTACGTAGGGGATGCTGTTCCTGGTAAATATCAGGAGGTTTTTAATGTGGTTCGCGAAGCCCGAGACCGGGCAGTAAGCTTTATTCAAAATGGTGTACGTAAAGGAGAAAAAATTTATGGTTGGGAAGTCGATGATGTGGCAAGGAGATTCATCTCCGAAAAAGGTTACGGCCCCTATTTCCTCCACCGTACTGGCCACTCAATTGGGAATGAAGTACATGGAAGTGGGGCCAACATGGACAATTTTGAAACCCGTGATGGTCGACATATCACAGCTGAGACAGGGTTTTCTATAGAACCTGGAATCTACCTCCGTGACTTTGGGATTCGTTCTGAAGTAAATGTCTATGTAAGCGAAAAAGATGCTGAAGTGACAGGAGAGTCGCAGCAAGCAGTTGTTCCAATTCTTGCTGGAAAATAAAGAAGTGTGTTAGTTTGAAAATCTTGAAGAAATCAGACCAGCATACAAACGGTATTAAGGATGCAAAGATGGGAAATCAGGCGGAGATAAAAAATACTCTAGAAGCTGCCAGAGCAGTAACATCCCCCGCCAGACGTAAGTATCCGCCAGGTAGCATAGTCCGGCTATGCATTTCAGCCTGGTTATTACCCGGGATGGGGCACATGCTGCTCGGCCACCGATGGCGGGCACTATTGCTTTTTACTTCCATCATGGCGATGTTCCTGTTGGGCCTCATCATGCAAGGAGAGTTTTTCATTCTTGGCTCAGGTCACTGGCTGCGAACACTTGGCTGTCTTGGGGAGTGGTCAGTAGGTTTAGCGGTACCCGTATCGCTCTGGTTCGACTACAGTGGTGGCGACCCCTTCTTTATTAGTTCTGATTATGGGACAGCCTTTCTGGTAGCAGCCGGCATGTTGAATATCCTCTGCATTTTGGATGTTTTCGATATTGCGATGGAGAGAAAACCTTAAGGAGGGGCATGAATATTCCACATCTTCCTGCAATGTTACTTTTTGCCTTCTTCGTTTCTGTCGTATTTGGCGTGTTAGACCGGGATACGAGACGGGATCGGCTAATTTACAGCCTCAAGGTATTTTTTACCTTTCTAGCCATAGGCCTGGGTTTGAGCTGGCTAATGCATCCATTTCCGCCTTAATCAATGGGAAAACCAATAGCATCACCACTGGGATTAATTCAGTCAACTACTGCTCATTATAGCCGACGATGTCCGCACTCACTCCCCGCAGGATCCTTCCTTTTTCCGGTGCTTTCCGGTCTTGCTTGGTGGCATCTGCAATCTTCTGCACCAAGATTTTGTACTTCTGGAATTCGCACTCATCAGGAAGCATAAGAGTATCACTCTGAAATAGTTCACCAAATTGGACGTTCTTGGCCTCAACATCAATCTGTGGATCGACAACTCGTGCTACCAGTCGATTATCCTGGTAAACAGCATCCGCTTCACGCTCTTCTTTTCCATTTACATTCGACATGATCCCAAGCTACCTCCAAATTAGGGAAATTATACTTCTACCACTATTACCAAACACTAGAAATACCAGCGCAATCACCCAATAATATTCGGACCTGAGTCTAAGGCAAAACTGCTTGGACAGCAACTGCACTTCCTCGAAACCCACGTTGCACCAGATTCTGGGAGAGAACCATGGCCCCAGTATACAAAAACGTTTTGGGAAAATATTGCCAAGGTGATGTAGCCCGGGGTGATACGGACCATAGATTACCCCAAGAACTCTGCTTGTCGTCTAGAAGATACCCAATAAAGCCCCTAATTTGCCGGCCTAAGGCCCTCCTCTGCACCCAAGCCACCCTTAAGCCAACCGGGATACCAGCGAAAAACATTGCCGCTGAGACTACCAATTAAGATCACCTTATCTGGAGTAACGTGAATCCAATGGCCAGGGCTCTCCATAGCACCAAGAATTTCACCGCTCTTGAGATCAATCTGCATTATGCGTCCGGCTAACGTGTCGTAAGTGAGGTTCTCAATATTATTGCGGTGCGTGATTATCCACATTTCATCCTTGGGAGTGATGAAAATATTCTGCGTTGCACCTAGATGCGTCCACATTCTAAGGAACTTACCATTGGAGTCAAAAATCTGAATGCGATTGTTTTCACGGTCGCTTACGTAGACAGAACCTTGAGAATCTACCGCCACAGAGTGTACTGTGTTGAATTCACTTGACCCAGTACCGTACTTACCCCAAGACGTTATATATCTACCTTCTGGTGAAAACTTAACGACGCGAGAATTGCCATAGCCGTCAGCAACATAGAAATCACCATTTGGAGCAAAGGCAATGTCAGCAGGGCGGCCAAAATGCTCTTCATCATCGCCAGCTTCACCCTTGACGCCAAGTGTAAGTAAAAGCCGCCCTTCATTGGTGAATTTCATGACTTGGTGGTCACCATTGTCAGTGACCCAAATATTATTCTCTCGGTCAATGCGCAACCCGTGTTCGTTACCGAACACACCTCGACCCCAAGAGTGGAGAAACTTTCCGTTTTCGTCAAAAACAATGATCGGATCCGCAATATCTCCTCTCTGAAAAACGTAAACTTTCTTAGCTTGGTCAGCTGCAACGGCCGAAACACGACCAAAGTGCCACCCTTTAGGCATAGTGTTTTCAGGTTCAAATCCAAAGCGAATCTGTACACGATACTTGAGTAAACCCCCTTCATGAGGATACCAACCCTGCTGACGGCTACACTGAGCTGCTAAGAGCAAGGGCACAAGAAATATCAGTAAAAGAAAGATTTTTTTTTGCATGTAGATCTCTCCCCGGAATGGCACTCCAATCTCCTATACATCTTAGCCTTACTCCTGCCAGGATACCTATCTCTTTTACTTTGTCGCGTAAATCACAAGTCACCCTGACCCTCTACTCATGCTTTTGCCTAGCAAAATACCCCTTGTTCTTAAAGAGGACTTGATCAAGCCTCAGTTTAGATATATCTTGATGCCTCTCGATTGAAATTAAAACAATATATGTTATGCCCTAAAGGTCCAGCAGGGTGAAAACAGAGAAAGGAACAAGCCATGCAAAAGATCAAAGGTCCTGCCGTCTTTCTGGCTCAGTTTATGCGAGACGAGGAGCCATTCAACAATGTCAAGAGTATTGGAAAATGGTTTGCTGGGATGGGATACAAAGGACTCCAAATCCCCACGTGGGATCCGAGGGCCATTGACCTCAATCAGGCGGCAAAATCAAAGACATACTGCGATGAATACAAGGGTACACTCAACCAAATGGGATTGGAGCCAACCGAGCTAGCAAGTCATTTACAAGGGCAAATATTGGCCATCCACCCAGCTTACGAGATCATGTTTGAGGGTTTTCATCCACCCGGCCTGAAGGGAGATGCAAGAACTGAATGGGCAACTGAGGAACTAAAAAAATCTATTCAAGCATCGGTTAACATGGGCACTCCCAGTATTCCAGTAATGTCCGGCGGGTTTGCCTGGCACACGATTTATCCTTGGCCTCAACGGCCACAAGGAATTGTGGAAGAGGCATTCAAGGAATTGGCTAAGCGCTGGAAGCCGCTGCTCGATCTTGCACAAGAAAATGGAATTGTCTTTACATTCGAACTCCACCCAGGATCAGACGTTTACGATGGCGCAACATTCGAAATGTTTTTGGACTACACACAGAACCATCCTGCAGCGTGTTTAAATTACGACCCAAGCCACTTTTTGCTCCAACAATTAGACTACCTCGAGTTTATTCGTTTGTACGGCGAGAGAATCAAGGCCTTCCATGTTAAAGATGCTGAATTTCTTCCGACTGGCCGTGTCGGTGTCTATGGAGGATATCAATCCTGGGCTGGGCGAGCAGGCAGGTTCCGATCACTTGGAGATGGGCAAGTTGACTTTTCCCGAATCTTTACACTGCTCACCGAAGCTGGATTTACGGGTTGGGCGGTTTTGGAATGGGAATGCTGCGTCAAAAGCTCTGATCAAGGAGCACGCGAAGCAGCACCCTTTATTACAAATCACATCATTGAAGCTACTGAGGTTGCCTTTGACGATTTTGCCAGTGTCAAATCAGACACAGCTCAAAATAGGAAAATCCTCGGCTTGAAATAAGCATGGTTGAGGAAAGATCCACCAAAATAAAATGCTCACCGGCAGGAGTCAAAACACATTTCTCCTGCGGGTGAGCATCGAGGAGAATTTGTTTGGCGAACGCGCAGCCGCCAATTCAAATCCTTAGGGAAGTCTAGAGTAAGGCCTTAAGCCTTGTCAAGAGAAATTTGGCAGTCACAACATTCTGATTATGTTATTTATTATCATTAACTTATGGGAATTACGGTATAATTCCCCTACTACCTTATCAAATTTATCTAGAGTCACTTCTCTCGACTCCCTCCCTTACTTAAATTACTGTATTTAAATATCTTACCTTTCTTCCAACCCCAAACGAATCACTCCACCGTCCCTCTTCCGAGCTAATATCGACTGCGGTAGATAGCGATCCAGCAGCCAACGAACTAAGAAAATCAGTACCCCACCAGTGAGCGCAAACAGAATCAGCCATCCAATGAAACGCAGATTACCAAGGATGAGATTGGCAACTCTAAGAGCAAACTGCTCTAAAAGCTGAGGCGGTTCGTTCCAAGTTACCTCCTGGCTATTCTCCAATTGCTCTGCGACCCTTTCAACAACCCATTTTGAGTTAGCTCCCTTGCCCAAAGCAACATAAGAGCTGCTTCTGCGTCCGATGTAAGAATCGGATTTACCTTCCTCGTTTAAGGAAAAAACATTTTGGAAATCTGTAAATCGTACCCGTGCAATCTGCGGAGTTGGGTAGGATATCAGGATCAGTTGAGCCAGATTATTGTTACTTCTGTACCACCCCAGCTGCACTTCAGCACCTTGCGAAAAACCAACAACATCCACAGGAAATGAAGGCAAGAATTGCCGCATCGCGTAAGGGCCAAGAAAATACTTCTCCGAACCCACCAAAAGGCCCTCCGAAGGAATTGGATGTGGAAGTTGAGCAAGAGAGGTTGGGCTAGAACTGAGCCCACCAATACTAACTAACAGAGCACGGAACTCACTCCTGTCAATTTTCCCCGATTGCGGACGAGACACTCGGAAAAGATGGCGCCCTCGTACCATCAAACCCAACTCTGGTGAATACCGGGTTAATTGAGCTCCAGGTTCTGAGCGAAATTTTGGCGTTGAGTAAAAGGTAAAAAGACCGTAAGCAGATGAAGGATCAGGCGTTTCAAAAAGAAAAGCTTCCGCCGATTCTCCATTTAGCTCATACTCCCTCCGCTCAATGCGAGAAACTCCGTACTCTTGCTCCACCACGGGGTCCAGTCCTCGCTCACGAAGACGGTCAATGGCCCAGGACTCGCTAAACGACAGCCTCCAAGAGGTTTCCGGGACAAGCGTTACCGAGCCAGACTGCTGGCTTCCAATTAATGTGAAGCTTAATGCGATAGTTAAAATCGCCAAATTCATTGTGATCAAATACCGAGGGAAGACATTTCTAGAATTTAGCTTTTTCGGAGGAGACAGAAACCTGGTCGGTTCCATGACTCGCCAACGTCACTCCACCTAAGCTCTCCACATAGCGGGCGATTCCACCGTAAAGCGCTTCAGCAATTCTCTGACGATGGCTGTGCTTTTTTAAGAGGGTTTCATCTTTAGGGTTTGTGATGAAGGAGATCTCCGCCAACACAGCAGGCATGTCAGCACCAATTAATACCACAAAAGGCGCTTTCTTAACTCCACGATTCTTCTGCCAGCTAACCTTGCGAAGTCGATTATACATTGACGATTGAATAATACGGGCAAACTCTTCAGACTCCTCAGCCTTTTCGTTCAGAGCAATCTTTCTAATCATATCTTGCAAGCGGTTGACAGATTCCCGTGATGAAGCATTCTCTCGAGCCGCAACCTCCAGTGATGTTTTCGAACCCGTAAAGCTTAAATAGAATGTCTCCACTCCTCTCACCCAGCGCTGACGACTAGCGTTAGCATGAAGCGAGATGAACAAATCAGCAGCCTGTTTATTGGCAATCGCTGTCCTTTCTTCCAGGGGAATAAATTTATCTTCGTCCCGTGTCAACACCACTTCACTTCCAAGTTTTCCCTCAATAAGCTTCTTTAGGCGCAAAGCAACATCCAGGACCAACTTCTTCTCGGTGAGCCCGGTTGGACCACGTGTACCTGGATCGTGGCCACCATGGCCCGGATCAATCACAATTCGGCCTATTTTCAAGCCTAAGGTACGAGTCAAGGTTCGGCTGCCACCTGATGTCGGCAAGGCAGGTTTTGAAAGAACTTCCGTAACTTGTTCACGGATCTTTCTAGCATTTTCTCGCTTTCGGTCATTCTCATTACCGACCAAATCCTTTGAGCTTCCCGTCTGCACTTTTCCCCTACTGACATCAGCAGCAGGGGTCCCTAAGATTGAAACTTTTGGTCCATCACTGTCGGGCTTCAGGGCTTCTCCTGATCGATCCCTAAGGCTTGAAGGTTCGATCTTTGCCTCCAACTTTGGACTCCGGGAAACTTTACCGCGAATGTCTACTACAAGCCGATAAGGATTAGGTAGAGGAAAAATCCTATAATCGTCTACCTCATCGACATCCAGAACGACACGCGTCACATTCGGCATATATTGTCCTACTCGAATTTTCTTGAGAAACCCGTTCTCAACCTTCAGGTCCTTTCCTTTGATTGTTTCTGCAGGATAAGAACGGAAAATGTCGAAGTAGATACGATCTGGTTTCTGAAGACGTCCCACTCGATAATTTACTTCTCTCCCGGTAGCCACAACGACGCGAGTGTAATTGGAGCCCACCCAATGCCTGACTTCAGTTACTCGAGCCAAGGGGTTGTTGTTTTTAGAGTCCTTCTCGCGAGTAGGAGCACGATCAATTTTTAGTTCCCGTGAAGCCAGTAATTTTAGCTCCTTAAGCTTTTGCCTTACCTCGGCTACCTCCTGGGCATGCTTATTGCGCTTTAAAAAGCTCTCATATGCATTGCGTGCAGCATCAAGATCATGCAGATCGGCACTCTGGATCTCCCCAATACTGTACCAGGCCCGGCGTGCACTACGGCTGTAAGGATATTCCTGAATAATGAATTGGAAGGATTTAATAGCAAGAAAATAATATTGCTGATCCCCAAAGGTATCTCCCATTTCTCGGTAGAGCTTCGCCATTGCGGTTAAGGAAGGAGGAACATTGCCAAAAGTTGGGTCTGCCCTACGGACCAAATCGAAACCGAGCAACACTTCCAGAAATTTCTTTTTAGTGCGCTTCTCTACAGGAATCTTATAGAATTTAGAACTTCCCTTAACGGCATCGCTATAAAGGGTACGTGCTCTTTCACGCCTGTTTGTTTGCGTTTTTGTTGCGGCGAGCCCCGTAGAGACACAAATCCCTACGGCAAGGAAAGCTGCCAAGATCTGGCTTAATCTTCCAAGCCAAGTTGCCCTGTAGGTACCGGTATCCCTAGGATGTAAGGTGACGGAAAAGAAAGGAAAATTCAGGCAGGGCAGGAGCCGCCAGAACACCGGCCAGATTTCAGGGACAATTCGCATAATCCAATTACTCGCATTATCCCCTCCCCAGAGGATTGTTCCACATTTCGTGGAATTCGCGAGGCCAAAACAGCCTCTGAAGCGTCTGGCGCAAACGCCTGGTTCTACCTGATAATCACCTCCAGTCAGCCCGGATACATAAAGCCCTCTGCCAGGAGGTAATTCCGGTGAGGATTATAACACTCCTACCTGCTATTTCAAAAGTGGGGATTGAGCTAACTGGGTAGATTGGAGGGCAACTCTTAGGGAAGCGTGACTTTAAGTCTTGATCACAGCATTTCTTCCACAATTCCATAAACAGCTTCAATTAACTCATCAAGTCTTTCGGGGTGCTTGCCGCCGGCCTCAGCAAAGTCCTTGCGGCCCCCACCCCCACCCTCAACGATCACAGCCGCTTTTCTAACAATCTTCCCCGCATCCAAGCGGGTTAAGAGATCCTGCGAAACCGACGCCAACAATACCACCTTCCCATTAGCTGCAGAGCCAAGCACGACCACGCCGGATGGCAAGGCTGATCTCAACTGGTCCACAAATCCCCGCATGGCTGAACTGTCAGCCATCCCAACTCGGGCTGATACAACTGGCACGCCCTTAACTGTACGGGCATTCTGAGCTAAGTCGTCGGACTGAACACTAAAGCTCTGCTCCTTGGCTAAACTGAGTTCCTTTCGTAATTTCTTCTCAGATTCGACTAGACGCTCAATCGCATGAACGAGCCCCTCCGGCTCAGTTCTTAATGTAGCAGCTACACGATAGAGCGTATCCTCTGCACTCCGTAGGCACTGCGCCACACCCTCACCAGTTAATGCCTCAATGCGCCGTACTCCAGCTGCAACACTTGACTCCGAAATCAACTTAAAGAGACCTATGTCTCCCGTGCGGTGAACATGAGTGCCACCACAAAGCTCCTTGCTTACCCCATCGATGGAAACTACGCGAACTTCCTCACTGTACTTCTCCCCGAATAACGCCATGGCTCCAGAGCTAACCGCGCTTTCTAATTCCATTTGACTTATAACCACTGAATAATTAGCAAAGACATTTCGGTTAACATTGTCTTCAATGTCAAGTAAATCCTCTTTTTCTAGCCGCTTGTAGTGACTGAAATCAAAACGCAATCGATCGGGAGTCACCAGAGATCCTGCCTGCTTTACATGGGTACCAAGTCTCTTCCTTAGGGCAGCATGCAGCAGGTGCGTAGCCGTGTGGTTTCGTCGTATACGGTCCCGGCGTTCGCTATCCACTCGAGCTGATAATACTTGAGCCTTTTGGATGGGAAGGAATACCTTCACCTGGTGGACAATGACTCCTGGCAAGGGCGCGTAAGTGCCAGTAACTTCTGCGACCACACGCTGCATATCAACATCAAGCAAAACTCCCGTATCCCCAACCTGGCCTCCACCCTCAGCATAAAAGGGACTCTGGTCAAGGAGCACCTCTCCTTCAGTGTTGGGAAGCAGAGTCTCACTCCGGACACCCTTTTTTGGGTAAAGTTCCATTAGGACACACCCAGTAATCTCTGTCTCTTCATACCCTACGAACTTTGTGGATCCCAAGGACCGTTGGACTTGCAGCCAGAACTTAGGTGCGTCAGATACAACCGCAGCTTTCCAGCTTTTTCGCGCACGCTGCCGTTGCTGCTTCAACTCTGACTCAAAACCCTCGAGATCAACATCGAAACCACGCATACCTCCTTCATCCTGCAATAAATCAAGCGGTAAACCAAAGGTGTCATAGAGCTTGAAGGCAACAGCACCATCTAGGACTGGAGATTCAACTTGACTCCCTGATGGCTTCTTGATAACGAAACTTCCGTCGAGCTTCTCTGAGAGCTTTAGAGTCTTGTCTCTCCTAGCTAGCCGTTTAATTTCATCGTCGAGCTTCTGGAGAGCTACAGAAAGCGTGTTCGAAAAGCGCAACTCTTCACCATGCACAATACGGCCCATACGCTGATCAGCCTCACTCAGCTCTGGATAAGCACCCTTCATTCGGTAGCTAACAATACCTGCGAGCTTATAAAGGAAGGGGTCAATCAGTCCAATCATTCGCCCGTGCCGAATCGCACGGCGAAGAATCTTTCGCAATACGTACCCACGCCCCTCATTTGAGGGCAGAACACCGTCAGTTATCAGGAATGCCACCGCCCGTGCATGGTCAGCCAGAATACGGAGAGAAACATCCTTGTCATGTTCGGAGCCATAAGGAAGCCCTGCCATGACCGCAGCTTCCTCGATCAAAGGACTAAACAAGTCAGTATCAAAGTTGCTGATTTTCCCCTGTAAAACTGTTGCCAACCGCTCTAACCCCAAACCCGTATCAACTGAAGGGCTGGGGAGTAACTCCAGTCGTCCTCCTTTAACACGATTAAACTGCATAAACACAAGATTCCAAATCTCCATGTAGCGTCCACAATCATGGGGACACGGAAATTCGCAATGATCATGGCCAAGCTCGCTACCCTCAGGGCCAAGGTCATAGTGGAGCTCGGAACAAGGACCACAGGGGCCAGTTTCTCCCATGGTCCAAAAGTTTTCCTCCTCACCGCACCTTAGGATTCGCGCCATGGGAATCCCCACGTCTTTGTGCCAAAATTTGGCTGCTTCATCATCATCACTGAAAATAGTTACCCAAAGACGATCCACTGACACTCCAAAAACCTGTGTAACAAGCTCCCAGGCCCAGGCGATTATCTCGCGCTTAAAGTAACCCCGGCGCGAATCTGGTAAATCGGATTCACCAGTGCCAAGAGGGCCGAAACTGAAATTGCCAAGCATCTCGAAGAAAGTATGATGACGGCGTGTTCGCCCCACTTGCTCCAGATCATTGTGTTTTCCGCCCGCCCGCACGCATTTCTGTGATGAGCAGGCTCGGGCATAATCTCTCACCTCCTGCCCCAGGAAAATATCCTTAAACTGGTTCATTCCAGCGTTCGCAAAAAGTAATGTTGGGTCGTTTTGAGGAATTAAGGGTGATGAAGGAACTACACGATGGCTGCGATCCTCAAAGAATCTTAGAAATTGTGCTCGAATCTCGTCTGATTTCATTGATTTCTCAGGCCTAATTAAAAGGGAGGCTTCTAGGGCTGTTCGAGTATTTTCCCTGAATCATTCCTCATTCCAGGCTTCCGTCAAAACATCTTGCTCAGTGCAAAAATCTCCTCGGCGGTAGCTTCGGATCGAATCCATAATAACATCGGTGGAAAAACCTCGGCGCAGCAAACTCCGTGAGAGTGAGGTAAATTTTTTTGGTGTGAGTGGAAATGAGATACCGTCAAGCTTTTTTGCCAAAAACTTTCCGACAAGTTCTCGTTCACTCGTGTTCTGGAATGCGCTTTCAACAGCAAGCGCAATCCATTTTTCGGGAACCTTTCTCACCTTGAGCTCACGCCGAATGCGAAGAGGGCCCCACCCACGATGCTGCGTCAAGAAAGAAGCATGGTTTTCAGCAAAGCGGCGGTCGTCAAGGAAATCTAGTTTTCGGAGGCGTTCAATCACTCCAGACAAGTTTGTGTTGCCAGGAAATTTTCTTCTCAGTGTATCTAGCAGCCCCTCAACCGAAAAAGAGCGCTGAGACAGTAGGCGTAAGGCAACTGCATAAGGATCCTTAGAAGGTAACTGGCGGCTTCGGTAATGTGTTCTCGACCTCAAGGATGTTTTTTGTTGTAATTTCAGGATATCTCCGACAGGACCCACAGCTAATGTTTCATGGAATCAAATCAGCGGGAAAGGAACTTTAAATCAACTTGCTGCGCGGCGTTGTCTGGTGCTCTCCGCTTTGGATGAAAAAGTTAACCATCCATAAGGGTCATCTGTTTCTCCGTGCACTATGGAGAGGAATCTCTCCTGCAATCTTTTGGTGATCGGTCCAGGCTGTCCATTTCCAACCTTTATGCGGTCGACTGAACGAATAGGAGTGACCTCCGCCGCTGTTCCAGTAAAGAAGACCTCATCAGCAAGATAGAGGAATTCACGGGCAAGCGCCTGCTCAACGAGAGGTATTCTCATCTCGCCCGCGAGCGTAATGATGGAATTTCGGGTGATTCCAGGAAGAACCGAGGAGGCAAGCGGTGGCGTGTATAATTTTCCATCTTTGGCAGCAAATATATTTTCCCCGCTGCCCTCACTGACAAGGCCAGAGGGATCTAGGGCAATACCCTCAGCGAAGCCGTTTAACTCTGCCTCCATTTTGATAAGTTGGGAATTCATATAATTAGCTGCCGCCTTTGCCATAGACGGTAACGTGTTTGGCGCCATTCTGTTCCAGGAAGCAACGCAGACATCCACGCCTTCCTTTAGCGCTTCATCCCCCAGGTATTTCCCCCATTCCCAGCAGAGCAGATAGACATCTACGGGATTTTCAAGCGGATTAACTCCAACATCACCAAAACCACGCATAACAATGGGCCGCAGATAGCAATGCTCCATGCCGTTAATTTGCACTAGCTTGACTAAAGCTTCCTGGATTTCCTCTGAACTATAATTAAGCGGCATTCGATATATTTTGGCGGAATCAACCAGGCGGCTGACATGCTCTTTCAGGCGGAAGATTGCTGGTCCTTGCGGCGTCGAATAACAACGAATCCCTTCGAATATACAAGAGGCATAGCTCACAGCATGGGAGGCAACATGGATTAACGCATCGTCCCAGGGAATAATTTTATCGTTGTACCAGATCTTCTCCCCTTTTACGATTGGCATAACAGCTTCCTTTCGAGGTACCTCACAGTACGCAAGCCTTCTGCAACTCCCTGTTCCTCCTACACCAGCAAAATGATTATAGCACTGGCTCTCCATTGGCAAAGGTTTAAAACTCCAACAAGAGGTGCATTTCTTCTCTAAAAAGTCATGTTGATTGCCTGAACCTAGTATTTTGGTTACAATGAAGTGGCACAGACCGTGCACTAGGCATCAACCATGATAACCAAAGAGAGGGTCTATGAAGCCCTCTACAATTGCCACGACCCAGAAATTCCAGTCAACATCGTTGACCTGGGCTTGATATATGACGTTCTTGTAGAAGATGACAATATTCAGGTCATCATGACCTTGACCGCGCAAGGCTGCCCATCCAGTGGCGAGATTACCGAAGACGTAAAAGCTCGCCTTGAACAGATTCCAGGGGCAAAATCGGCTGCTGTCCAGATCGTCTGGGATCCTCCTTGGGAGCCGAACCGGATGAGCGATGCAGCCAAGAAACAGCTAGGGATAGTCTGAGCCTAAACTTCACTTTGCAACCTAATCCCTATTTGGCATTTCATCCCAATGGGTCAAGTTTTTTTCTGAAGGTTAAGTAATCCCATCAGCAAGCATAGAAGAAACCAAAAATGGAGGCTGCTGCTGCCTTCCATAAGAGTTCACTTGGCCACATATTTTTTATGATTAAAGTGGGAAATCATCTTACTCATTCCTTCAAGTCCATGCCGTTTGCAAACTTGCCGAAGAAAAACTTAATGGGTACTGACAGCAAAGATGGCCCAAGACTTCTTTGATCCAATCAATGGACAGTTGTATTCAAACCATAAATCTCAAAGAGTTACATCACTCAACTCAACAAGATGGGCTAGAGGAAAACATTGTAGAATTACGCATTGTAAGGCTATCATCAACCATTGAGCTCAAGCTGTTGAAGGAATGTCGTCGGGACGTAGCGCAGCCTGGTAGCGCGCACGCTTGGGGTGCGTGAGGTCGGCGGTTCAAATCCGCCCGTCCCGACCAACTTCCACCTTTTCGATATCTTCAGTATCGAACTTCCTACCACAAAATATAAAATTCGCAGCAAAGCCAATATAAAGAATTAGCTGGAAAATGCTAATTCTAAAGATATAAAACCACTGGGGGCCTCTTCGCTAGTTCTAGAAGGAACCTGCAGTAGTATAGGTAGCCAAATTAAAGTGGTATGTTCCCATGCTTCTTAGGAGGATTCGTATCTCGTTTAGTATCAAGCATCCGAAGGGCCTTGATCAGGCGGGGGCGAGTCTCGCGCGGCTGAATGACAGCGTCAACGTAGCCACGTTCAGCAGCGATGTAAGGATTGGCAAAACGGCTACGGAATTCCTCTGTTTTCTCAGCCCGAAGAGCTTCAGGCTTAGCAGCTTTCTGTAACTCGCGACGATTGAGAATATTTACAGCACCTTCAGGTCCCATAACGGCAATCTCCGCGCTTGGGTAGGCAAAATTGATATCAGTCCGAATATGCTTGGAAGCCATTACGCAGTAGGCACCACCGTAAGCTTTTCTTGTAATAACGGTAATTTTCGGCACTGTGGCTTCAGCAAACGCATAAAGCAGTTTAGCTCCGTGGCGAATAATTCCGCCGAATTCCTGTTCGGCACCAGGCAAAAAACCAGGGACATCTTCAAAGGTAATAAGCGGAATGTTGAAAGCATCGCAAAATCTGACGAATCGTGCCCCCTTTACCGAAGCATTAATGTCGAGACATCCTGCCAAAACTGCCGGCTGATTAGCCACTATACCCACACTCTGCCCTCCTAGGCGCGCGAAGCCGACAATGATATTCCCGGCAAAATGTTCGTGTACTTCCAGAAAATTGCTGTTATCGACAACATGTCGAATAACATCCTTCATATCGTAAGGTTGATTAGATTCTGCGGGCACAAGTTTGTCCAAAATGTCTTCAGTTCGGTCTATGGGATCTGAACATTCCACCCAAGGAGCATCCTCTTGATTGTTTTGGGGGATAAAAGAGAGCAGCTCGCGGATAAGAGCAAGGCACTCGCTATCATCGGGAGCTATGAAATGAGCCACGCCGCTTTTAGCATTGTGTGTCCGGGAGCCGCCAAGCTGGTCCATGGTAACTTCCTCATGCATGACCGCTTTAATGACATCTGGCCCAGTCACAGACATGTAACTCGAGTTTTCTACCATCAAGACAAAATCAGTAATGGCTGGGGAATAAACAGCTCCACCGGCACAGGGCCCCATAATAGCTGAAATTTGAGGTATAACTCCTGAAGCCAATGTGTTGCGCAAAAAAAGGTCTGCATACCCACCAAGCGAAGCGACACCCTCCTGAATCCGCGCTCCACCAGAATCATTTAATCCAACCACTGGAGCTCCCACCTTCATAGCTAGATCCATGATTTTGCAAATCTTAGAGGCATTTGTCTCGCTTAGCGAACCGCCGAAAACAGTAAAATCTTGAGCAAAAGCAAAAATGAGACGGCCATTGATCTTACCGTGTCCAGCTACGACACCATCACCCGGCACACTTTGACTGTCCATACCAAAGTCCCGACAACGATGTTCAACTAACTTGTCAGTTTCCTCAAAGGAACCTTCATCAAAAAGTAGGTTTATGCGCTCTCGGGCCGAGAGCCTCCCCTCTTTGCGCCGGCGGCTGAGGCGTTCCTCCCCACCACCCTGTTCGGCAGCGGCACTACGCCTTTTGAGTTCCTTTAAATCATTTTTGAGCATCATGTAGGTTTTTGAATCTAAAACAGAGAAGGGCAACAATTACACTTAAATCCACCGGGTTTATCGGGGGTCCACCCTCTTCTATTTAATTTCCTGGATCGACTTAACTTTTTCCCAATCCTCCAGAAACCTTTCCAATCCTCGATCAGTTAAGGGGTGCTTAAAAAGTTGATCCAGAACTTTTGCAGGCAAGGTGGCAATATCGGCTCCAATCTTGGCAGCCTCAATCACATGCAAAGGATGGCGTAGGGAAGCTGCCAGAACCTGCGTCTTGAAAGAGTAGTTGCGATAAATTGCTGTGATATCACGAACCAGATCCATACCCACATGACCGATGTCGTCAAGCCGTCCAAGAAAAGGACTAATAAAATTGGCCCCTGCCTTGGCTGCAAGGAGCGCCTGCGAAGCAGAAAAGCACAGCGTAACGTTGGTACGGATGCCCTCCTTGCTCAACTCCCTTACGGCTTTCATTCCATCCCGAGTCATGGGGATCTTTACCACCACGCTTGAGTGGAGGCGAGCCAGCTCACGCCCTTCGTTACACATACCTTCAGCATCAATGGCCACCACCTCAGCGCTAACCGGACCATTAACAATCTGGCAAATTTCAACAATCCGCTTCTTGAGATTTACCTTTTCCTTGGCAATTAAAGTCGGGTTCGTCGTGACCCCATCCAGAACACCAAGAGCTGCAGCCTCCCGGATCTCCTCCAAGCTCGCCGAATCGATAAAAAACTTCACATCTCACCTCTTCACTAATGACTGTTATTAATTATAGCACTTTGTTTTAATGGAGCTGCACTTCACTAAAACTTGATTTCAACAAGCATTAGAAGATTTCCACTACTCCTACCCCATAAAAAGAGTGTTTTCAATCAAGTTCAAGGAGGTTACTCTGCCACCAGCGTTAATATATCTGAGTCCAAGCTCTCATTCTTCTTGATATCTAACCCCGTCACTCGGTAGCTATACGTGCGGCCCTCAACAATAGTTGTGTCACGATAAATTGGAGTCGGCAAAACCTCCAGAGTAAGGCGTCGATAAACCCCTGATCCTTCCCGACGATAAACATAGTAGCCGGCAAGATCTACTTCGCTGTTCGGATTCCAGATCAACTCGATGGCTTGGCTTGAGTAAAGTCCAACCAACCCCCTTGGCGCACGGGGTGGAAAAACGTCTGCAGGGGTAATGCTCACAGGTAATGAGTCCTTGCTGGTGCTAACATACTTGCCATCTCCGAATTTGGCCCGCACCTTGTAACGAACCTCAAGGCCAAATTGGAATTTTGAATCTTCGAGGCGTGGCTCGAGGGTTTCAGCGTACGGATGAAAATCTACCTCACCACCCACGCTTCGAAAAACTTGGAAGCCACGAAATATTTGGTTAGCCTCCTTTGATCCTGACTCCCAAATCCATTCCAAGCGCACAGAGCTTTCTGTGGATTCTGCTCTTAGCTGGGTAACTGGTCCTGACACGGGAAGTACGCGCAAACTTACCAGATTTGAGAACTCACTTTTTCGTCTCCTGCCTCCGAATGTAGGAGTTGAGGCACGCACTGCATATTGGAATTTACCTTCAGAGGCTAGTACCAATTCGGCAAGCCCAAATGAGTCCGCCCACTGCATGAGTCCGCCAAAACCCTTACCAAGAGCAGCAAGGTCAGCTGAATCTAATGTAGCCCAAGGAGTATCTTCTTCTTCGAACTTTCCTGACAACACCTGCCCTTTGCGGAGGAAAATTCTGAAGATTTCAATTCCGAGTGGGCGTGTTAGCTGTTCTCCATCGATGGCAAAAATCGGCAACGTCCAGCGGAGATTAACGCTATCCCCCACTTGCGTCGCCGAGAGATCTGTTATCGTTTCAGGAATCTCAACCCGCGGTGCAAGTGGCGAGCCTTGCTTTCCACATCCAATCCAGAAAAGCCCCGCCAACCATATAAGTTTGAGGAAAAAATGAGGTTTCAGCATTCACAAAAAACAACAGAGACAAGATTTAACCAGTTAACTTAAAGTATATATCGACTTAGATCCTGGTCTTTGATGATATCAGCTAGTTGACTTTGGACGTACTTACTGTCGATCCGAATGTTCTTCTTTTTCAGATCTGGTCCTTCAAAGGAAATCTCGTCTAGTAGTTTCTCCATAATTGTGTGTAGGCGACGAGCCCCGATATTTTCTGTCTGGTTGTTTACGGTTGCGGCAAAACCCGCAAGCTCCCCAATGGCATCCTTGGTGAAGCGAAGTCGAATCCCTTCAGTTCCGAGAAGTGCAGTATATTGCTTGACGAGGGCGTTTTTTGGCTCCTGGAGAATTCTGACAAAGTCGTCTACGTTCAGCGCCTTCAGCTCCACCCGAATTGGAAAACGCCCTTGGAGCTCTGGAATCAAATCGGAGGGCTTGCTAGTATGAAAGGCTCCAGCAGCAATAAATAGAATATGATCCGTACGTACCATACCGTACCGAGTGTTTACCGTCGTACCCTCTACAATGGGAAGGATGTCGCGCTGAACCCCTTCACGGCTAACATCAGGGCCTCCTTGAGAACGTTCTCGCCCTGAAATCTTATCAATTTCATCAATGAATAGGATGCCAGACTGCTCAGCACGTTCAACAGCTGTCCGTGTCACCTGGTCCATATCAATCAACCGATTTTCTTCTTCCTGCGTCAAGTGATCAATGGCTTCAGCCACCTTCATTTTCCGCTTCTTAGTGCGCTGTCCAAACATGCCCGGCAAAAGATCTTTGATGTTGACATCCATCTCTTCAACGCCACCAGAAGAAATGACCTCAAAGGAAGGAAAGGAGCGCTCCCGGATGTCAACTTCAACAAGGCGGTCGTCCAATTTCCCTTCACGAAGTTGGGTACGGAGCTTCTCCCGCGTTCGGCGAAAGCGATCCGCTTGCCGGGCTTGCGCTTCCTCATTGACTGGATCTTTCTTCTGCAAGGGAGTGGGGGGAAGTAAAAGGTCGAGCAGTCGCTCTTCAGCATTTTGTTCCGCACGACCGGCAACCTCTTCCAGCTTTTCCTCACGCACCATCTCAATCCCAATCTCAACCAGATCACGGATCATCGACTCGACGTCGCGACCAACGTAACCCACTTCAGTGAACCGAGAGGCTTCTACCTTCAGGAAAGGTGAATTAGTGAGCCTTGCAAGGCGGCGGGCAATCTCTGTTTTCCCCACACCAGTTGGCCCAATCATAATAATGTTCTTGGGCAAAATCTCTTCGGCTAGCTCAGAAGAGAGTTTTTGTCTCCGCATGCGATTGCGCAAGGCAATAGCCACAGAACGCTTTGCCTCGTGTTGTCCAACCACGTGTTTGTCAAGCTCAGCGACGATCTCCCGGGGGGTCATATTATCAAGCTGGGTGGTAGTCGCAACGTTTTCAGGTAAGTAAAAAACCATTCCTAAGTTTGAACCTGGAGATTTATTAAAAACATCTCTTTAAATTTCCTCGATCGTAACTTGATCATTGGTAAAGATGCAAAGCTCCCCAGCAACTGCCATTGACTCTTCCACAATTCTACGTGCGGAAAGCTTAGTGTGGGTAACAAGAACTCGTGCCGCAGCCATCGCATATGGCCCACCTGAACCAATAGCTATGATGCCCTCATCAGGTTCGATAACATCTCCAGTACCGCTAACAAGATAGGTGTTCTTGCCGTCACTTACGATTAGCAGTGCCTCAAGATGCCGCAGGACCCGGTCGGTACGCCACTCCTTGGCCAACTCCACCACGGCACGGTTAATGTTACCGTGAAATTCCTCAAGCTTGCCTTCAAACCGACTGAACAACGAGAGGGCGTCAGCAGTGCTGCCGGCAAATCCGGCCAGTACTCGATCTTTATAAAGTCGGCGAATTTTCCGTGCTCGGTGCTTAACTACACCCTCTCCCATGGTGATCTGACCATCCCCTCCCATGACAAGCTTATTGCCACGCTTCACAGAGAGAATGGTTGTGCCATGAAACTTCAATTTTTGTTTTGGTTCCTGAGGCATATTATTTAGATGTTCATTATAGCAGAGCTTTCCGGAGGCCTTGCGGCGAACTCTAGAAAAGCCAGAGGCAAAAAGCTGGGCAGCTCTGATTCATTTACCGTATGGGGTTAAAGTCTTTTTCGACAATCGGAAGATTGAAAATAATCTGATTGTAGAAAAGTTCTGCTTTTCTTTGCCTATTTCTCCAACGGGTTTCCCGTCGTGGTACCAGGATACCACTTAACATCTTGAAGTTACCGTAGGTCAACGCATAATCCTCCCAAATCCGGGTCCGGGGATGCTGGAGGCGATAGGCAATTCTCACTGGTAGTAGTCGGTTCTTATCGACAAATATCTTGATTCTTACTCGTTGAACATCGACGATCTCCACAACGAAAACGGTAACATTGTCAATAAAATCCGAACCTGCATCTACCATCAAGATACCCGGTTCGTTCACCACTTTAGTTAAAAGGTGGTACAAGCCGTATCGCGCCCGCAGACGCCAGGCACGTATCTCTTCTTGACTCTGACGCCCTCTACCCAACCGGTCGAGGCGCCACGCCTGCTTACCATTGTTGACCAGAATAATCGGCTTGTTCTTACCGTAAGAAAATCGGCGTTTATCAGGAAAGGCATCCTTGCTCTTGAAGGGCAGCATTCCAGCCGTTCCTCCTTCAGTAAGGATGTAGAACCGTCCACTCCTGGTCAGCGTTTTGATCTGACGGAATCTTTCTCCACCCATTTTCTTAATTGCTTGGTCGATAACCCATCTTGCAGAAGGAGAAATTTTATCGGATGCGGAAGATTCTTGTCCCACAATCGCAAAAAGGGTTTGTGGTACGCAAACTACAAAACTAAAACATCCCGCAAAAACCAGAAAAATCAGAAGGTCTCGTCGACCCAGCATTACCCCCCCTCTCCACAAGATCTCCGGGTAAAAGGGTACTGCCTTAGGGCTGCCCGACGTCAACCTTTCCATTCGCAAGCTAACCTCCAGCCTCTCCATCCTCCAGGAAATGGAACCGGGAGGCAACCTGTTTACGAACTCGCTCACTTAACGCTGTAACTCCACCGGTGGTGAGCCCATCAGTCTTAATAGGAGGATGGATAATCATCTCCGGTGTTCCTGGGCGCACATGATAAGAACCTGGAGGCAGTGTGTCACGGGTCCCATTTAACGTAATTGGGACAACCGGGGCCTGTGCTTCAACGGCTAAAAGAAAGGTGCCCCTCTTAAATTCCCCAAGTTGCCCCTCCGGACTGCGAGCGCCTTCAGGGAAAAGCACCACTGATCTCCCTTCGCGAATCTTGCGGGCCGCAAGCTCAAAACTCCTCATTGCATCATGGGGTTTCCCACGCTCCACTGGTATGTGCCCGGAGCGACGCAAGTGCCATCCAAGAAAAGGAACATGGAACAAAACTCTCTTAGAAAGGAATCGAAATGGAACCTTAAGATGAACGAAGAGTATAGGAATGTCCATGGCGCTAGGGTGATTAACACAATAGATCGTCGGCCGGTTTACGTGGACGTTTTCCTCTCCTTCCACTTCCACGGTAATACGGCTAGTCTTTAGAATCAGCCAGGACCAGGTACGAGCACAAGTATGTTGCCAGCGTCCTCCAGAATCTACAATTGAGCCAATCAGTGAGAGCGAACCCATCACGCCCGTGTAAAAATAAATTAATGGGTTAGTAAAGAATAGCGAGCGAGCATAACTCAATCCGTCCTTGAGGCACTTAAGGATGTCCCGATGCTTGGATTTTAATTCGGTCCGCTCATTCATGTCTGATTGCCCATTCATTCAAGACACTGCATCCACTTCAGATTTTTGGCAATTTTCTGCTTCCGCACGCAATACTTTACAAATATCGCCCACCAGAAATAGAGAGCCTGTGGCGAGAATAACATCCCGCGGCCCTGACTCTCGTCGGGCTGCTTCCAGTGCCCTCGAAGGATCTCCTTCTAGGGTAAACCAGGCAGGGCGATTCTTCACCAATTCAAGTAATTCTTGAGGGGGAATTGCTCGTGAAACAGAGGCTTGAGTCAAGTAAACCTTCTCAGCCAAAGGAAAAAGAATATCACTGATCTCGGCAACATTTTTGTCTCGCGTAGAGGAGTATATCAAGTGCACCTTGCGAGGTCGAACATCCTCATAAAGAAATTCTGCCAGTTGTCGAGCGGCGCCCGGATTGTGGGCTCCATCTAACAGAAGCGTGGGCGTGAAATCCATCAACTCCAATCGCCCTGGCCATCGCACCTCTTGAATGGCTTTAACAAGGGGACCGTGGGAGACTGGCATCCCTAACTCCTTTAGCTTCCAGGCTGCAGCGGCTGCAGCAACAGCATTCCGCACCTGGAATTTCCCTCTCAACCCTACTGAAATATTCGAGAAACGCCCCTCGCCTATAGGAGGTTTAAGACTGAGATCAAAATGGTAAAAACCTTTGGAGCTCCGTAAGTTTTCAATCACAGTAGAGGTTTGAATCTCTATATACTCGGACCTTAACTCTTCTGCTCGCTTGCGAATTTCGACCAAGGCCTCTGGCTCATCCACACCAACCAGAACAGGAATACGGGGCCGAATAACTCCGGCCTTTTCTCGCGCGATTTCCGCTAAAGAAAAACCGAGAATTCGCTCGTGATCAAAGTCCACATTCGTAATAAGGGCCATCGCTGGATCAGCGGTCAAAGTTGCATCCAGTCGACCTCCTAACCCCACCTCTAAAACTGCTACACGCACCTGCATACGGGAAAAATAAAGGAAGGCTGCGGCGGTAACGAGCTCAAAATAACTTGGAGACTCTTTCCAGGCAGCCTGTCTTTGAATCTTTTTAGTCACCTCCAAAACCTCGGAGAAGACATTCGCAAATTTCTCATCAGGAATATCAGTTCCGTTTATTTTAATTCGCTCGTTTAGCCTAACCAAGTGAGGAGAGGTAAAAAGCCCCGTGCGAATTCCAGATAAAGAAAGAATTCCAGCCAACAGGATTGAAGTAGAACCTTTACCGTTAGTCCCAGCAACACTCACACTCAGAAAGCTACGCTGCGGATTACCAAGTGCATCTAGCAAAATAGTAATCTTCTCGAGCCCAAGCTTCCTTCCCATCATGTCAGAGCCAAGGGAATCAAGATAGGCAAGACATTCTTTGTAGGTCATGTGGGTAATGTGGGCCCTGAGGGCTAGGCTGGATTCAATCCCAGGCACCGAGAAATTTGAGTGAATTGGCAAGATATACCTTGAGATTTTTGCGGGAAACGATGGCATCGATCATTCCATGGTCCAGGAGAAATTCTGCGCGTTGAAACCCCTCTGGTAGCTTTTGACGGATAGTCTGCTCAATCACACGCGGTCCAGCAAACCCGATCAATGCACCAGGCTCGGCAAGGTTAAGGTCTCCAAGCATGGCAAAACTCGCCGTCACGCCGCCCGTCGTGGGATCGGTAAGTACTGAGATGTAGGGTTTATGTATCTCGTCTAGCTGCCCTAGGGCAGTAGAAATTTTTGTCATCTGCATTAGGCTGATAGCGCCCTCCATCATTCTTGCTCCACCTGAACAAGAGACCACAACCAAGGGGAGATGATGTTCAATCGCGTGTTCGATGGATCTAGTAATCTTTTCCCCTACAACGGCCCCCATGCTGCCACCAACAAAGTTAAACTCCATGGCACAGATTATGACAGAGTGACCACCAATTAGGCCTTCAGCGCTAACCAATGCGTCCTTAAGGCCAGTTTTCCGCTCAGCAATAGCCAACCGGTCTCGATAGCTCTTGCTGTCCATAAATTGGAGTGGATCTGTACTTGAAAGCCCTTTGTCGCGCTCTACATACTGACCCGAATCAAATAACATTTCGAGGCGAGCCTTGGCCGGCATCCGAAAGTGAAAATCACATTTCGGGCAACAATAAAGATTCTCGTCCAGATCTTGTTTCCATAAGGCCTGCTTGCACTTCTGGCACTTGACCCACAACCCTTCAGTCTGAACACGTTTATCCTTGGGAGGTTCAAGGGGCGATTTTTCTCTACTAAACCAAGCCATTCAAATCTAAACTCCTATCAAGATTTCACATTCAAATATAGCACTTTAACATCATCAACGTGTCACAACGCCTCAAGCCAATAAGGCAAAACCAAGCAGCGACGCTGAGCATCACCGAGCAATAAGGTAATAGAAAAATTTTTATCTAATATCCTTATAGCAAGCCATCCGGGGGGCTAGCATGAATAGCACGTGGGGACCCACAGTACATTAGACTACGTTAAAACGTCACGGACGATCTGACCATGGACATCGGTGAGCCGGAAATCTCGGCCCTGGAAGCGATAGGTCAGCTTTTTGTGGTCGATGCCGAGCAAGTGCAGCATCGTAGCGTGCAGATCGTGGATCTGAACAACGTTGTCCACGGCATTATAGCCAAGATCATCCGTGGCACCGTAGCTAATGCCACTTTTGATTCCACCGCCAGCCATCCACATAGAAAAACCTTTAATGTGATGATCTCGGCCAAGACGAGTACGCTCGTTGCCCTGCGACATGGGTGTACGGCCAAATTCTCCGCACCAGAGGACGAGCGAGTCCTCGAGCATGCCACGGTTTTTTAGGTCCTTCACTAGTGCTGCAGAACCTTGGTCAACATAGCCACAACTTTCAATCATACCCTTTTTGATTTCACTGTGATGGTCCCATCCGCGATGATATAAGTGTATAAAGCGCACCCCGCGCTCGGCCAGGCGCCGGGCCAACAAACAGTTTGATGCAAATGTTCCGTCTCCACCCTTCGTGCCATACATGTCGAGAATGTGCTTAGGCTCATCCCTGAAATCAACCAACTCCGGAACGCTCATCTGCATTCGAAATGCCAGTTCGTACTGAGAAATTCGAGTCGTGATTTCTGGGTCTTCCCTTGAACCCTGCTGGATACGATTGAGATTTATGATCGTATTGATGAGGCGTGACTGATTTTCGCGGCTCACCCCCATGGGATTGCGTACGTAATTGACGGGATCCCCGCTCGAGTTCAGCTTAACTCCCTGATATTTTCCAGGCAGAAAACCTGAGTGCCATTGCCGCGCAGCAATCGGTTGATCTTGACCCCCACCCTGTGAAGTCAATACGACAAAGCCTGGCAAATCCTCAGATTCACTTCCTAGTCCATAGGTAATCCAGGAACCCATGCTTGGCCGTCCTGGCAACCGATTACCTGTATTCATGAAGGTGTGAGCTGTATCATGGTTGATCTGCTTGCAGCGATCTGATAATGCATATGTCGTCGGCGATTCCTCCAATGTGAGGTAGCAATGACGTCATGTGCTGGCCTGATATACCATACCGTTTAAAGGGGTGTTGTGGCGCCAGGATGCGCAATTCATCTCCCTGGAGCTGAGCAATCTGTTGTCCTTTCGTGACGGACTCAGGCATGGGCTCGCCATCGCGTTTCTCTAGTTCTGGCTTATAATCCAAGAGCTCGAGGTGGGCCGGTCCGCCCGCCATGCAAAGGAAAATAACCCGCTTGATCTTAGGTTCATGGTTTGGAAAACCCGCGATGTCGGGGTGGGCAAATAGGTTGGGCTTCAGCAGAGAGGCCAATGCCGCTGAACCGAGGCCCATTGACATACGGCCAAGGAAGGCCCGACGGGTTTGGAAGTTGAACTCGCTCATCGCTGTTGTCTACCCCCCTAATATCTCATGATGAACTCGTGCTTATTGAAGATTGACCGTGCAATACTTGTCCAAGCGGCAAGATCGCTAACATCTAAATCTTCCGAGATCTCCGAAATACCCACTGAAAGCAGATTCTCTGCATCCTCCAGGTTGTTCTTGAAATACTTACTCTGGCTTTTCAAGAGTTGTGTAAGAACTTTCTTTTCTTCATCCTGCACGTTTCGAGAGAAGGCATGCCGAAAAGCGAAATTGAGGCGAGCACTAGTATCTGTTTCCCCTGATTCCAGAATCCGTTTTGCAAGGGTCCGCGCTGCCTCTACATAGGTAGGATCATTCAGCAGAGTAAGCGCCTGTAGTGGTGTGTTCGAAATAGAGCGGTCAGCCGCACACTCTTCCCGCGATGGAGCATCGAATGCCATCAGCGACGGATGAAGGTACTGCCGCTGCCAGTGCGTGTACAGACCTCGGCGAAACTGGTTTTCGTTCAGGTCAGCCTTATAGGTACGTTTGGGGAAATTGAATTCTTTGTAGTAGCCAGCGGGCTGGTAAGGCTTAACGCTAGGGCCACCAATTGTAAGATTGAGTAGTCCGCTGACTGCTAGTGCACCGTCACGTATAAATTCTGCGTCCAGCCGAATCGCCGACTGTCGTCCATGATAGATATTGTATGGGTCACCGCTTTCTAGCTCTTTACTTGGCTTGCTAGATCGACGATAAGTTGCAGAAAGCAACATTGTCCGGATGATATGTTTGACATCCCAGCCACTTTCCATGAACTCAATGGCCAACCAATCAAGGAGACTCTGGTTCAGTGGGGCCCTGCCCTGCGACCCAATATCATTGAGAATCTTTGACAGTCCAGTTCCGAAAAACGCCTTCCAGAGTCGGTTGACGAAGACTCGCGCCGTCAAAGGATTATCCTGGTCTACAAGCCAATTGGCAAGATCGAGGCGAGTGAGGCGACTGTTTTGATTGGGGATTTGCTTGAGAAAGTGAGGTGTCTGCGGCCCAACGATCTCTCCTGACTCATCCATCCAATTGCCACGCGGCAGGACCCGAACGGTCCTCGGCTTTACCGCGCGGGTTATGAGGCAGTCACCACCTTCTTGGAAAATGACCTGTTTCTTTCGCTCCAACTCCCGAATCTGCCTCCAATAAGAATTGCCTTTGGTAATGTTCAGAAATTGTTCCTTGAGTACGGATTGCTGGCTAGCATTAAGGTTACCCTGCTCCATAATCTCTTCTTCCGTGATCCTTCTCGATGTGAATTCTGGAAACGCGGCTTTGGTAACTGACAGTCGAAATAGACTCGGAGCTGGCTTCCAGCTACCTTCTTCGTAAAACATACGGACCCGAAGCACATCACCGGATCTTGGTTCCAGGGGAGATTTGAGAAGAAAGATGGCTTGCAGTGAGTCCCCTGTCGTTCCTAATCGACCCCAACCGCTGTGTTTGTGTTCATCAAGGGCATAAAGGACGGAACGGCGTTCCTCATGCCCATTGTCGAAAGCTGCCACAATAGGAATGGGCTGCGGGCGTGAACGGCGACGCACAAGCTCGACCGTGAACCGAGTCAGCATAAACTTTTTCTCAGCATCAGAAGATGAACCAAGAGATGCGCTTGTTGGAGACTGGAACACTTCCAGTCGAATTGCCGTTATCTTGCCTGGCCCAAGCTTAAGATCAGCTCGGTAAGTGTCATTGTCCGGGGGTTTTCCTTTGATTTCTATCGTCCCGTCTTTATGACGACGAAACTTAGATTTGCTTTTTGCGCCAAGATCGCGCACCTTCGGCACTACCCAGCTCTCGTTGGTTTCTTGAATGTAGCGAGCAAAGCGTTCTAACTCTGCCTGATTGGGAAGAAACTGTCCCCTTCCTTTCAGCTCGAGTCTAGCTATTTCACGATCAATTCTGGCGATCTGCTTTTTACCTTGAGGAGTCGGCACCCTGAGTCGTGGACCAAAGTCCCAACTGCCTGAGTAAACACCTACCTCCTCGATGTCAGCGAAGAAAGCAGCGAACTGATAAAAGTCCTTAGTCGAAAAGGGGTCAAACTTATGATCGTGGCATTCCGCACATCCAAGTGTTGAACCGAGCCAAACGGTCGAGGTTGCCCTTAGTCGATCGGATAGGTATCTTGCTAAGTACTCTTCAGCCTGTGCGCCGCCCTCGTTGGTCATGCGGTTGAGGCGATTATACCCACTGGCGACCCGTTGCCAAGTTGTAGGTTTTGGTAAAAGGTCACCTCCGAGTTGCTCTCGGGTAAATTGGTTGAAGGGCATATTTTCGTTAAAGGCACGAATCACATAGTCTCGGTAGGGGTACATGCTAACTGGCACATCACCGTGGAATCCCATTGTGTCTGCGTATCGTACCAAGTCCAGCCAGTGAACTGCCATCCGTTCCCCAAATTGAGGTGATGACATAAATTTATCTACTAGCCTCTCGTAAGCAATAGCAGCACTGTCGTTAACGAAAGCATCGACAGTTTCCGGGGAAGGTGGGAGTCCGGTTAGATCAAGACTCAAGCGTCTGGCAAGTGTGTGGCTGTCAGCTTGGCCAACAGGCTGTAGATCCTTTTCTTCAAGTTTCCTATTAACAAGGTAGTCGATTGCAGGAGGCCCTCTTGGAGCTTCTGGACGCTGGGGCTTGATGTAGGCCCAGTGAGGTTCATATTGCGCGCCTTGTTTAATCCAGCGTGTTAGCAACTCCTTTTGTTCGTTGGTAAGCTTCTTGTTCAGCCAAGGCGGGGGCATGAGGTGAGCCGGTTCCAACGCCCGAATCCTCTTGACCAACTTGCTATTAACTGGGTCACCGGGCTTAATAGCCCCAGCCGCAATGGCTTCTTCCTTTTTATCTAGGCGAAGGTTTGCCTGGCGGGCATTGTGGTCGGGACCGTGACACTGGAAACAGTTTTCCGACAAAATCGGTCGAATATCGCGATTAAAATGGATTTGGGCTGCTGCGGCAATGCTCCACGAAAGAACCAATGTGATCCCAAATATGAACTTCAGTAAGTATTTCATGGTAACGCCTAAATGATATTTCGATTGAAACCTCAATCTCCGTGCCCAATAGTACAACAGGCATCCTTACTCTGCCAAACCACCATCATTGTGGGAACTTACCCGTGTATCTTAGAGTGTAAGAGTTTATCGTAGCACGCGGACCCGGTGTGACTCGCTGTCACCAATGTACACGGATCCGTCTCCATGCACGAATACACCATGAGGCCGGGTCAGTCGGCATTTAAGCGGATCGCCATCTGGACCGTCACTGCCTACCCCATCTCCAATGACTGTCGTGATAATCCCTGATTTCAAGTCAATACGCCGAATAGTATGGCTCTCCGTGTCAGCAAGATAAAGGCTATGATCCGGAGCGTAAGCAATCCCTTTCGGCCCCGAAAGACGTGCCTGCTTCGCCGGGCCCCCGTCACCGGTATATCCTGTTTCACCAGTACCCGCAATATGATGGAAGCGCCCCTCTTTGGGATCAATCTTGAGCACGGCATTCCCTTCCCGGAGCGCTAAATAGAGATTCCCCTGCAGATCTAGATCGATGGCCCGCGGACCGTTCACGGGAGTCCCACGGATTGGAGCACCATCTTCGGTTAATTTCTTCTCTCCAGTTCCCAGATAAGTTTCTATAATACCAGTACTTAGATCAATCCTACGTACCCTGTGGTTTCCTATGTCGCAGACCAGAAGCCTATCTTCAAGATCAAAAACAATACTGTGTGGCTGCCGAAATTGCGCCCTTAGGGCTGGACCTCCATCCCCGAAAAAACCTGCAACACCGGTTCCTGCCACGGTACTAATTTTCTTCGTTTTTCGGTCCACTCGCCTGATAAGATGGTTCTTCATCTCCACAAAGTACATGTTGCCGTCACGATCGAAACGGACCTCGTAGGGCTGATTTAGCATGGCT
>CAZSDV010000024.1:0-1537 GCA_964605715.1 uncultured Acidobacteriota bacterium
AAGGTGGGTTATTTTGTTCAAATGCTCCATTATCATAGATCAACATTCCATCCTGACGCATCTCCTCGTGGTGCTTATCATACCCTTCCTGATTAAATGCCAGAAGAATATCGAGATCATCACCTTGTGAATGAATCGGGCGATCACTTAAGCGAAGTTGATAGACTGCATGACCACCCTTAATCTCAGCAGGGTATGTTCGGTAGGTAAAAACAAAAAAGCCAGCTCGTGCGGCCGCTAAAGTAATCAATTCTCCGGTTGAAATAACTCCTTCGCCCGACTCCCCCGCAATCCGGATCACCAGGTCGTGCTTGGCCACCAAAACCTCTTTTCAACTTTAGTTTAAACCCATTATCAACAACATTATAAACCAAATTAAACAAATACCACAAATCAGGTTAATTTTTCCATAAAACACAAAACTTCTCTGTGCAGTGGTGGTTAACTTGTTTGGAGTGAGGGATTTTGCTATCGATCGTCATTTCCATCCCTGTGCCCTGGGTTGAAGGGGAATTTCAAGCAGAATCCAAGGTACTATTTGCTAGTTGGTCTGCATCGCGATTATTTTCACGTTTTACATGCGTAATTGAGAATTTATCAAATTGAGAAATTAACTCCTGCGCTCGCATATAAAGCGGAAGTAGGTTGGAGTTCTTGACCTTATACTGCCCATTGATTTGACGTGTTAGTAATTCCGAATCTGAAAAAACTTCAATCCGATAATACCCCTCCTTCAGGGAGTGGTTGAGGGCAACAAGCAATGCTTGATATTCAGCCAGGTTGTTAGTTGTGTGGCCTAAGAAACGGCCAACTTTCGCAAGTACCTCACCCTTTCCATTTCTTACGATAACCCCACACGCTGCTGGGCCAGGATTACCGCGCGACGCCCCGTCGATATGGATAATTACATAATCAGTTAAGGACATACCAAAAGCGTAAGGAAGTTTTTAATGGATAGATTAAATTTTCGCACCGGCTAAGTCCTGCAAGGAATTTTCTTGCGTATTTCCTGGTGAATTTTGATCAGCGTAAAAAAGGATACGATTACAGCTTTCACAGTTTACAATGCTCCGGTTCAAGCGGATATCATTGTACGCCTGAGGCCTAAGCCGTACATTACAACCCCCGCAAAACCCATTTCGAACTTCAGCCATTGCCGTTCCTCCCCGAAATTTCTGCACTCGATGGTACACTGCAAGCAGATCCACATCCACGCCTGAAGTTGCCCACTTTCTTTGCTCAAGGAGTTCCTGAAGCTTGCCCTGTGTCGCGGTCAGGTCAGCCTTCAAAACCTTCTTCTGCTTATCAACCATTTCTTTTTGTACCGAAAGTTTTTTTTCGCTCTGAATAATTAGTTTCTCGCACTGATCTCCTTCTTCCATTTTTTCCAAAATCTTATCCTCTTCTTTTCTTACTCTGGCCTCTTCAACTTCAATTTCTTGAACCATAGCCCGGTATTGTACATTGCTCTTTAGCTCGTAAAGTTGAATCTTGTGCTTGCTAATCTTCTCTTGGAGAAGTTGAATTTCCCCTTCTA
>CAZSDV010000024.1:1547-32067 GCA_964605715.1 uncultured Acidobacteriota bacterium
TGCCTGCGCTCTTTTTGGTTTTTTTCTAGCTGGTCTCTATGTTTTTCGTAAGTGTGTTGATGATCTTTAATTAGTTCATCTAGTGCAGTGATTTCTAGTGGCAACCTCGCCACTCTAGCCTCCAGTGCATCCCTTTTCAGGTCTATCTTCTGAAGATCCACCAGTTTTTTTAAATCAGATTTGAGGGCTTCCTTGGATTCTTCTGTCATTATCCTCCCTAGCCAAACCATCCCTTTCTTCATCCATGAAAGTGTACTCGATCACATTCTGTCATAACCAGCCGCTGCAGGCAAGTGCACCCAAGTAATGCATTGATGGGCCCTACGCCCCCTCAAGTAAACTTATGTTATGCTAGGATTTTTATAACCAGGACGAGAAGCTGATGTTGTGCTTTTATAATACCCTAACAGGCAAGAAGGAGCCTTTTTCATCGCTTGAACAGGGTCGGGTATCCATGTACACCTGTGGCCCAACCGTGTACGCATACTCCCATCTTGGAAATTTCCGAACGTTCATCTCTCAGGATATCCTCCGTAGATACTTAAAATACAAAGGTTTCCGCTTAAATCACGTTATGAACTATACCGACGTTGATGATAAAACTATCCAGAATGCTAACAAATCTGGACTCGGACTGAAAAGTTATACAAATCAGTTCATTGAAGCCTTCAAAGTTGATTGTAGTCTGTTGAAAATTCAAACTCCGGAAAAAGTAGTGAGGGCAACTGACCACATCCACGATATGGCAAAAATGGTTGAAGGGTTAATATTAAAGGGTTACGCCTACCACAAAGAAAATTCAACTTATTTTCGAATATCAAACTTTAAAACTTATGGTCGTCTATCTCGAATTAACATATCCGGAATAAAGTCCGGAGCAAGGGTAGATCAGGATGAGTACGAAAAAGAAAATCCCCGAGACTTTGTCCTATGGAAAGCATCAAAACCCGGCGAGCCTGAGTGGCCTACTTCATTCGGACCAGGACGCCCAGGTTGGCACCTAGAATGTTCCGTAATGGCAATGAAATATCTCGGAGAGAGTTTTGATATTCATTCCGGTGGTACAGATTTAATTTTTCCTCACCATGAAAATGAAATTGCCCAGAGTGAAGCGCTGACTGGTAAACCCTTTGTTCGTTACTGGATTCACGTAGAACACCTCCTGGTAGAAGGGAAGAAAATGGCGAAGTCTGGTGGGAATTTCCATACGCTTCGGGATTTATTAGATAAGGGGCATAGACCAAGTGCTATTCGATATCTGCTAGCATCAGTTCCTTACCGAAAACAATTAAACTTTACGTTTGACGCACTACATCAAGCAAAGCAGTCTATAGAGCGCCTTCAAAATTTCCAATACCGATTGCGGAAAGAAAATTTCAAACAAGGAAAAGATTCAGGCATTACTGCTCGAGCAAAAATGGCTAAAAAAGAATTTGAAGAGGCATTAGATGATGACCTGAACACAGCTCGCGCATCCGCAGCAATATTCGATCTTGTTCGCGAAGGCAATGCCTCCATGGACAAGGGGTTCTTTAGGAAAGGAAATATTCCGGATTATCTCGAGGTTCTTAAAATTTGGGATCGTATTTTTGCTGTGCTTCCTAGTGCTGCGTCTTTCCAGGAATCTGAGCAAGGCCAATCCTTAACAGATCCCCAAATAAATACCCTAATTGAAGATCGCAACAAGGCACGCAAAACCCGAAACTTTACTAGAGCTGATCAAGTTCGTAAAGATTTAGAACTAGCGGGAGTCACCATTGAAGACACAAAAGCGGGTACTCGCTGGAAAAGAAAATAACCTCAATTTACTCCACAGCAGTACCTAATCTTCATTTTCCAAATACTAGCTTGCGGTTGTTGTTGATTAAAATATTTCGTAAATCTGAACCCTTAACTCACAATTTCTTTAAATATTAATCCCCAGTAAAAAAATATGGATTTTAGCAGTTAGTTTCTGTTCATTCATAAAGTTGTTAACGCCTTAAAAAATAAATACCTAATTTGTCCATCGGTCTGATTTATCGTCATTAATTTTTCCCATGTAGACATTAAATTTTTTCTTATTCCTCGCCTCCTTCCATTCAAAATAACGCAATTTTATTCGAAAAATTAAATCCTGACGTAAATATAAATACCCAAAGATCATCCCGCCTAAGTGGGCAACATGGCTTACCCCTGAGCCAGGAGATCCAACTGCGCTAAGGAAAGCAATCCCGCCAACAATCATGACGAAATACTTCGCTTTGACCGGAATTACAAAATAAATCAAGATGGGCCGATTAGGATAGGTTATCCCAAATGCGAGAAGGATTCCGTAAATCGCACCTGATGCACCTATGGTGACATTGGATGAAAGTGGATTCAGTAGTACATCGCATAACCCAGCTCCTATTCCTGTTAGAAAATAGTAAAAAATAAATTTATCTGACCCCCAACTTCTTTCAAGATCAGAACCAAACATCCAAAGGGCAAACATGTTGAATAGGATATGAAAAAATCCACCATGCAAAAACATGTAAGTCCCTAACTGCCAAAAATGTAAGGATTGAGTGACGCTATGTGGGCGCAACCCAAGAAGAGAAAGAACGTTGATGTTAGCTAATCCGGCCAACAGGTAAGTGACAACGAAGACTGATATGTTGGCAACAATTAGAAACTTTACAACGGGTGTAACCTTAGGGCCTAAGTTAATACCTTGTTGTTGGTAGCGATAATAAACCACTGGTTACTCCAGATACCTTTATTTCGGTCGGGTATTTCGTATTTTCATTTGTTTCTGGATATAGCTTCGGGCAAATTTTTTGATTAATGGAGATTTCATTCCCACCCGTAAGGCCTCAGCTTCCGCCTCTTTGATCCCCCAGTCATCCACGAGAACACGCCGGATCATCCAGAACCCTCCTACGCGGTTTGCTGAAGCACAATGGATAAACACCGGGAGATTCTTGGGGTCTGAGAGAATTTTAAGGAATTCCTCTACTTCCTCATCTTTGGGTGACTGGGAATTTACAGGTATATTGTAATATCGAAACCCTAGACGCTTTGCCTCAGTTACTTGAGCAACCTCATTGAATTCAGATGGACGACGCAAGTTAACTATAGATTGAATTCCAGTTGATTTTAGCTCGGTTAGCTCTTGCACCCTTGGTTGCCCTCCTGTGCAAAAATCTTTACTTAGGCGAACAAAATTGTAAATAGTCATATCTTTTTCTTCCGCCCGAATTCCAACTGAGAAGATCAGGAAGCAGTTGATAAAGATTACTATGAGAATTTTCTTCTTTGGCATCGCCATTTCCTACGGCAAGTTGTTTGTTGTTTACTGCTGAGTGAACTCTACTGATGGAACTTCTCGAGACTCTGGGGTCGCTTCAAAATATTCCTCTTCCGTTAAAAATCCAGACATCGCCGCAACTAAATTGTTGGGGAATAGCAAAATATATGTGTTAAAGGATTGAACGTTTTGGTTGAACCGGCGCCGCTCAACAGCAATACGGTTCTCTGTTCCTGCCAGTTCATCCTGTAAGCGCAAAAAGTTTTCATTGGATCTTAGCTGGGGATAATTTTCAACAATCATCAGCAGGCGTCCGAGTGCACCCGTTAATCTGTCATTAGCAGCCATACGATCTCTTGGTGATTGTGCGCCAGCAAGCCTTGCCCGTGCATCGGCAATATTTGAAAACACTTCTTTTTCCTGAGCAGCAATTCCTTTAACTGTTTCCACTAGGTTGGGGATTAGGTCAGATCGACGCTGTATAACTACATCAATTTGTGACCACGATTGACGAACACCTTCCCGTAGGGTAACCATTTGATTACGTCGTCCTACAATCGCAGACATGACTATAATAACAAGTAAAACTAGGCCGGCGGCAACCAAGCCCAATACTTTGAGTGGTTTCATTGTCTGATTACTCCTCCTCAGCCCCTGAGCCTAGAGCCACGCGCAGAGTTAAGTTGAATGAACTGGGCCGTCTTTAAGTATAGGTCAATCTTATGAAGGTAGATAGGCAACTCTATGTCCACTAAAAATCAGTCAAGTTGGTCTACGGCTTGAGTTACAGAGGTGATCTGATTCATGTATGCCTCAAATATGCCACTTACCTCATTACTCTCCATTTTTCGGACACCCTCCCGCGCTTCAAGTAGAATTTCGAAAGGCTCAGCCGAAATAGAAAACCTCTTTGCGGTAGCCCTAAAAATCTCACTCTTTTTCAGAGGGGCAGTTATTCCGGCTAAAATCAGAGCGTGACGAAACAAGGTAGAGAAGGAAGATAAGGAATCGAGCATCAACCTTGCCACACTTTTCTTGTCATTCTGTATTCCCAGGTACCGCTCCCTTAAGCGCAGCAACGCTGCCCGCAATTCATGTTCTACTTGGCGCCGATGTTGATGGGTTTTTATTTCAATGCCAACAACGACGTCCCTGCCGTACAGGACTTGATGATTTTCCTGTATATCTAAAAATTCAACAGGGAACGCATCATGGGAGTTTTCCACCTCCTCAAGAGAAAGTAGCATCGGGGGAGGCTGTTTCTTCTTCTGCCACCATTGAACTAACTTACTAGAACGCTCCAGCTCCTTTAACTCAATCTGCTTTAAGACACACAAAACATTCAAGTCTGAATATTTTTTGTGAAATTCACCGCTGGCAGCAGACCCATAAAGAACAACACTTACTAAATCATCGCCATATAGGCCTCGGACTCGATTAACAAATTCATTCAATAGTTTTTTCATAAATCAATACTGCCTTTCCTTGAAACTTCTTACCAGGAGCCCGTTGCTCCACCACCACCGAACCCACCACCACCGAACCCACCGAACCCACCACTGGTTAAACCTCCTGCTCCATGTCTCCCGTGCATTCCTCCGCCCAAAATTGCCCCAAGAATACCACCCATCATCATTCCAGAGGCGACACCAGAGCCATACCACCCCGCTCGTCGACGCCGAGGACGAGAAAGCATAAACATAAAAAACACTAAAAAAAGAAGCCTTACAAGGCCTCCCACCCGACTTCTTGAGGGGCGGGCCTCGGAACTGTTCCCTGCTTGTGGTATTCCACCTCCAATAGCCACTCCTTTGTCATGTGCGATTAACCTTGCAATCTCCCCAAAACCCAACCCGATTGCAGAGTCATAATCTCCCGCCTGGAGATGAGGACGCATATCACGCAAGATCTCTCCTGCCCGACCATCAGGAAGGATTCCTTCCAATCCATACCCAACTTCAATTCTACTTTTCCGGTCTTTTATTACGAGAAGTAATAGAACTCCGGTATCACCCTGGACCCTACTCCCTATACCCCACCGAGTGGAAAGTTCAACTGAAAAGCGTTCAATCGGTTCACCATTAAGAGATTCAATGATTAGGACAGCAATCTGTGAATTTGTTTTCTGGTCAAGTTCCCCTGCAGATCTTTCCAGGAATGCTCTGACTGAGGGACTCAATACTCCGACGGAGTCGTTAATATAGCTATGGGGTTTTTGGATTGGAATCTGAGCGGAAAGACGAAACGGGGTTGATAGTCCAATGGAAATTACAAAAAGGACGAAAAATACCAAAAAACCTCGTCTTATTTGGCATGGAATTTGGAGCCCTGGAAGATTGATATTTTGCATGATTTTTTGGAGAATTGGTAAATCAAGAAAGCAATGCTATGGTGCGGAAGGGGGGATTCGAACCCCCACGCTCTTGCAAGCGTCAGCCCCTCAAGCTGGTGCGTCTGCCAATTCCGCCACTTCCGCAAAAAATTAGGTTTAGAAACAAAATTAAGCCTTAAGGTTGAGTCGGGGGAAGTCCGGAATCCGTAAAAGGTTGCACCTCTTTTATATTTGAGGTCCCTTCGAGTAGGGAGCCCGAAGATTGCTTGCCCGCCCAAACCCCGAGCGTGATTGAAGTCAAAACGAATATGACGCCTAATGTCCACGTGGCTTTATGCAGCATAGTAACGCTGCCTCTTGGACCGAAGGCAGTTTGAGAGGCTCCGCCGAAAGCAGCTGTAATATCCACGTTCCCCCCACCTTGCACCATCACTATCAAAATGATCAGTACGCAGGTAAGGACATGAGTCACAGTAATTAGGGTGATCACTACGTCGGGCAATCTCGTGCTCCTTGACAGCTATTTACAATGGCAGCAAATGAATTAGGATCCAAGCTAGCTCCCCCAACCAAGGCCCCATCGATATGGTCCCGTGCTAACAGGCTAGATATGTTGTCCGGCTTTACGCTTCCCCCATACAGTATGCGAAGGCTTTCTGCAGTGGCACTTCCGTAAAAGTCCTGGGAAAATCCGCGAAGCATACTATGGACTTCCCTTGCCATTTCTGGTTTAGCCGCCCTGCCAGTTCCAATCGCCCACACAGGCTCATACGCGATGATAATACGAGAAAATTCAGACGCGGTCAACCCAGCGAGCCCTACCTTGAACTGTCTCTCGAGGACTCCTTGAGTTTTACCGGTATCACGTTGATCAAGTTTTTCACCAACGCAAACTATTGGGAGCAACCCTTCATTCAAGGAGGACTTCACTTTTTCATTAACTATGCTGTCCGTCTCATTAAAGTGCTGTCGACGTTCTGAGTGGCCAATGATAACGTAACGGCATCCAGCTCCAACAAGCATTGCAGGAGAAACCTCTCCTGTCTCTGCACCTTCCTTTTTCCAATGTACATTTTGGCCTGCTAATTCAATACGAGTTCCCCTTTTTGCAATTCTAACAGCCTCAAGAGCCGTAAACGGTGGTGCAATCACAACATCACAACAACCAGGCATTTTAATTAACGGCACAAAGGTTTTCATAAAATTCATTGCTTCCACGCTCGTTTTAAACATTTTCCAATTACCAGCAATAAGAGGGTTCTTTTTTTCCATAGGATACTTCTTTCGTATTTTTAATGTTTTATTACCTATCAGGCAATGCGTCGACTCCAGGAAGCCTAATGCCAGCTAAAAATTCAAGTGAGGCGCCTCCTCCTGTAGAAATATGTGATATTTTTGACCCCACCCCAGTTTTGGCAATAGCAGCGATTGAATCTCCACCTCCTGCGATAGAGATGGCAGACGAAGAAGCTATGGCCGTTGCAATCTTCATTGTGCCCTGGCTAAACTGATCAAGCTCATACACCCCCATTGGCCCATTCCAAACAACAGTTCCAGCCTTCCCAATGGCTTTAGCATATTTTTTACATGTACTAGGGCCAATATCTACTCCGATCAACCCATCAGGAATGTTAGATGAAATCTGTGGATTTGCTGAAGCATTTACCTGACTAGATACAATGTGGTCAGAGGGAAGTTTGATGTCAATATTGAGTTGTTGAGCCTTAACTAAAATCTCTTTTACTTGATCAATTTTATCTTCTTCAACAATAGATGACCCAATACCTTTTCCCTGGGCCTTAAGGAATGTATAAGCCATTGCTCCACCAATTAAAACTTGATCCGTCAGTGGGATTAACTTTTGGAGTGGGTGGATTTTACTGGAAACCTTTGAACCACCAACAACCAGAACGTAGGGCCTAGCCTGATCGTGGGTTGCCTTACCCAAATAGTTCAATTCTTTTTCCATTAAAAGCCCAACTGCCGCCACACTAGACAACCGAGCCAATGCTTCAATTGATGCATGGGCACGATGAGCTGCTCCAAATGCATCATTAATATAGATATCGCTAAGTGAAGCTAATTTGGCTGCAAAGGATATATCATTCTTTTCCTCTCCAGGGTAAAAACGAAGATTTTCGAGCAGGAGAGTATCTCTGATCTTAAGAGCTTTGATAGCTTTGATTGCTTTATTCCCAACGCAATCGGATGTAAATTTTACGCTGGACCCTAATATTTCACTTAACCGCCGACTAACCCCCCAAAGGCTCATTTTAGGATCAGGCCTGCCTTGAGGGCGACCAAGATGAGACCCAACAATCACTCGCGCACCCTGACCCAATGCCATCTGGAGCGTAGGAAGAAAGCCCCTCAAGCGCGAATCATCAACAATTTCTCCATGTTTATTCAATGGAGCATTTAAATCTGCTCGAATAAATACGCGCTTTCCATGGAGGTTAAGGTGGCGGATGGAAAATTTTGTCATGCTCAATGTTTGTACAAAAAAATAGATTAGCTTTTCAAAAACAGATTAGACCTAGCTATTCAGGCTAGTCCTCTACATTTTGGAGGAAAGAAATTTAATCAAATCAAGAACCCTACATGAATACCCCCACTCATTATCATACCAAGCAGTGACCTTTATGCACGTCCCATCAATCACCTTGGTAAATCCGGAATCAACAATTGCGGAATGTGGATTGCCTCGAAAGTCAACTGAGACAAGCTCCCTATCTGTAAACTCCATTATTCCTTTAAGAGGGCCGAGCGAGGCAAGCTTCAGTTTCTCATTGACTTCTTCGGATGTAGTGGTTTTTTGGACAAAAGAGACTAAATCTACCAAGGAGACATTGGGGGTCGGTACTCGCATAGCAAAACCATCAATTTTCCCCTTAAGTTCTGGTAGCACTAACCCGACAGCTTTCGCAGCTCCGGTTGTAGTAGGGATGATAGACACGGCAGCAGCTCTCGCCCTACGTAAATCGCTATGATGTAAATCAAGTGTCCGTTGGTCATTCGTATAGGCGTGAATCGTAGTCATGGATGCATTTATAATTCCAAATTCTTCGTGAATAACTTTAGCAACGGGCGCCAAACAATTAGTTGTGCAAGACGCATTGGATATAACATTATGCTTAGATGGATCGTACAACTGGCCATTTACCCCAAGAACTATGGTGATATCCGGATCAGTAGCTGGAGCAGAGATGATTACCTTCTTAACGCTCCCACGCAGGTGCTTCTTGGCCGCCTCAGCCTTCGTAAAAAGACCTGTAGACTCTACGACAACCTCAACTCCAAGCGATGTCCAGTCAATTTCAGACGGATCTCTAGTTTTGAAAACTTTGAGAGATCTATTGTCAATTTTTAATAACCCACTCTCGTAACCCACATCTCCTGAGAAGGTCCCTAAAATCGAGTCATATTTAAGGAGATGAGCCAATGTTTTTGGATCAGTTATATCATTGACCGCAACAATCTCAACTTCTTGATCACCAGCAGCTGATCGAAAAAGATTTCTTCCGATACGGCCAAATCCATTGATTCCAACCTTTACGGACATTCAGACCTCCCTTGGACATCAAAAAGTAGGAATATCTTATAGTCAGGTAAGGACGCAAGATAAACACCGAACAAAAATTAAACCACTATCAGTTACAAAAATCGGGTCCAGCTTGTACCCATCAATGCGTCTTTTCATTTATCGCGATCTTCAGAGGAATTATTCAGTAAAGAATATTCTCAAGGTTCCCTACCTGTAAGGTCAGTTTCATTCAATTCAACAGGTGGGTTTTTAATTTGAATCCCTGTTAAATTAAATTTTTTAACCTCTGTAACGGTATCAATGTCAAAAGTAACAAAAATCGTATTTGGTGGTTTTCCATAAATCCATTCCTCAAATTCAACACCGTGCCTAAACTCGCGGATTCGATGATCCGGAGTTCCCTTGGAAGAAATTACAGTATCACGATTCATCCCAACTAAAACCTCATGGTTGCGGATGGCCTTTTTGTGTTTTTCAGGAATTTTAGGAGAGTAAAGAGTGGTTGGAGAGCGGCGCTTAAAGTCAAAAATTGGGTCCAAGAGTTTTTTGATCTCGGCCACCTCAAGGTCAGGAACTAAACTATCAAAGGTTAGACTGACAAAAGCTCCTGAAATGGGGGCATGGGTGTCCATTGAGCCAACTGGTGAGGACACAGGGCCACCTCCTGTACTCACGCGAATTCGCTGATACCATTTCTTTCCATTCTTCCCTCCCCCGTTAACATCGAGTACGATCCGGTTTTTTTTGAACCGTACCTTGGTAATTTGAATTGGTGTTCCAGGATTCATCGCCCGGCCTCTAATTCGGAATTCAGCAGCATTTTTTTCTTCATCTATTTTTCCATCAGAACCAAGAAAAAAACCATGCTTTCCACGTGGAATAGGAAGTTTCGTGACTGCGGATATGGCTGTGAGCTCACGAATCAATATGAGTCGAGATTTAACACTAATCTTATTCTGTCCAAAGGAAATTACCGAATAAATTAATATCCCGATGAACGAAAGGGCAATTCTAGTCATTTGAGGGCTATTCCCTTCAAAATGATGCTATTTAAATGAAGAATCTTCGCCACCAAGAAGAACCTTCATGTTCTCCTCTACATAAAACCTTTTACTGTTTTTAAGGTAAGCCAACAAAAGCAAGATTACAACAGTGGCAATTAAACTCCCCTCTATTCCGTAAGCCCCGCCTGTCAAATATTCGGGTCCTTTAAATTTTATCTGGACTAAGCTTATGGGTAACTCGTACCCGCTAACTGGGATGCCAAATAAAAATCCTTGAGAAAGATTCCAAGAAAAATGTAAACCTGTCGGAAGCCAGAGACCTCTGGTCCGAATGTAGGCAATACAAAATCCTATGCCAATTAGCACTGTGTTGATCGTTGAGATCCAGGTATGGTGGGGATTCGACCAATGAATAAAGCCAAACAAAACTGAAAGAATAATAATCGCACCAACCATTCCAATTGAACCTACCAACCGCTGGAAGGGGTATCCTCGAAAAGTAAGTTCTTCATTTACCGATGAAATTAAAAAAAGGAAAGCAAAGAAAACCCCAGAGAGAAGTAACTCCAAAGATACATGAAAATTGAAATGAATTTCTGCTAGACCTACAGCAAGTTGGAGAGCCACAGACACAGTAATCAATAACAAGCCCAATGTGATTCCAACTCCAAACTCTTTAATCCATCTTGGGTGCAGGTGGATGCCTATAGCTCCTAGAGGTCTATTTTCAAATAGCATCGTGAAAGCTTTAAAAAGTAACAATAGAAGGGGGAGGTGAAGAAGAGACGAAAAAAACATTCTTGGATAAAGACTCGGTGCCCAACCAAAAATACTTGCTCCTTGTACGACCACAGAGCTTGATACCAAATACAATAATTGGCATAGTAACCCGGCGCTCAAAAATCGCCAGAATGGGCGCAATTGATTATCAGTAATAAATTGCGAATGGATCCATAACTGCGTTTTTGTTAAAAAGTACGGCATTCGTATTAGGGCTGAAACCGGATAAGCTTAAAGAGGAGCAGTTGCACTCGCGCTCCTGCAATTAAAAAACAAAACAAACGGAAATAACCATTAGGAAACGTTAACAAGAATTACCGGCCAACCTGTGGGAGCTTATATAAAAAAAGATTATGAGTAATTCCATTGCGATCCACAACATTCTGAATTATCTCTGGGACCCAACCCCGAATCTTGAAATCATGGGAAACAACACGAGATCCACCGCGAAGAGCCTTCTCCATCACAGGTCTGATCTTTTCGTTTGCGCTTGTTAATAAGTACAAGGTCACAACATTTGCAGGCCGTAAATCCTGTTCCAAAAGATCGCCCTCAATAACCTGGACCTGATCCTCTAGGCCTTTTTCTTTGATATTTTTTAAAGTTTCACTGTATAGGTCTTTGTTTAATTCTACCCCTACCGCTCGAGCTTTAAATTTTTCAGCAGCCGCAATTATAATTCTTCCGTCACCAGAGCCAAGATCGTAAAGAACTTCCCCTGGCTCAAGTCCCGAAAGTTTAAGCATTTTATCAACAATAACCATTGGTGTAGGGACATATGGGGCAATCTTTCTTGGCTCTTCGGCTGAAATTGGCCAAGGACCCACTGGAAATTCACTATTTATTTTCTGGGGTTGGATTTTACTTACACCAATACCTAGAATGAATAAAGAAAAAAATAGTACCCTCCACCGAAAAACCCCCTTTGAAATCATCAACATCTCCTGTCTACCCTACACGCCTGGTTTCAGGGGGCCTCAAAACCATAAAAATATGAATAGGTGGCAATCCTTCGTTGAATAGAAATTTATGTTCCATAACCATTCGAGGACTATCTATCTTAAAAGAACCAAGGCCATTTGGGGCTTTTTGAGGCACAATAATAACAGTCTGTTTCCGCACTTGCGAGAGGAAACCGTGACATCTCACTTTCGACGTGAAATTACTATTTTCAGCGCTACTGCCCTCGTTGTGTCCAACATGGTTGGTACTGTTATTTTTACTTCCACTGGTTTCCTAGCTAATGACTTAGGTAATCCGCTTCTCGTCTTGGGCATATGGGCTTTGGGTGGATTAATGGCTACTGCAGGTTGCTTGGTTTACGCTGAACTAGGAATAAACCTTCCCCGCTCTGGTGGTGAATACGTTTGTGAAGCCTGGGGTCCAACATGGGGCTTCATGAGCGGATGGGTATCATTCTTCGCGGGTTTCTCAGCCCCGATTGCTGCCAGCGCCCTTGCTGCATCAATATATCTTGGGAGCTTAGCTTCTTCAATTTCACCAAGTGGAATAGCTGGAACAGAAAACAAATTATTTGCAACTCTAGATTTATCTCTTATTGAACTTAATTTCTCTACAAATCATTTAGTTGCAATATTCTTTGTTGCGTTATTTTCTTTATTTAACATTTTTGGCCTTCGTATAGCTGTTAGGCTACAAAATATTCTGACAATTTCAAAGGTCGGCATGATTCTTGCCTTTGTCATTCTGGGGGCTCTAATTGGAAATGGAAATCTAGAAAATTTCCTCTTATCAACGGAGCGAACCTCATCGCACACCCTGCCAACTCAATTTGCAGTCTCATTAATTGTCGTAATGTTTGCATACAGTGGATGGAACGCTGCAACTTATGTAGTTGAAGAATTACGAACTCCTGCTACAACCCTACCCAAGGCATTGGTTATAGGAACACTGCTGGTTACGACACTTTACATGTGTCTTAATCTAATCTACATATACGCAGTCCCCTTGGAGGATATAAAGGGAGTTGAAGCTGTAGGTGCAGTCGCAGCGAAAGCTCTATTTGGAAGTCAGGTAGGAAATTTGTTCGGCGTAATGATGGCGTTAGCACTTATCTCAGCTGCTAGCTCTATGATCATAGCTGGTCCTCGGGTGTATCGCGCCATGGCAGTTGATGGTTGTTTTTTCCACGGAGCCAACCGCATTCACTCGCGCTGGAAAACTCCTGTTCGGTCAATTTTTTATCAAGGAATAGCATCCATATCAATGATTTTGGTTAGTTCAATTGAATCCCTTTTCTATTTCGTTGGATTTGCTCTCATTTTTTTTTCAGGCTTGGCTGCTGCAGGTGTTCTTAAGCTACGAAAGCGAAATTCGTGGAAAAAAACCCGTGCCCTTAGCTGGTTTTATCCTGCCATTCCATTAACTTTTGTTTTTGTTTCAGTCTGGATGCTTTCATACACGTTATTTCTTCGCCCAACTGAATCAACCTGGGGTTTAGTTACAATTTCGACCGGTGGCCTCGGGCGGCACTTATGGTTACGCATGCAACGAGCCTGATTCAACGAACGCCAGGATACTGTCATCACTAACTACATTACAATTTTCATCCTGACAATTTTTTTACACGTATAATCACCTTTTGGGACTGTAGCAAGGCTTAATATACTCCAGGTAAAATCGACCAAAGGATTCTAGGAATGAGAATGAAAAAAATTTCAAAGTTATATTGTCCTAAAAGAAAATTTCCGTGGACACCCACTCTCTGTTTAGCAGGTGGAGTTCTCTCCCTTATGCTATTTGTTCAAATACCAACTTCCCAAGCAGAAGCAACTCCCTTCTGGAATCTTTTATCTTTCATTTCTCCCTCCCAAGACCTAGCGTCATCCCAAAGGATCCGTAACCTCGGAAAGGCATATTACGAACAAGGGAAATACGACGAAGCGGTAATTCAATTTGAAAAAATAACCACCTTGGACGGCTCTAAGGCTCAAGATCACTTTAATCTTGGTCTAGCTTTAATGCAAAACCAACAACTTAACGCCTCGCTAGGTGAACTAAACACAGCGCATCAAATCTCACCAGACTTAACCGCCGCACTTTACAATCTCGGAATCATCCATAAACGACTACTTCGATACCCTGAGGCTGAAGCATTTCTTCAGAAAGTCATAGAAGTTGACCCAAATGATCCTGCTGCTTGGTTCAACTTAGGTAAAGTCCGGTTTGATCAACGGAAACTCCCAGAGGCACTTGAAGCTTATAACCGTGTTGTCGCCATGGGGTTCGGAAAAGGACAGAATTTTTACGTTGCTTCCCTATTCCACACCTTTACAACCCTTATGCGCTTGAAACAGCAAGAAAAAGCCATGAAGCTTTTTAGTAAGCATCAGTCCGTCAAAGATAAGGTTCCCAGCATAGCGCTTCAGCTACCAGCTCTCGAAGGAGGAAGGTACGGTGCAATTTTAGTTTCTCCACCAGAAATTGAATTTTTCTCGAAAAATAATAAGACAAAAACTCTTGTCTTCAATGATATCTCTGAGGAAATGAATTTTTCTCTTCCAAGGACGTCTGGACAACTAAACCCTCCCCTAGGAATTGAAATTTTAAATAACGACGAAGAATTTTCTTTATCGGCCAAGGACATTGGCCAACTGTGGTCACCTTCCGCTGTTGTTAAGGATGTAAACTTCGACACCAATCCAGACTTACTCTTTGTAGACCCTACTGGGAGTATCCAGCTTTTCCAGAATAATGAGGGCGGTGGTTTTTCTGACATCACAGCAGATTCAAATATTGGAAATCTAGAAGGCGTCCTTTCAGCCACTTTTGCTGACTTTGATAATAGCGAACGGACAAGCCTCTTAGTTGTAGGAGTTAATGGTCTAAAGTTATTGCAGCGGGACGAAAATGGCAGATTCGCTAATATCACCCAGGAAGCTGGCCTGAGTACTCACTCCCAAGAGGTTATCACTTCCGGCGTCTTCTTTGATTCTGATAATGACGGGCTTTTAGATCTTTTTATTACTTCCTTCGCAGACCTAACCCAAGCCCCAAAAAATAAAAAACTCCGATTTCCTCAAGATTTTCCTGGAGGATTAAACCATTTCTACCGCAACAATGGAGACGGGACCTTTACAGAGCAAACTGAACAGGCTGGATTCTCTCTTAAAAGAAGACGAAATCGCAGTGTAACCATTAGTGATCTTAATAATGATTTTTATGTTGACCTCATAATTTCACGTGATGGCCTCCAGCCTGTCATCTTTCTCGGAAAAGGGGAATCCAAATTTATCAACTACATCTCCACAATTAGCAAGGAAGTGAATTTCCCTACAGCTCTGTCAACAACAACAGCTGATTTTGACCACGATGGAAATCTAGACCTTCTTTTATGGACCGAAGAATCACCCAAAATATATCTTAACGACGGGTTTGGAAATTTTTCTCTCCAGCAAGACCCATTGGGATTATTTAATTCTAGGGGAAGTCAAGAAAGGGGGATTACTGCCGATGTAAACTTTGATGGTTCTAGCGATCTCATCATTACGGATTCGGATGGAACCAGAATTCTTATTAATGATTCGGGTCGTGGTTTTTATTCATCACCACATTATTTCCAAAACTCCAATGCTACCAGTCTTATCTCAATACTTAGCGCAGCTCCTTTCCGCAATTGGAGTCAGGTCAATTTAATAACGCTTAACAAGGAAGGGAAAGTTCAAATTTACGAAGCAGATGGACAATCAGGGCGGTGGTTGCATATTGAGCTAACAGGATCAAAAAGCAATTTGCTTGGTGTTGGCGCAACGATTGAAGTGAAGGCAGGAAGCTTCTACCGAAAGATGCTGGTGACTGAGGGGCCGTTGCGAGTCTTCACCGGTAACCGTGATAGGTTGGACGTGGTGCGTTTGACTTGGCCAAATCTGATCATCCAAAATAGAATTGAAATTTCTTCTGGCCAATCGCTAAACATACGCGAATCTGAACGATTGGCAAGCTCTTGCCCATTCCTCTACGTATGGGACGGAAAGCAGTATATTTTTCTAACTGATGTACTGGGTACAGCCCCCTTAGGGGAATACCTTCCGGATGGGAGCACCATTACGCCAAATCCTGAGGAGTATGTTCGTATTCCTGGAAACATTATGCAGGAGCAAAAGGGTCAATATGTCCTCCAACTTACCAATGAACTTCGAGAAGTTGATTTTTTTGACCGAATACGGCTTTATGCAATTGACCATCCAGGAGAAAAAGATGTTTACGCAAATGAGCGATATTACTCCCCACCCTTCAGCTCCCCTACGCTGCATTCAGTGGATGTTAAATACCTTCCTGTTCTTGCACGTGACCACCACGGACACAGCTTGCTCAAGGAAATAACTTTTGTTGATGGATCCTATGCAGGAGATTTTACTCGACACCGCATTACCGGTATTGCCGAACCTCACACCCTCACTCTCAAGCCGGAAAAATCTACTCCCACCGTCGGGCTAAAGCTTTTCTTAACAGGCTGGGTATTGTGGGCTAATTCAGACGGCTCCCGAGCCTTGTCAGCTAATAAAGAGGTTAAAATTGCACCTTTAGCCCTCCAGGTTAAAAATCAATCGGGTCAATGGGTAACTGTTATTGAAGACCTTGGACTACCCAGCGGAACCAACCGAACCATGGTGGTTGACTTGTCCGGAATATTCCTTTCTGAAAACCGTAGCATTCGGCTTACGACAAACCTCTGTGTTTATTGGGACCAAGTATTCTTTTCAAATGAAACGATGGGCGGACAAAAAATTATAAAGAGCGAGCTTCCAATCACCTCTGCAAACCTTCACTATCGTGGATTCTCAACACCAGTCAGTGACCCCCTGTATAGAAAACCGGATGATTTTATTTATAACCGTCTCCTTGCTAGGGCACCCTGGAATCCTCACATTGGCTTTTATACTCGATATGGTGACGTAAGAAAACTCTTAGACAGCGCCGATGACAAATCCATCGTAATGTCGGTTGGAGATGAGCTAACCGTAAAATTTAACTCGAGCAACCTTCCCATGCTGAAGCCGGGATGGAAACGTGATTTTATTCTCCATGCACACGGTTGGGCAAAGCCTGGAGAACCGAATGCAGGGTTCGGAAAAACCGTTAATCCCATGCCCTTCCTCTCTATGTCCAGTTATCCATACGGCTCGAATGAAACTCCTCCTACCCACAAGGATTACCAGGAATACCTAAAAACCTATCAAACTCGCTATTCAACACCCTTAATTCCTCCATTGGCCCCCTATCGATCAAGGCCGTTGAAATATAACTTTTAAATAAACTTTTTCTGTTAGTTCAAATAACATTACTTTTTATTCTAACAATATCAATCATTCAATCTTTCCACATTGAAATTGGAAACAGACGGAATTGACAGGAAACAGGAATTTTCGTATCTTTTGATAGATAAATCAGGCATAGGAGAAAACAATAAACCACCAAGTAGCAAACTTATAACAATCCCCATGAAGGTTATGCTCAATTGAAACCTCAAACTCATTTCAATTTAAAATCTTATTCAAAATTCCATGAAATCTGAAACCTGTGAACGTGAAGTACAAATCGATGTACCTGTTGAAGACGTAAACCGTGAAACCGAATCGGTAACATCTGGGTACCAACGCGTGGCAAAGATCGCCGGATTCCGCCCTGGAAAAGCTCCTGCAGGGATTGTGCGTACTCGTTATTGGAAAGATATCCGTAGCGAAGTCCTTCAAAATATTTTGCCGCGTTATTTTTTTAAAGCCCTAAAAAAGAAAAACTATAAATCAGTCGGAGATCCTAAATTTGAGAACCTTACATTTGAAGAAAACAAGCCGATTACCTGTAAAGCAAAATTCGAAATCTTGCCTGAATTCAAGGTGGGGCAATACAAGGGACTTGAAGCAAAAGAAACTCTAGCATCTGTTACAAATAAAGAAATAGACGCAGCGATAGGCCAACTTCGTGAAAAGATTGCAACGTTTGAGACTATTGAAGGAAGGTCCGCAAAAAATGGAGATTTTGTTGAGGCTGACCTGCGAACAATCCCTAGCGAAAACACCTCAAAAGGGTCAAGCAACCGGCGCGCACTCATCGAATTAGGAGGAAAGGATACCCCTAAAGAATTTAGTGACAATCTTCATGGCGCCTCAGCAGGAATTACTAAGGAATTTAGCGTCAAACAAAATATTTCTGAACCCCAAGGATCCCAAAAAACATTAAAATATCAAGTAGTGGTTCATTCGATTAAAAAAAAGAATTTACCTTCAATTGATGATGAACTAGCAAAATCTGTTAGTAAATTGGATACACTGAAACAATTAAGATCCCAACTTAAAAAAGATCTTAAAGGTATGAAAATGCAAGAAGTCAAACAAAAGACCATCCAGGAACTACTAAGTAAAATAGTTGACTCTCAGTCCTTCTGTGTTCCCGAAGTATTAGTGGAGGGCGAACTCAATCGCAAATTACAACAAACAGCCATGGAGCTCATGACTCAAGGAATAGATCCACGTACGGCCAAGATTAATTGGAATAAATATCGGGACCAATGGAGAGAGGCAGCTAAAAAACAAGTTCGCACACAGTTAATATTGGAAAAAATTGCTGACACGGAAAACATTGAAATTAGCGAAGAAGAATTAGACGCAAAATTAACCCAGATAGCTGAGCATCAAGGAGAAACTCCAGCAGCACTTAAATCTCGCTTGACAGAGGAAAGGGGCCTAGATAAGCTGAGATTCACTTGTCGTCAGGATAAGGTGATTGATTTAGTTTACCGCAGCGCCAAACTTGAAGTTGACGGAAAGTAGCGCCAGGTAATTCGAACCCGAAGAGACAGCTCCCAGAAACAGGAGTTTTTAAATAACTTATGACACTAGTTCCAATGGTTGTCGAACAAACGAATCGTGGTGAGCGTGCTTACGATATATTCTCCCGTCTTTTACGGGAAAATATAGTTTTTCTTGGAACTCCGATAGACGATGCCGTGGCTAATCTTGTCACGGCACAGCTGCTTTTTCTCGAGGCTGAGGACCCTCAAAAAGATATATCTCTCTACATTAATTCACCAGGAGGTAGCGTTAGTGCTGGGATGGCGGTCTACGACACCATGCAATTTATTCGACCTTCGGTGGCAACCATTTGCATTGGACAAGCTGCAAGCATTGCTGCTGTCTTGCTCTCTGCCGGAACCCCTGGAAAGCGCTTTGTCCTTCCAAATGCACGCGTACTTATCCACCAACCCTCTGTTGGTGGACTTTCTGGACAGGCAACAGACATTGATATCCATGCAAAGGAGATTCTCCGAATCCGATCTCACTTGAATCAAATTCTCGCTAAACACACCAAACAGAAATTAGAAAAAATTGAACAAGATGTTGAGCGCGACTACTGGATGGGACCGGAACAAGCAAAAGATTATGGTATTGTTGATGAAATCATTACCAAACACCAATAGGGAACGGGAATTACATTGAAGCCTCTTGCACCAGAAGAATTGCGTCGGTGTTCATTTTGCAATAAACCACAAGATTCCGTCGCCAAATTAATTGCCTCTCCAGGTGAGCTTCCTAAGGTTTACATCTGTGATGATTGTATTTTGACTTGCAATGGGATATTGAATGAAGAGCAGACTGAGAAGTCCATTAATAAACAATCAAAATTAGCTCTTCCAGAGGAAATAAAAGAATTCCTCGACCAATACGTAATTGGACAACCAAAGACCAAAAAAAAGCTAGCCGTTGCCGTCTACAACCATTATAAGCGTGTTCAGCTTGGACAAACTCGAACTGACGTAGAATTGACAAAAAGCAATATAATGCTGATCGGGCCAACTGGAACGGGCAAAACCCTTCTTGCACAAACCCTAGCCAAGCTCCTTGATGTGCCTTTTGCTATAGTTGACGCAACTACATTGACCGAAGCAGGGTATGTCGGTGAAGATGTCGAAAATATAATTCTAAAGCTCCTCCAAAATGCCTCTGGAAATGTTCAGCGCGCCCAGCAAGGGATAATTTATATCGATGAAATTGATAAAATTTCACGAAAAGATGATAATCCTTCCATCACCAGAGACGTATCCGGCGAAGGAGTCCAACAGGCCCTGCTTAAAATCTTAGAAGGCACCATAGCTAACGTTCCGCCTCAGGGAGGGCGCAAGCACCCACATCAAGAATTTACTAAGGTTAACACGACAAACATTCTGTTTATTTGCGGAGGGGCTTTCATAGGATTAGAAAAAATAATTGAGCGACGCCTAGGTCATCGTGCCATGGGCTTTCATAGTGAAGGCAAGGAGGTGACCTTTAATCCGCGTGAACGAAACATAGATTTACTTGAGCAGGTCCAGCCAACGGACTTAACGCGGTACGGTCTAATTCCAGAGTTTATTGGGCGTCTTCCAGTCGTAGGGGTTTTAAATGACCTTGATCGTCAAGCTTTAATAAAAATTATGACCGAACCAAAAAATGCCCTAGTACGACAGTATCAACGGCTCTTTGATTACGAAAACGTTAAGCTCGATTTTTCTCATGAGGCCATGGAATCAATTGCCGATTTAGCTATGAAGCGGAAAGTGGGGGCACGTGGGTTGCGCATGATTCTCGAAGATCTTATGCTAGATTTAATGTACCATCTACCTACTAAACGGCAGATTCGAAGCTTCAAGATAACTCAGGAGATGGTCGAAAGAGGGGAAATTCCCCACTCATTTCTACAGAAGGCGGGTTAATCAAAGACAATATGTCATCACCCAAAGAAAAATCTGAAAAAAAAATACTTCCGATGATGCCGATTCGAGATGTGGTCATTTTCCCGCATATGATGACACCATTTGTTGTGGGGCGAGAAAGTTCAATCCGCGCCTTGGATGAAGCCCTTGCGAAGGATAAAAAGATATTCTTAGCGACCCAACACGACCCGTCTGTCGACGACCCAAAAATCAACCAAATTCATCAAGTTGGCACTGTGTCGAACATCGTGCAGAGCGTAAGGCTTCCAGATGGAAATACCAAGGTCCTTGTTGAAGGAATCGAACGGGGAAAGGTTTTAAAAATTACTAACGATAAGGGGAGTTTCCAGGTTCATATACAGACAACGACCTACTCAGCTGTCTCCACACCAGGGCTCGAACAATTAAATCAAAGAGTAAATTCCCTCTTTGAGGAATACCTGAAATTAAACCAAAGCCTTAATTACGAAACTATGGTAGCTGCTGTTCGCGTAGAAAGTATTGGAAAATTCACTGACATGGTAGCGGCAAATTTAAGTCTGGGTGTTGAAGAAAAACAAGGGCTTCTTGAAATATTTAACCCGGTTGACCGCCTTTCTCGATTAGCTGACATCCTAGACCTTGAAATTGAAAAGCTGAACGTTGACCGAACCATTCAAGGTCGAGTTAAGCGACAAATGGAGCGGGCTCAAAGGGAGTATTATCTGAATGAAAAAATAAAAGCTATCCAAAAGGAACTTGGCCGCAACGAAAAAAGTGAGTTTGATGAACTTAAAAAGAAGATTGACTCTGCAGGTATGACCAAAGATGCGCATACGAAGGCTCACAGTGAATTAAAGCGCCTTGAGCTTATGCCTCCTATGTCAGCTGAATCTACCGTTTCTCGTAACTACCTAGATTGGCTTCTAGCTGTTCCTTGGAAAAAACGCACCCCTGAAATAAGAAATATGGATCGTGCAGAAAAGATGCTTGAAGAAGACCATTACGGATTAGAAAAACCTAAAGAACGGATTTTGGAATTCTTATCAATTCGTCAATTGGTAAAAAAACCAAAAGGCTCCATTCTTTGTTTTGTTGGGCCCCCAGGCGCAGGAAAAACATCACTCGGACGTTCTGTCGCTCGAGCAACAGGAAGGAAATTCATCAGAATATCTCTCGGGGGCGTAAGGGATGAAGCAGAGATCCGTGGTCACCGGCGAACATACATTGGGGCCCTCCCTGGTCAAATTATCCAAATGATGAAGAAGGCTGGAACGGTAAACCCCGTCTTCCTTTTAGATGAAGTAGACAAGATGAGTACAGATTTTCGTGGGGACCCATCAGCTGCTCTAATGGAGGCACTCGACCCGGAATTGAACTCGGCCTTCACAGATCATTACTTGGATGTCGAGTATGATCTTTCAAATGTTCTTTTTATTACCACAGCCAATGTCACGCATACCATTCCAGGGCCACTTCTCGACAGAATGGAAGTCCTACGGTTACCCGGATATACAGACATTGAGAAAACCGAAATCGCAAAACGATTTCTAGTTAAAAAACAACGAGATTCGGCTGGCCTCAAACCAGCAAATATCTCGTTTTCTGATGAAGGCCTGGTTCGCATTATTAGGAATTACACACGAGAGGCTGGAGTTCGCAACCTTGAACGTGAAATAGCTAATATTGCTCGCAAGGTGGCTCGTGCTGTCATTAAAGATGGGAAAAAAATTAAACGTGCCATAGGAAAAAACAATATCCAAGAATACCTGGGTGTTGTTAAATATCGGAACACTCAAGCCGAGGAAAAGAATCAAATCGGATTGGCAACTGGCCTCGCCTGGACAGAAGTAGGCGGCCAAATTCTTCCAACCGAAGCCACTCTGATGCCGGGAAGAGGTAAATTTACCCTAACGGGAAACCTTGGGGATGTAATGCAAGAATCAGCGCAAGCAGCAATGAGCTATGTTCGATCACGCGCAGAAAAATTAGGCTTGGGAAAAGATTTCTACAGGCGATTAGATGTTCATATTCATATTCCCGAAGGAGCAATCCCAAAAGACGGACCTTCAGCTGGCATCACAATGGCAACCACAATAGCAAGTGCATTGACAAAAATACCGGTAAGGCAGGGAGTGGCTATGACTGGCGAAATAACTCTTCGAGGTAAGGTTCTTCCAATCGGAGGAGTGAAGGAAAAGCTGTTAGCGGCTCATCGTGCCGGAATTAAAAATATTATTCTCCCGCGCGATAATCAGAAAGATTTATCTGACGTTCCTTCAGTCATTAAAAATAAACTGGACATCCAGTTAGTTGACAACATGGATCAAGTCCTAGATCTTTCGCTAGAAAGAAAAATTGAAACAAATCCTTCCCTTACTCCTGAAACTGAGATAACATCCGGGTTTAAGGAATCTTCTCCGAAATCTAATCAGGAGCCTATGACGAACTAGGTTGCAGTTTGATATACCGTGCCAGGCCACCCCACCTGCAGAGAGCTCCTTTAAATAAATTCTGGGGGTTGCACTCGCAACCAAATTAGGAATTACCAGTAAAAATGCAAACCAGAGGTGTAGAAGTGGGCGTTTAATCAGTGAATAACATCCGGAATATATTTTAGAATTCCTACCCTGTAGTTCTACATCGATTCCCATAAATACAATACTTCATGCTGAAAGAGATATATTTATGCCGCCTAAAAAGGTACAAGCAGCTAAAGAAGACAAACTTAAAGATCTGAAAAAAGGTGAAGTCCTTGACATTGCTAAACTCAAGGAAATGAATATTTCAACTTTAACGCAGGTAGCCAAGGACTTGGATGTTGTGGGAGCTACCGGAATGCGAAAGCAGGAATTGATCTTTAAGATTTTGCAGGCACAAACAGAAAAAAGTGGATTAATTTTTTCAGAAGGAGTCCTGGAATGCCTGCCTGACGGCTTCGGGTTTCTCCGTGCCCCCGACTATAATTATCTTCCTGGACCTGACGACATTTATGTCTCTCCCTCACAAATAAGAAAATTTGACTTGCGCACAGGAGATACCATATCAGGGCAAATTCGCCCTCCTAAAGAAGGTGAACGCTACTTCGCACTAATAAAAGTAGAGGCAATAAATTTCGAGTCTCCCGAAGAATCGAGGAGCAAGGTATTTTTTGATAACTTAACTCCTCTCTATCCTGAGGAGCGCGTGCACCTAGAAACTGCAGACGACAATATCTCAGGTCGCGTTCTAGATCTACTTGCCCCTATTGGGAAAGGTCAAAGAGGTTTGGTTGTTTCTCCGCCTCGCACTGGAAAAACAATGCTCCTGCAAACAATTGCCAATTCAATAACCAATAATCATCCTGATATCACGCTTATTGTCTTATTAATTGACGAACGACCCGAAGAGGTCACCGATATGCAGCGCACAGTCAGGGGTGAGGTAATTAGTTCTACTTTTGATGAACCTGCTGCACGACATGTGCAGGTCGCAGAAATGGTAATCGAAAAGGCGAAGCGATTAGTAGAGCACAAACGGGATGTCGTAATTCTTCTCGATTCAATCACGCGCCTCGCCCGTGCCTACAACACCGTTGTTCCCCCTTCAGGCAAGGTGCTTTCGGGTGGCGTCGACTCAAACGCACTTCAGCGGCCGAAGCGATTTTTCGGTGCAGCGCGGAATGTAGAAGAAGGAGGAAGCCTCACAATCATAGCAACTGCCCTCATTGATACGGGAAGTCGTATGGACGATGTTATTTTCGAAGAATTCAAAGGAACAGGGAACATGGAAGTTCACCTTGACCGAAAACTTTCAGACAAACGCGTTTTTCCAGCAATCGACCTAAACCGGTCTGGCACTCGCAAAGAGGAGCTTCTCACCCCTAAAGACGAACTAAATCGAATCTGGGTGTTACGGAAAGTGCTTAATCCACTTTCTAGCACTGAAAGCATGGAACTAATTATTGAAAAACTTTCGAAAACAAAAAGTAATGGGGAGTTCCTGAAATCTATGAGTGGAACTCCAAAATAATGGTACTTGACACCCTGGCCTTGATATCAACCAGGGGCTCCTATCTCCCCTAGAAGGCTCATAATAAAACCTGCAACTTCCTAGCCATCCCTCAGCTTGGCAGCACACCTCTCTCTTGCCAAAACGATAATCTCATCGACAACTTGGTCCACTGTAAGTTTTGTAGAGTCAATATTTTTTGCATCAATTGCTGGAATAAGGGGGGATATTTTTCGCTGCGAATCCAAGCGATCACGACGATTGATTTCAGACCGTACCCCCTCTAAGGACACACTTCTACCATTCCCAAGGTCTTCCTTTAAGCGCCTCTGAGTCCTTGTCTCCTCAGACGCATTCAAGAATATTTTAAGATCAGCATCAGGAAACACCTTTGTTCCAATATCTCGACCCTCCATAACAGCCCCCTTAGAGGGAACGGATTTTCGTTGCATTTCAACCAACCTCTTCCTTACACCTGGTAAGCGTGAAATCCGTGTAGCCATATCTGTAACTTCTGGTGTTCGAATTTCATTGCTAACGTCTTTTCCGTCCATGAACACCGACCCTTTATTTTTAATTCTGGAGAATTTAATGTCCATTTTTTCTACAAGTGACACAATCTTTTGCTCATTTTTAATATCAAAATCCGCACGAAGAACTTTGAGAGCAGCAGTGCGATAACTTGCCCCACTATCAACATAGAGAAGATTCAATCGGGCAGCTACTCTGCGGGCTACGGTACTTTTACCAGAGCCAGCGGGACCGTCGATTGCAATTACCAGGGGTTTCATGAATGTGTATTTAATGGGCGAAGATAAAAATTAAATTACCTATTTTTTCTGGAAAGAGAGATTTAACTCATCCAGTTGGGAGCTATCCACCTCTGCTGGTCCACGGCACATTAGATCTAATCCACTTGCAGTTTTAGGAAAAGCGATAAGGTCGCGAATGGAAGGTTCTCCTGCCATAAGAGTTACGATACGATCAAATCCAAGCGCAATACCTCCATGTGGAGGAGTTCCATACTCAAGGGCATCAAGAAAAAACCCAAACCTCTCGCGTGCCTGTTTGTTACTAAATCCAAGTAAATTAAATACGCGTTGTTGGATGTCTTGTCGGTAAATGCGAGTTGACCCTCCTCCAATTTCACTACCGTTAAGCACAAGGTCATAGGCTTGAGCTTTAACCTCACTAGGTTTTGATTCTAGTTGTTTCAAATCCTCCTCGCATGGAGATGTAAAAGGATGATGCATGGCCTTAAATCTTTGATCAACATTGTCATACTCAAACATGGGAAAATCAGTAACCCAGCAAAAATTCCAGGTTTTCGAAACATGAATACCAACTTTCTTTGCAACGTCGATTCTAAGCTCTCCGGAAGCAACGTCCAATTGGTGCTTTGAGGAACCTTGTTTTTCGTTAGCTTTTCGCCCAAGAAGCAATATCAAATCTCCTGGTTTACCTCCAACAGTTTTTACAATATGATTGCAAGGTAGTTCACCAATAGCCTTCCGAATAGGAGATTCAATACTTTCACCGTTAAATTTTACAAAAGAAAACCAATTAATTTTATTTTCAATTGCAAGCTTTTGAAATCTGTCTAGTTGACTTCGGGAAAGGCGAGACCCGCCGTCCACCCTGAGTGCCTTTAGTGGCGGTTCAAGTTTAATTTTTTGTTGATCTGAAAGATCAAGATCAATCGTCTTCCACTCCAAGGAATAGCCCAGATTTGGTTTGTCAGTTCCATATTTCTCCATAGCATCTGCATAAGTAAGCCGCTTGAAAGGTCGATCTATCTTTGCCTGAATTGTTTGAAATAAAGCTTCCATTAAATCTTCTACCAATGAAAATAATAAGTCTTGATCAGGAAAAGCCATTTCAATGTCAATCTGTGTGAATTCTGGTTGACGATCTGATCGCGAGTCTTCGTCCCGGAAACAGCGAACAATTTGAAAATAGCGGTCAAAGCTGCCTATCATGAGGAGTTGTTTGAAAATTTGAGGTGATTGCGGCAATGCATAAAATGCTTTCTCCATTGTGCGACTTGGAACCAAAAAATCGCGAGCGCCTTCAGGAGTTGATCGGGTAAGGAAGGGAGTTTCTATTTCCAAGAAATTATTTTTGGTCATTACCTCCCTAACCACCTGCGCTGCTGCATGTCGAAGACGAAGATTCCTTTGCATTTCCTTACGCCTTAAATCTAAATAGCGATAGCGAAGTCTTGTTTCTTCAGCAATTTGGGAATTACCAGAAATTGGAAACGGGGGTGTCTTGGCTTCATTTAGCACAAGCAATTCCTCTGAGTGAATCTCCACTTCCCCTGTTTTTAGCTGCGGGTTAATGGTTTCAGAGGAGCGATCTACCACTGTTCCTATGACCGCAATCACAAACTCCGGACGAACTCGGTTTGCTTTTGAATGGGATCCAGGATTCGTTTCAAAATTACAAACAACCTGGGTAACGCCTTTGTGGTCTCGGATATCTAGAAAAATTAAATTTCCAAGGTCTCGCCTTCGATCTACCCATCCGGCGAGAATCACTTTTTGTCCGGTATGCGATTTTCGGAGATCACCACAATGATGAGTTCTTTTACGTCCTTCTAAAAAATCAAGTTGAGATGGCATTGTCTTTACACTATCCCCATGGTGTATAGGGTTAATCCTTTTTTTAAGAAATTCATTTACAAGATCAATGCACGGACCTAAGTAAGGTCAGACTTCCCTTGCCTGGTTTTCAATGCTTGGACCAATTCCCCTAAAAGTAATTCTTCCTGGCATCCTGTTTTCATATTTTTTATTTGAAAAACTCCTCGCCTTACTTCATTTTCACCAAAAATTAACGTCCACCGTGCCCCAATTTTATTTGCAGCTGATAATGATTTTTTTAGGTTAATTGAATTAAACGAAATTTCTGCATAAAGACCTTCTACTCGCAATGCCCTAGCTGCCCCATGTGCTATCTTGCGCGCTTCTTCTCCTAGCCAGGCGATAAATACTTCAGGTGCCAATGAAGATTCGAGTATCTGGGATTTTTCAACTGCCATTAAGAACCGGTCTTCCCCAATAGCAAAACCAAGACCTTTAATTGGGGGCCCGCCCATTAATTCGGATAACCCATCATACCTACCCCCGCCCAATAGTGTGTTTTGTGAACCAAGAGATCCATGGGTTACCTCAAATGTAGTCCGTGTATAGTAATCAAGTCCTCTCACCAAGCGAGGGGTGAGTTTGAAAATCTGCCCCCTCCGATCAAGCTCCGAGATAACATCTTGAAAATGTTCTGAACATTCCTCACATAAATAATCTTGGATTTTCGGCATGCTTTCAATGATTGGCTGGTCAGCAGAAACTTTGCAGTCAAGAACTCTTAAAGGATTATCCGAAGCGCGCCGCTGGCAATCCTCACACATTTTTGAAACTACCGAACTTAAATTATTCTTTAGGGCCTCCGTATAGCTGGGGCGGCATGCAGAGCAACCAACTGAGTTCAATAGGAGTTCACAACCAGTTAGGCCAGACCGCCGGATCAATAAATCCAGCATTTCAAGGACCTCGACATCCACACTGGGGCTCGCCGACCCTAGGACCTCTGCTCCAATCTGAGAAAACTGCCGAAATCGACCTTTCTGGGGCCTTTCACGCCTAAACATCGGCCCAGCATAATAATATTTTTTAACCTCTCTTCCGCTGGCACCACTATTTAGATGAGCGCGCATGACGGAAGCGGTGGCTTCGGGGCGCAACGTCAGAGAACGCCCGTCCCGATCCTTAAAACTATACATCTCCTTGCTAACAATATCTGTATGTGCACCCACGCTCCGCATAAAAAGATCAGTATCTTCAAAAATGGGCGTACGGATTTCTTGAAATCCATAAACATCGAACACGCCACGACAAATTTCCTCTACTTTCAGCCACAAGCTAGATTCCGGAGGTAGGATATCCCTGGTGCCTTTTATTGATTTGATTTGTTCGGATTTCTTAGTCAAGCTTATCTCCGAAGAACTGTATATTTACAGAGGAGGCGAAGCGGGAAACTTCTTCCTAATACCCACAGATCAAACTTTGCTAGTCTTCGTTTAATGTACTCTATAGCTAATTAGCCATAAGATTTCATCAGGCCCTTACAAAGAACCAGGCCTATAATAACCTAGAGAAGGGGTTAAAAGACGAGGAAACTCGTACCTTAGACAAGACCAAAGGAAAAAAGTTTGGTCATCAACCTTGCAAACCTTGTCAAAAAGTCCTAAGTTGAGGTCAACAACGTATCTCGCTGCATAGAGAAACCCCTTGACATACCCGAACGAATTTTTTAGCATGACCGAACCTGTCCCGGAGAAAAGAAATTGATAAAGTCCGACATAATCAGCAGAGTCGTAGACCAAACTGGCATTACCCGCACTAAAGCCGAAATCGCCGTTGAATCAGTATTCAGGGCCATGAAGAACGCCTTGAAGCACGGTGACAGAATAGAGCTCCGAGGTTTTGGAGTTTTTACGGTTAAGCCTCGCAAAACCGGTATCGGCCGTAACCCTCGCACTGGAACTCAGATAGCTATTCCGCCCGGAAAAGCAGTTCGATTCAAGCCCGGCAAGGAACTTCAGTCGCTTCGCTAAGGGACTTGGTTTGCCTTGCTTGAGCCGGCCAGAGTAGATCCGTTAAGTCACATTAAATCAACTGGGTCAATATCAATAGCTAGGGCCTTCCTCGGCCATCCGCTAGAGGCCAAAGACTCTAGTAAACTAACTAGTGTATAGTTTAAAATATTCCGATTTGTACACTTAAGTATGAACTGCATCCGGTAATAATTATGGAGGCGTTCAAATGGAGCTGGACCTGGCCCAAGGAGTCTTAAAGCCGAATTTCCATCACATAATGGTTCAAGATACTGCCCCAAACTTGCAGCTAGATTTTTTGCTTTTTCTTTATTTGAGTGCCTAATTACGAGATTTGCAAGTGCCGTAAAGGGAGGGTAATGCATTATGCGCCGGAATCTTATTTCTTTTTCATAGAAGGCCCGATAGTCCTGTTGGGCGGCCGCCTGAACTGCGTAGTGCTCAGGGTAAAACGCCTGCACTATTACCCTTCCTGGCTCAGAAGCTCTTCCTGCCCTCCCTGCACTCTGAGTCAAAAGTTGAAATACCCGCTCAGCTGCCCGAAAATCTGGAAATCTTAAACCTGCGTCTGAGGCTATTACTCCAACCAATGTCACGCCAGGGAAATCATGACCTTTTGCAATCATTTGAGTTCCCACCAACAAATCTAGTTTTCCTTGTTTGAATCGGGTAAGGACTCTTTGGTATTCACCTTTTTTTTGAGCAATATCGCGATCCAATCGACCAATGCGCAGGCGCGGAAACTGCGCTTGCAATAGCTCCATTAATTTTTCAGTTCCAGCCCCTACAAAATGTAGGTATTTTGATCTGCATGAACTGCACTCCTTAAGAACATTCTTCTTGTACCCGCAGTAGTGGCATATAAGGGAATGATCACCTCTATGGTATGTAAGAGCGATGCTGCAATTCTTACAACCCTCGCAATGCCCGCAACTTCGACAAAGAAGAAACCAAGCGTATCCTCGACGGTTTACCAAAATCATTACTTGGGATTTACGATTAAATTCCTGTTTTAGTTCATTTTTCAGCCTAATTGAAATTGGAATTACAGAATGGGCCTCTTTAAATTCATTCCGCATATCTAGAATTTCAACCTTTGCCATGGGCCGCCCCGCAATGCGCTCAGGAAGCTCCAATAGCTCATATTTTCCTCGGCCTGCATTCCAGTAGGATTCTAAGGCGGGGGTGGCGGATCCAAGCAACACAGGAACACCTTTTCCGCGAGCCCGGACAATGACTACATCTCTTCCGTGGTATCTTGGCTCTGTTTGTTGTTTATAACTTGCATCATGTTCT
>CAZSDV010000025.1:0-29132 GCA_964605715.1 uncultured Acidobacteriota bacterium
TCACCGCACTCTGCTATCCGCGCAGGTGACTGGCGTCTGGTTGAATTTTTTGAGGATGGCCATGCTGAGCTCTACAATCTTAGAGAGGATATTGGTGAAGCCAATAACCTTGCGGCTGAGATGCCAGAAAAAGTTACTGAACTCAAGGCCAAGCTTGCTGCATGGAGAAATAGAGTTGGGGCGCAAATGCCAACCGAAAACCCGGATTACGATCTAGTTAAGGATCGCCAATCAACAAAATGATATAAGTATGAGGATGATGTTTTTAGGGTTATATTCTTAGGTTTCAAATCAACTACCTGAATATAAGAGGAGCTGATGATTACAAGTAGAATGCTAAAAATCATTGCTATTGGTACTTTATCCGTTAGTGTCGCAATTGGATTATTCGCGAACGTGCATGGGTTGGAGCCAACATTTGAAACCCAGATATGGCCTATCCTTGAAAAGCACTGCCTTAAGTGCCATGGAGAGAAACAGGCATATTCCAACCTTCGGCTTGATTCTCCAGCGGCCATTCACCAAGGTGGTGACCTTGGTGAAGTATTGGTTCCTGGTGATCCTGAAGCAAGTGAAATTTATCGCCGTACTGCTCTACCAACCGATGATCTTGACTACATGCCGGTCGACAGCGAGCCTTTAAATAAAGACGAGCTTAAGCGACTACATAATTGGATTGCCGCGGGAGCAGACTTTGGTTCTTGGAGTGGACTATGACACCTTCTCGCAGAGGTTTTTTAAATCTGGCAGTTAGTTCTGCAATAATACCGACTTTGCCGGGTAGGCTCGGAGCTGCTGGGGGCAATCCAGCAGCTCATCATCCTTTGATTCTTGATAAACCAAAGGAAATCGATGAGCTTGACACACCTGCTCTTTTGATTGATTACGATGCAATGGAGCGCAACCTGGTGGCTATGGCCAACCATGCGGCTGTGAAGGGAATCGGGCTTCGGCCTCATGTCAAGACGCATAAGTGTCCCATGATAGCCAAGCGCCAGATCGAGCTTGGGGCTGTTGGCATTTGTGCCGCAAAAGTTAGTGAGGCAGAGGTGATGGTGGATGCTGGGATTGAAAATGTGCTAATTACGTCGCCTGTTGCGACGCCAGAGAAAATTCACCGGGTGGTTTCTCTAGCATCCCGCACGCCAGGACTCCAAGTGGTAATTGATCGACCTCAGAATGCCCAGGATTTTGACGAAGCAGCTGCAGCAGCTGGCGTCAAGTTGCGTGTTCTAATTGGACTTGATACTGGTACTCGAAGAACGGGAAGTCCTCTTGGTGAGCCTGCACTGAAGCTGGCACATACTGTTAGCCGACTTCGGAATCTACAGTTTGATGGCCTGCAGGCATACGCTGGCCACGTGATGCACGCAAAGGGTCATGAGGACCGGAAACAGAAATCTATCGAAAGCCTCAGTCGATGTCTTGAAACCCGCCACCTCCTAGAGCGAGAAGGATTTGAGGTTGGCGTCTTTACGGGTGGTGGTACTGGCACCTTTGATATCGACTCTGGCATTAAAGGGGTGACTGACCTGCAGGTTGGCTCATATCTTTTTATGGATGTACAGTACCGTGTCATCGGTGACGTGGACAGTGATATTTTCGATGCTTTTGAGCCTTCGCTCTTTGTGCTTGCCACGGCTATTAGTCAACCCGTGAGGGATCGCATCACTGTTGATGCGGGGTATAAGGCCTTCGCCAATGAGCGGAACTCGAGACCTGAGTTCAGAAGCCTTGAGGGGCTGGAGTACTACTATGGTGGAGATGAGCATGGCATTGTAACTTTTACGACCGATGCTCGACCCCTTCAGGTGGGTGATAAGGCGCAGCTCATCATTTCTCACTGTGACCCAACGGTCAATCTTTACGATTACTATCATATTGTCCAGGACAATCATGTCAAACAGCTCTGGCCAATTAGCGCTCGTGGGTGTTCTCAATGAGCCAATCAAAGTTCACACGTCGAGAGGCGCTTGCCCTGGTAGCGGGTCTTGGTGGATTAGGAGCGGTTAGTGTTTCCGCACAGACCTCTAATAAATGGGCAAACTGGGCCGGAACGGTTCACTGCAAGCCTAGTGAGATGATTAGGCCTACCAACATTAATGATGTTGTTGCGGCTGTTCGCGGGGCGGTCAGTGCAGGCCGTCGCGTTCGTGCCGTTGGAAGCGGGCACTCTTTTACGCCTCTCGGTGCCACTAATGACACTCTCCTCGTGCTTGCACGTTTGCGGGGAATCGAGGCAATTGATAACACTCGCCAGCAAGTAACGGTGTTTGGCGGAACCAAACTTTATCACCTCGGTAGACCACTACGTAAGGCCGGCCTAGCACTCAAGAACTTACCTGACATCAACCGTCAAGCTGTTGTGGGAGCAATTTCAACCGGTACGCATGGAACCGGAAAAGATTTTGGAAATCTGTCAACCCACGTTGTCAGTCTCGAGATGGTTAACGGTGGAGGCGATGTTGTGCGGTGCTCCCCTGATGAGCGACCTGACCTCTTTCGTGCCGGCCAGGTATCAGTTGGCGCACTGGGAATTATTACCCGTCTTACGCTTCAGCTTGATCCAACCTATCGGTTGCATGAAAAGATATGGCGTGCAACTTATCAGGAGTGCATGGAGAGCCTTGATCAGACGATTGCCAAGAATGAGCATTTTGAGTTTTTTTGGCGACCAGGGACAGATGCTTGTCTTATGAAGACGCTCAATAAGACGGATGATCTTGAGGATTCCGAAAAGTCGATAGGGGACTATCGCTCAGAAAACTTCGAGCGTGAGCGCATCGGTCATTGGGATGAGATCCTCCCTTCACAACGAAATGGTCGTTTCAATGAATTGGAATTTTCAGTGCCAGCTTGGAATGGCCCAGATTGCCTTTCAGAGCTACGCCAGATGATAGCAGGAAAGCATAAGGAGGTGACCTGGTCGTTGGAGTATCGAACTGTTGCAGCTGATGACATTCCGCTGAGTCCTCATTACGGGCGTCCTTCTGTGACGATTTCTCTGCATGAGCCAGCAAATGCACCATTTGAAGGTTACTTTAGGGATGCTCAGGCTGTTTTTCGGAACCACAATGGGCGACCTCATTGGGGAAAGGTTCACTACCTTACCGCCAAGGAGCTCGAGCCACTCTACCCGAAGTGGGCAGAATTCCGAAGGGCTCGCGAGGAGATGGATCCGAAGGGCACCTTTCTTACACCCTACCTCCAGGATCTTTTAGTGTAGCTTCCAGTAGCTTAAAGTAATGACGTACTGCCCTTTCCCCGATATTGAAATGAGAGGGTTTCAGGTAGGAATCTCCGTCCATATGGGGTGAACCTTATAAACGAATTGGTAGAATTGACTGGGTTTTCATATCCTTACATCTATGCCCTGAGGAGCGTTCAGTGAAGTACGGCTTAAATATTCGGACCGGGGGTGCACTGGAGTTCCTGCCGCTTGGTTCACTAATTCACAGATTGGATCCAGGTGTGATTCCCTTTCGCAAGGCTAGCAATTGCCGGATTCACGTCAGTGGCGGAGAATTTAATGTTGCTGCTAACTTGGCGGACTGTTTTCGCCTGAAGACAGGGATTGCCACAGCAATGGTCGACTATCCGATTGGAGATCTCGTTGCTGAGCGAGTAAGAGCAATGGGTGTAAGGTCTTTTTATAGGCGATTCAAGCATGATGGGGTGAAAGGCCCAAACATGGCTACGGTTTATAGCGACCGTGGTCAGGGCGTGCGCCCCCCTGTGGTTTTTTATAACCGGTCGAATGAAGCTGCGGCACGCCTGAAAACTGGTGACTTTGATTGGAGTGAAATCTTCTCAGGTGGAGTCCGATGGTTTCATAGTGGAGGTATTTTTGCGGCACTTTCTGAGACCACACCTGAGTTAATAGTGGAGGGGATGCATGCAGCAAAGGCTGCCGGTGCAGTGGTCTCTTTCGACCTAAATTTCCGGGAAAAGCTATGGAGAATTACGGGTGGCATGGATCGTGCGCCTGAAATCATTGGGAAAATTATCGAGAACGTTGATGTACTAGTTGGCAACGAGGAGGACCTGCAGAGGGGACTTGGGATTTCTGGTCCAAAGGTTTCTAGTAGATCGAAATCCAGGTCAAAACTAGATCCGAGTGCCTTTTTCGGGATGATTGACCAAGTTATTAATCGACATCCCCAGATTAAGGTTGTTGCGACCACTCTCCGGGAGGTGCACTCGGCAAACCATCATAGTTGGGGAGCGGTAGCCTGGATCAATGGAGAGAGCTTTGTTACTCCAACCGCGGAACTTAATGTATTGGATCGTGTCGGCGGTGGGGATGGGTTCGCATCCGGTTTCTTTTTTGGCCTCATGGAGGGTGTTTCCCCTGAAGATGCTGTCAGGCTCGGCTGGAGCCACGGGGCTCTATTGACTACCTTTCCTGGCGATACGACCATGGCAACTATTGAGCAGGTACGAGCTTATGCAGAAGGAGGATCGGCTCGCATCCAACGGTAGTTAATATTGGGCAATAAAGAATCAGGGTAGGGTGTAGGAGTATGGATTTGATGGATGATTCCTTATAAAATGAGCCATCTTTTTGATTTCCATGCTAACATCCCTATTCTCGAATGGCTTATTTGATCCCATTAGTATTTTCCTAGACCCATTAGGGGAGGTGAGTATGTCCGGAAATAGAAGCTTATGTAGGTTGCTTTACTCGGCTTTGGTCTTTGTTATGGTGGGTGTTCTTTTTCTTGGATGTCAAGTGGCGGAACAGTCACCTACGGCTACGGACATGGACCCATCTGGTTCGGGGGTATTGTATCCAGAGATGGCCGTTGAGACTGGAAGCTTTGATCAGCCGCATGCCAAGCTTGGTGAGCAACCAGCTCAATCATGGAGCGCGACCACTGTGGCCGCAGCGGTGGATGGGAAGCCCTTGAAGGGGGAGTCTGTAACAGTGGTTGGTGAGATCGTTGATTACTCTTGCTATTTCCAAATTGGCAAACACGGGGAGATCCATCGGGGTTGCAGCCAGAAATGTTTCGAAAGCGGGATGCCAATAGGTTTATTGGCTCGTGATGGCACGCTTTATCTTGTAATGGAAGAAGAGCACAACTCTCGTCGTGATGGTATGACTAACTTCCGGGAGGCTGCGATTGAGCATGCTGCCCATATTATGGAAGTGACAGGGACCCTATCGGTTGTGGATGATCAGCGCGTCCTTTATGTTACAGGATACGTAAAGTCTTAGGTTTTTTTACTTAGTCTGTATTTTTCAAGACTTTGCGAATCACCCCTCGACACTGTTAATGGTATTGGATTAATGGGTGATGGTGCAGGTGTGGCCCCTCCACCCAGAATGAGGCGAACTGTACAGGAAGGCACTGGAAACCTTGGAAATGACTCCATCACAGGCCATCTTGAGGTGGTCGCTCTGAGCATATAGGTTGGACATGTTGATTCATTCAAGAACAGGTGAGCTCTGGGTTGGTAGTACAATCATGCTGGCCTTCATCCTTGGGTGGGTGACCTTCCTTTCGTCTTGTGGGACTTCGTCCACAGTACCGGAGAAGGCATCTCTTGAGGTACGTGACGAAGCTGGGACAATTCCCCTTGGGTTGGTTCCAAGAATTTGGCCTGTGGACAATCCTTACAATGAGGAAAAAGCAGAGCTAGGGCGGCTACTTTACTATGACACCCGTCTGTCAGCTGACAACACCATTTCTTGTGGTAGCTGTCATCATCCTGAATATGGTTTCACCGATGGTGCCCCAGTCTCTACTGGAATCCGTGGACAAGAGGGCGGACGCAGTGCTCCCACGGTTATTAATCGTGCATACAGCGTGGAGCAATTCTGGGATGGGCGGGCTCGAACCCTTGAGGATCAGGCCAAGGGCCCCATTGAGAATCCGATCGAGATGGGAAACACACACGAAAAAGTGGTTGCTAACCTGAAGTCAGTTAATGGATATCGTGAAAAATTCCGACAAGTGTTTGGAACCGAAGATTTCAACATCGATCATGTAGCTAGTGCCATTGCAACTTTTGAGCGAACTATAATCTCAGGGAACTCAGCATTTGACAAGTTTCGAGCGGGAGACAGGAATGCATTAACAGAAGCTGCTCGCCGTGGAATGGATCTATTTTTCAACCAAGTTAAATGCAACCAGTGTCATTTTGGTATTAATTTCACTGATGGTAGTTTTGTAAATATTGGTATAGGAATGAATCGCCGGAACCCTGATTTAGGTCGTTACCTAGTCACGAAGCGGGATAGTGACCGAGGGGCCTTTAAGGCTCCTACTCTTCGAGATATTGGTCGCACGGCACCCTATATGCACGACGGCAGCCTCGTTAGCCTGGATGAGGTGGTAGAATTTTACGATAAAGGTGGGATTTCTAACGAATATCTAGATGAACGGATGGTACCCCTAAATCTATCTGACCAGGAAAAGAGCGATTTGGTAGAGTTTCTGAAGTCATTAAATGGTCAAGGTTGGGAACACGCTCATCCCCCAGAAAGCTTCCCAACTTAAATTTTCTGGTTCAGTATTGGATTCTATTCCCCCCCTGGATTACTGGTGAAATATCTCAAAGCTGAAATTCCTGAAAAGATATCAATATAAGGGTCCTAGGCACCCCACAGTCGAGCCGGTGACCATGCCTGTGGATACCTTGGTTGGTTGTGAGGGTAACACTTCAAGCTTAAAAAGCGTCCCGCGCATTCCTCAGGTAACTTAAAGATACACCTCTAGCGATGGCTATAGGTCCAGCGCTCCTAGATTAGCCATGCAGCGCTAGTCTGCCTTGTAAGGCCCAGGCTTTTTGCTGGAGGGGCAGGGTAAGACTATCCAATTGCCTCGGCATAATTCCCCGCAACACCATCCCAGTTGATTACGTTCCACCATGCTTCGATGTACTCAGGTCGGCGGTTCTGATATTTGAGGTAGTAGGCGTGTTCCCAAACGTCAAGGCCCAAAATGGGCGTGCCGCCATCCATCAGGGGGCTGTCCTGATTTGGTGTAGAGTTTACCAGAAGCTTGCCGTCTTTCAGGAGCAACCAGGCCCAGCCCGAGCCAAATCGACCAATTGCAGCCTGGCTGAACTTAGTCTTGAAGTCCGCAAAGGATCCAAAGGTTGAATCCATAGCTTGGCCCAGATCTCCTTGGGGTTCACCGCCCCCTCCGTTCTTCATGATTTTCCAGAAGAGTGAGTGGTTGTAATGGCCACCCCCGTTGTTGCGGAGAGCCGTGCGGATATTTTCGGGAACTTTATCGAGTGAGGTTAAGAGCTCAGTTATGGATTTATCTTGTAGGTCAGTATGGCCTTCAAGGGCCTGGTTGAGTTTGGTGACATAGGTTGCATGGTGCTTGCCGTGGTGAATTTCCATCGTTGCGGTATTGATGAAAGGTTCCAACGCGTCGTGCGCGTAGGGAAGAGCAGGTAATTCGTGCGCCATTATGAAACTCCTTTAATGTTTTTTATTATGTGGTGTAAGAAATCTAGCCGTTTCGTCAAGTCCATTGTACCGGGCCCAGCCTGGTTGCCAAATTTTCTTGACTAAATCTTCATGCCGGTCATCTAAGAGAGACCGTTCTTCTATTTAGTAGAAGTACTCGGCTCCCTCGTGGGCTGAATACTTCCTTATACCAGTGAAGCGGAAACGAATCAAGCTGTCGACATTTGTGTTGGCCTTCTTCCCCTGCCATTCCATGGTAATGTTTCTGAAGGCCCACCCTAGATAAAAGTGTATTTTCATGATTCTGCACCGTACAGATCGAATGTTCCGTCTACAAAAAAGAGAACTTCTGTTTCCATGTCAGCAAAAAAGGGTCCGTGGACATCTTTAGGGGGAGCATACGCGAACGTTCCTGGAAGGTATTCTCGTTCGCGGTCATGCAGTTTTCCATTCAGGAAATAGAGGATATGCCCACAGGTTTTATGAAAGTGACGTGGTTCACGGTATCCAGCCGGATAACGAACCAGGTTGAAGGCAAAGTTGCGTTCTTTGTTTTCAAATAGTGGTTTTATTAGGAGTCCGGGTGGAAATATGTCGTTTACGATTGGGGTCCAGTCTAGTTTTGCAGCGTTCACCAACGTGGCCGTTGGGACTTGTGGGGACCCATGACCACGGTCAGCTCCAGCAAGAATCGCACCCATTCCCGAAAGCAGCCCCATCCAGCCTAAGGTGTCCCGGCGGGTAACAATATCCTTATTTTTCATATCTCTATATCTTCCTTTCTTGATTGTGTTATTCATGTGTCGGCCAAACGACCTTCGCATGGTATCACGGACCGAGTAAATGGGTAGAGGGTCGCTATTGATTCCTTGAAAAAGAAGGATATCCTTACAGAGAGACATCATGTATTTTTTGTACTGAGTTGCGAGGAGATCCTAGAGATTTGATTACAAAATTCACAGTGGGCTGGCTTTGGGTCAGTTTTCTCTCTCTAGTGACATTAACGCCTGGCCTTGTGGCCCAAACACCGCAGAAAACTGTTCCCAGTCTGTTGAGTCCTGAACAAGGACGAGTTGTACTCAGCGTTGCCCGAGATCATAGAGGAAGTGTACGTCGTCGGCCTGATTGTTCTCATCTGGTTCACGAAATTTATCGCCGAGCCGGTTACAGTTATCCCTACGCCACTTCATTTAGCCTCTATGATGGTATTAGTAATTTTGTGCAGGTAAAAAATCCTCAGCCTGGGGACCTAATTGTCTGGCGAGGACATGTAGGCATCGTTGTTGATCCTGGGAAGCGGACTTTTTATAGTTCTCTTACATCAGGCCTGCGCATTGACTCTTATGCGTCACAGTATTGGCAAGGACGTGGTCCAATTAGATATTATCGGTTTGTTCCGGATGTTTCCTTACCAATCCTTGTTGCTGCCACCCCCCCGGAACAGCAAAAGAAAAATGCTTGGCAGTCATCTGAGTCTGCTATTACATCAGGTCCATTAGGGGCCCTGCCATCACTTACAATTCCTTCAAGTATCTATATCGCAGCTGCTTCCTCAAGACCAACCAGACAAGAAGTGACTGAAGCACTTTCTAAACTGGTCGATGAAGGAGTAGATCTACTGCGCGCTAATGATCTTACAGCGTTGCGACATAAAATGATTATCTTTGATCGGTTTCATGTGAAAAGTCTAAATCTGAAAGAGAAAAGAGGTAAGGTTCGGATTCAGATCGATTCGCTTATGACCATCAATGGGAAAAAGATAAAGCTTAAGCGGCATAAGAAAAAACAACAATGGAAGCTTCGTCGGGATAGTTCTGGCTGGTATGCTCTGAGGCCACGGAATAGAGCGTATGTGCAACGCGAGGTTGCTGTGCACGTGCTGGCTGAAAAACTTGAACTACTCACCCGAGTGGACCATCCGGTCAGGGACTGGACTAGGCATACTGAGCAGCAAGCACGACTAGCCCACATTTTACATTCGCTACTCAGGAGAAGGTGAGTCCGACTTCAAGCTAGCTGGTACGCAATTACAAGGTGATAAGGGACGGTTTAGCTATGGAGATAAAACGTCAACCTGCGACTGGAAGGTCCGGTATAATACAAGCCAATCGGACAATGATTCAGATCAGAGCCTTTGGAGCACACATCATGATCTTGAGAGAGGAGTTTTGAGCTATGGAAAGGCGTGAATTTTTCAGAAATACACTCGCAGCAGGAAGTGCTGCCACTTTTCCTTGGGGAAGGGGCGCGAAAGGAATGACAAAATATCACTTGCGTTATGCGCCTCGGCTTGGGTTCCTCCAGAAGGAGTTAACCATTCCGCAGAGACTGGAGTTGTTTGCCGAGCATGGGTTTGATGCCATAGAATACAATGGATTAATGAAACATTCTTTAAGTGAAGTTGAGTCTATGCGTAAAAAGATGGAAGCCCTTGGAATCGAGATGGGGATCTTCGTAGCAAATCCTACCGGATCCACAGGTTTTAGGGGGGGGCCAGGAACTGCGGGAATGGTTGATCCAAGTCAACGTAACGACTTTCTTGACTCGATAAAAAAAGCCATTAAATACCATGAGGTCATCGGAAATCATTATTGTACGGTCATTACAAGTGTTGCTATCCCAGGGATTCCACGCGGTACCCAACGAATTAACGTTATCGAAGCATTAAGGCGGGCAGCAGAAATTGTGGAGAAGTATGAATTGACGTTAGTGGTTGAGCCGCTAAACGAATGGGTAGATCATGCTGGTTATTTCCTGGTTCGCTCTGATGAGGCAGCAGAAATTATGGCATCTGTGAATAGCCCAAAGATCAAGATACTCTTCGACATCTATCATCAACAGATTTCTGAGGGAAACTTGATTAATAATATTCGGAATCATTATGAGTACATAGGCTATTTTCAGGTTGGTGATGTTCCTGGCCGCAAGGAACCCGGGACGGGAGAGGTGAACTGGAGGAATGTCTTCAAGTCGATTCATGATCTTGGTTACAAGGGAATCTTGGGTATGGAACATGGCCTTTCAGTAGAGGGCATTGCCGGTTTAGAGAAATGTTTTAATGAATACCGCAAGGCAGATGCTTGGTAACGGTAGTTGTAAGTGATATCACCATTGGTAAAAATTCTTCTAAGGAGACGTCTGATGTTTGCGAAATCTATAATGATTTTAGGTACTGCAGGCGTTTTAGCGGCGATAACCTCCTTGAGTTGCCAGCGCCCTGATGTTACCGGTTCTATGTCGATGCCTGAAACTGACCAGTGGGATGTGCACGATCGTGAACGTCCAAATCCGCCCACCGTTAATCCTGGGGTACCTGGAAATCAAACGGGAAGCGGCCATGCCCCATCTGACGCGGTAGTTCTTTTTGATGGAACAAATCTTTCTCAGTGGGAATCACAGAAAGATGGGGAAGCAAAGTGGAAAGTGGGAAAAGGATACTTTGAGGTAGCTCCAAAGACAGGTGGTATCAGGACCAAGCAAGGATTTGGTGACTGTCAGTTGCACATAGAATGGAGCTCACCTGATCCGGCAAAAGGGAAAGATCAAGACCGAGGCAACAGCGGTATATTCTTAATGGGCATTTATGAAGTGCAGGTTCTCGACTCATACCAAAGTACGACCTATGCTGATGGTCAAGCCGCAGCTCTTTATGGACAGCACCCACCGCTGGTTAATGCGTCTCGGCCTCCTGGGCAGTGGCAGAGTTACGATATTATTTTCCGTGGACCACGATTCGACACAAATGGAAATGTTCTTCATAAAGCAAAAGCTACAGTTTTCCATAATGGGGTGCTTGTTCAGGAGAATGCTGAATTTACTGGACCTACTACACACAAACGCCGCCCTCCTTACGAGGCACATGCCCCCAAGCTCCCCATTTCCTTACAGGATCACTCGCATCCAGTACGTTTCCGAAATATCTGGATTCGAGAGCTTGGTTCTGAGTGAATCGAGTTGCAATGTTTTTATTGTGGGAACAAGGAGCATATTTTTGTAGAGGTATGGACGCAATAAAAGAATGCAATCTAGGTGTCCGTTTGGCCCTTTCTGACCAAAACGTCTTATTGAAAGGGGAGGCGGGGTGAAAATAGCCCGGGGGTTTCTTGGGTGGAGTGGTAAATTTTGAATTCAAGGTAGTTACCCAAGGCTTCCCAGAGGGCGTTACCGACATGGCCGTGTGTGATGGCAACATGGTGAGGAAAGTGGTTTAGTAAAACATCACGGTAGAGATGTTGGAGATTCTTGATACGACACCAACCGTAGCCGCCAAACGTCACCGCGGGATTATTCTCAATCGCTCCCTGAGCAATTACCGCTTTCCAGGATCCATCTGGATCCTGTGTGACTCTCGAAAGGGTCAGTGGGGACTCTTTCATGGCAAACTCAACTACTCCCTGAGAGTCTTCGCGCCGGGCGGCTCCGCTTGAGGCGATAATTTCTTGTGTACCTAGTCTTGGCTGAGCTCCTGCAAATGTTTTGGGAAACACCCCACAATGCCATATGTTGACCAGCTCATCATCTTCATTGTGAAGATTGTTCCAATCCGCTAGAGTCGCTGGGGTGCCGCTGGCCAGTAGGCAGGCGTGCATCGACAGAGTTCCAAGAATATCTGCTTCACAGGCACACGGAATGCCTTCGTCGCCGAAACGACTCATTGTTGTGCAGCTGCAGATACCTAAATTTGCTTGGATTGAAGTCCAGCATTGAATGGCAAGAGCATCCAGATCATTTTCCTTGCGCCAGCGTCTTAGAAAAACCTCAAACTTGGCGATCTTTTGGAGTGCTGTACTTGCGACCGCAGTAGTATCGGCGTATTCACCGATCTGCTTCAGTGCCTTTTTTACATCACCATCATCATCTCTCAATTTTTCAACAGCAGCAAAGGCTTCCGAAAGATCAAGCACGACAGTGGAGGGCCCGAGTCGTGCCAATTGTTTTTCATCAAACCGGCAAGTCCAGAAAGCTTCAGGGCGAGCGCCCAGTTGTCCATAGCGAGCATTTTTAATTCCATTTACTACACGGCAAACACGTACGAACCAATCCAAATCTTCCTGGAAGGATTTGTCAGTGGGGAAACAAATGGGTCGAGGTGATACGCTATAGCGGACTCCGATCTGGCGCAGCGCTTCTCCAATAGAGAGCAGTCCACAGAATGCATCTCTCCGTTGTGTTTTCATCGTGAGCGTTTCTTCTTCTTGACAACCAAAAATTAGAACCGGTACATCCAGACGGGCTTTTTGAACAGCGATGGCTGCTGCCTGCTCATCTCCAAAATTCATGGCACCAATCACGATTCCTTGAATACTATTCTTGCGGAAAAGGTCTGCACAGAGATTAGCTTCCTGGATGTTCTCAACACAACCTACCTTGGTTTCTTGTTCTCCCGGTACGATTACATTAATCCCAACTTTCTCCATTGCTTCGATGGTTTGCTTGCGCATCTTTGCTGCAAGTTGCGCGCTGAAGAACCCACGGTTTGCAGGGATAAAACCCAAGGTAACTTTTTTCAGGTTGGCACTCATTGCGCTCTCCCATCTAGATTCCATCTGCAAAACGTTTTCAATCTATCCCGCATGTTTTTAGTAGTAGATATAGGCATTGTAAATTTGACCTGCTAATCCCGGTACTGTCCGTATCGTGTGTGATAACGAATATACCATTTCTCTGCTTCTTCGGGTGGAATGGCCCTTGGTTGACCCACTTGCGTTGCTAGGTGAACTGTTTTTGCAGCATCCTCGACCATGACAGCTGTTTTAAATGTTTCCTTGAGAGATTCACCCCACACAAAAACTCCATGGTTTCCTAGCAAGATTGCTGGGGCACGGTTTCGGTGCCTAAGGATTGCCTCACCGATGTGCTCTTTTTCATTGTCCACATATGGTGTGCATGGGATTTCAGCTCCAAATATGTCTGCAATGGCTGTCAGGCACAAGGGGATCGGCTTGTGGCATGCAGCGAAAGCGGTAGCATGGCAGCTGTGAGTGTGAATTATGGCCCGGACTCCCTTAAGGTTTCTATACAGGTAAAGGTGGTGTGGAAGATCAACACTCGGCTTTAAGTTTGAAGTGATGACCTCTCCAGTTTTTAAATTTACTTCCACAAGAACTTGGGGTGTAACTTTATCGTAATCATAGCCCGATGGTTTTATTAGTACTTGCCCGCTCTCAGGATCATACGCGCTTGCATTGCCCGCATGCATTGTTACCAGGCCAGCTTTTGGCAATTCTTGGTTTATTTCAGAAACCTCTTTTCTTAATTTCTTCAGATCCATTCCTGTTTCTCCCCTTGCAGCCATTCTAAAAAAATAATATATACTAATTTATCCAGTCGGTTATTTGTTTCCTTGTGAGATACCGGCTACCTTTTGCGAACCTGGTCTCGAATTAAAATTAGGTCTTTCATAGCCCTCTCAAGGTTGCCTGTGAAACAGGAAGTTCCAAATGCATCGTGCAATGTCCGGTAGATAGTGTAAAGTTTTTCATAGATCACAGATCGTGTTTTTCTTGGCCTGAATTCCTGGCTCTTTATGCCTGTCATTGAGCGCTGAGCCTCTCTTGTATTTCGATATGCTCTGCCGACGACAGCCCCGAAAACTGCGGCTCCCAGAGCGCAGGATTCAGATGATCGACTTATTTTCATAGGCCGATTACATACATCGGCGTAGATTTGCATTACGAATGGATTTTTCTCAGCGATCCCCCCGCAATTGACGACTTCTTTGACTTTCACGCCGTATTCTTCCAGTCGTCTAATTATTGTCAAAGCTCCAAATGCTGTGGCTTCAATCAAGGCTCTATAAATCTCGGGCGCCGTGGTATGCAGGGTTTGTCCAATCAGCAACCCAGATAAAAGAGGATCAACCAGGATTGTCCGATTCCCATTGTTCCAGTCTAGGGCCATGATGCCACTTTCGCCTGGCTGGAGCTTTTCTCCTTCTTTGGTAAGGCGGTGATGAGAATTTCCGTTTGCGTATGTCGATGGGCAAAGTTGAGTTATAAACCAGTTGAAGATATCTCCTACTGCTGATTGACCCGCTTCTAGCCCAATCATACCGGGAATCACGGAACCTGGAACAATTCCGCAAAGTCCCGGAATATCAGGAATAGATCTCCGTTGCGGAACGGCCATGATGTCACAGGTACTGGTGCCAATTATCTTTACTAGGGTTCCGGGTTTGACGCCACTTCCAACGGCACCCATATGAGCATCGAATGCACCCACTGCCACAGGAATCCCTGCAGGTAGACCTACTTTCCTCGCAATGTTATTCGTTAATAGCCCAGCAGTTTGATCTGAAGGAAGCGCCCTTTCGTAAAGCCGATTTCGCAATTCAGCCAATTGTGGCGAAAGACTAGACAGGAATTTCCTGTCAGGTAGTCCTCCCCATGTATCGGAAAACATTGCTTTGTGTCCTGCAGCACAGATTCCACGAATAATTTTTGAGGGAGCTAGGTTCCCGGTAATGTAGGCGGGCACGAAGTCAGCCAGCTCAACCCAGGAGTATGCCTCTGAAAACACCTTGGGGGCTACTCGCTGGCAGTGCCAAATTTTAGACCAGAACCACTCAGAAGAATAAGTTCCCCCACACTTTGATAGGTATGGTACTCCACTCGCTTGAGATTTTTGAGTAATCTCAGCGGCTTCCTCATGCGAGGTATGATCTTTCCATAGCCAGGCATGGGCGTCCAAATTAGATTTAAATTTTTGTAGCATGCCTAGTGGCGTTCCGTTTTTCGCAATCGGAATTGGCGTGGAGCCGGTGGTGTCAATTCCAATACCGATAACTCGCGAAGGATGGAAGCCGGCAACCTTACCTGCTTTTTTTAATGCCGACCTTAATGATTTGAAAAACACTTCTATGTAGTCAGATGGATTTTGTCGGGCAAGGTTTGGGTCCTTATCGTGGAGCATTACACCTGAATCTCCGCTTGGGTAGGTTGATATGGCAGTCGAAATTTCTAGTCCAGAGGATACATCGACGATTAATGCTCTAGCACTGTTGGTTCCATAGTCAACTCCGACTGCGAAGGATCGTGTTACAGAAGTTTTTTCCATGGTTAGCTCCCCTCGATGTTGGCTAGCATCCTCAGGCCTAACCTAGGATTTCATTAATCACGTGTCCGTGGACATCGGTGAGCCGTCGGTCAATGCCATTATGGCGGAAGGTGAGTTGTTTGTGATCGATCCCTAGTCTTTGAAGCATGGTGGCGTGGACGTCATAGCAGTAGGTTGGATTTTCGGCAGCCTTAAAGGACCACTCGTCGCTTGCCCCATATGTGACACCCCCGTGAATACCCCCGCCCGCAAGCCAGGAAGTAAATGTGTAGGGGTTGTGATCACGTCCTTTTCCACCTTGACTGCAAGGCATACGGCCGAACTCGGTGGTCCAATGCACAATAGTATCTTCGAGCATTCCACGTGACTTCAGGTCTTGGATCAGACCGGCAACGGGTTGATCCATGCTGGTACCCATATCGTAGTGATCTCGGGCAATGTCCTCATGGCTATCCCAGTTACGCCGAGGAAATCCGTTGTCGGCACCAGACCAAATCTGGACGAACCTTACGCCTCGCTCAAGTAGTCGCCGTGCGGTTAGGCACCGACTTCCCATGTCCTCGGTGATTCTCCGGTTGATGCCGTAAAGCCTCTGAGTTGCTTGCGATTCCTTGGAGATATCGAGTACTTCTGGTGCACTTAACTGTAAGCGTGCTGCTAGCTCGTAAGAGAGTATTCGGGCCTCAAGCCGCGAGTCCCCTTCACGTTCTTCTTGATGGGTACGGTTTAATTTCTCTAACACTTTCATTCCATCTATTTCGCTGTCTTTCGTGATAAATTTGGCGGAACTCGAGGGAAACAAGTCATGGATTGGGTTTGGCCGGCCTACCCGAATCATACTGCCTTGTTGTCGGGCCGGCAAAAATCCAGCAGACCAATTGGCCGGACCGTTTGGAGCGAAGCCACGTGGGTCCGGCAAGACGACAAACGTTGGGAGATCTTCGTTCATACTCCCTAGTGCATAGGTGATCCATGCGCCGGCACTAGGAAACCCAGGAAGAACAAACCCGGAGTTCTGCATAAAAGTGGCCGGACCATGAACGTTTGATTTCGAAACCATTGAAGGAATAAAAGCTATATCATCAACGCAACCTGCCAGGTGTGGTAGTAAGCTACTCATCCATTTACCGCATTCTCCATGTTGTTTCCATTCCCAAGGGCTTTTCATTACAGGACCAGGTACGCTCTGAAAAAGCTCCAGTTTACCTCCTGGATCGAATGCTTGCCCGTTGCGGTGGATCAGGGCCGGTTTATAGTCAAAGGTATCAACCTGGCTGGCTGCACCAGACATGAATAGTTGAACGACACGTTTCGCTCGGGCCGGGTGATGCAGGCCACCGTTCCATTCAGGCCGAGGGCTGTTGGCTTTTGCAAGCATGTTAGAATTTCCTAATAGGTGAGCTAGGGCAATGCCACCTAATCCTCCGGCTGAATTCCATAGGAAGCTGCGGCGGTTGAAGCTAGACAAGGTTCTTATTTTTTGGTCAGTTTTGCAGGAATTTTTTTTGTTTTGGAGCATGTCATCCTTTAGTCGATAAACATAAATTCATTGCTGTTGAGGAGAACTCGGCAGGCATTTGCCAAGCCGTGTTTAACGGCCAACCTGACCATGATTCGGGATTCATTAATTCTCGGTTCGCGGTTAAAAACAAGGAGGTAGGCTTTTTTGATCTGCCTGTCCAGGTTTTGGTGCATTCCTTGAAGTCTTTTCGCAAGATGCTCTGCTTGGCGGATCATTAGAGGGTTATTTAGGAGAACGAGTGCCTGTTGCGCAGTGAGTGTGGAGTTTCTTTTAGGTGTAAGTAGTGAAGGGTCAGGGCAATCCAGAATTTCCATCATTGGGTCTGGAACGCTCCGAACCAGAAAGCGATAGATACTTCGGCGAAAGCTCGGGGCGCTGTCCACATCAAAACCAGTGTAGTTGTAGCGGGGCGAGTGATCATCAGTGAAAATAAATTGACGAGCCGAAGGCCCACCTTGCGTGAGATCAAGCTTTCCACTGACAAAAAGAATCGTGTCTCGGAGAGACTCTGCATCCAATCGTCCGCGATTCATTCGCCATAAGAAACGATTTTCAGAGTCGGTGTGGTAATACAGTGAATTGTTTTTAGAGGTCTGTCGATAGACAGAACTTTGGAGGATTAATCGGTGAAGTTTTTTGAACGAGCCTCCATTTTCTCGAAACTCAACGGCCAGCCAATTTAGTAAATTGGGGTGTGTAGGAGTCCCACCCATTCGCCCGAAATCATTCGGTGAATCAACAATGCCACGCCCAAAGTGGTAATGCCAAATACGATTAACGGCCGACCGCCACGTTAATGGGTTATTTGGATCGGTAATCCATTTTGCAAGTGCCACTCGCCGCTCACCTTCGTTATCAGGATTAGTTGTTTTGAAGCGAGCAAGAAGACCAGGAACAGCTGCTACGGCCCCAGGTCCCATTAACTTCCCTGGTGCCTCGACATTACCTCGTTTAAGAAGATGGATTGGTCGCGGTTTCCATGAGGGGGAAAAGGCCCCAATTCCCTTGAAGGAATTTGCGGCAGCGTAGACAGTCTTTGGGGGTGGGAGTGCATCAAGTTTTTTATTTAATTCGGCGAGGTTATTTTCGAGGTTGTTTAGTTTTTTAAGGGTTTCTTTGTCCAAAAGTGAACGTTTTAGCTTTGTTTGTTCTTTTTTTAACTGATCAATCTCTTGTGTTTTTCTTTGTATTTCCTTCTCGAGTTTCTCCGACTTTGTAACGACAATTTTTTGCTGATCCCTTGCTTCGCTACGTTCCTCCTGGAGGTTCTTTATTTTCTTATCGATTTTCTTTGTTTTTAGGCTTGTGAGCTTACCTGTCAAGGAGAGGAGTGGCTCAATATCTGCTTGGATCGTGCGGCGCTTACTGAGTAGAGGGCGGCGCTGGCGGCCGATAAGCGGGTCTAGGTCGAAGGGGCGTTCTGCCCGCTCCACTCCTGCAAAGACTGCTTGAAGGCTGTAGTAGTCTTCTTGTGTTATTGGGTCGAATTTATGGTTATGGCAGCGTGCGCAGTGGACGGTAAGGCTTGTAAAGGTTGACATTGTGGTGGCAACCATGTCATCGCGGTCGAGTAATCTTGTTTTCTTTTTGTCAACCGTGCCTTCTCTGAGTTCAGCGTGTCCAACGAAATCCCAAGGTCCAGAGGCAATAAATCCCGTGGCAACAATACCTTCGGGGTTATCGGGAAAGAGAATGTCCCCAGCCAGTTGTTCTTCAACAAAACGGGCGTAAGGTTTATCTTCGTTGAATGAACGGATTACGTAATCGCGATAAGGCCAGGCATTAGGGCGAGGTTTGTCCTTGTCAAATCCATGGGACTCACCATAATGAACTACATCGAGCCAGTGTCGTCCCCAGCGTTCCCCGTAACGCGGCGAGGCAAGCAATCGATTAACCAGTTTCTCGTATGCATATTTTGAAGTGTCTTTTATGAAGGTTTTAACCTCTTCAGGTGTTGGAGGTAGTCCATGGAGGTTGAACATAAGTCGACGAATGAGAGTCTTTCGGTCAGCTTCCTTAGAAGGTTCAAGCCCCTTTTTACTCATTTGGGCCTGGATAAAGGCATCAATGGGAGTACGAGCCCAGGAGGAATGGCCGGTGGGAACTGGTGGGCGCCTGAAGGGCTTGAAAGACCACCATTCATCAGACTTCATTACTTGTGTGGCTGATCCGGTGGGTCTTCCTCCTTCAGCAATCCATGTGCGGATGAGTTCCAATTCTGTTGGTTTGAGAGGTTTTCCAGACTTAGGCATACGCGGAGATTTACCGCGAACCATTTGGAGGAGCAGACTTTCGTTAGTATTTCCACCGATGACAACGGGGCCGCTCTCCCCTCCTTTTTTAAGAGTTTCATAGGTGGTAAGCACTAATCCTCCACTGGCAGCTGTCTCGTTATGGCACAGTAGGCATCGCTTCTGAAAAATAGGTTGAATTTCATTTTGGAAGCTGATGGTTTCACCGCCCAACTTAATTCCTGACATAAAAAGGAAGATAATTGCTAGGCGAAGGTGTCCCCATTTTATACTCAACTGCCTTTTTGTTTTTCCAGTGAGCATCAAGCTGCTTCCTCTGGGGTGGCGATGTGGAATCGTTGCAAAATAAAGACTAGTGGCGCGCCTGGGGAGACTCGAACTCCCGACCTACGGATTCGAAGTCCGGCGCTCTATCCAACTGAGCTACAGGCGCAGTCAATTGTATCATTATTGTAATTATGTTGATTTGTTGCTTTGAGGTCCTCACTGGTTTGGTTGTGTCTAACCATACAAAGTTTCACCAATGTATTGGGGATAATGTGGTTACTTGGAAACAGTAAGCGTTTGGTTTAAGCTGTAAAAAGTGAGCAGCGGATGCTTGACTACAAGTCGATACTCATAGGTTAAGCTGCTCTCTAGTTTTCCTATTGATTGGGAAAATTTTCCGGGAGAGGTATTCCGGACCACACCTACACCTTGCCATTCCGGGTCAGGTTCATACATTTCCAGAAATCCTTTTTTGCGGCGTATTTCAAATCCTAATTCGACTTCCTTAGCATCACCTAGGCTTTCTAATGTTGCATGGAAGGTTGCCCTACCGGATTTCACATCCCAGGTAGCATCGTCTACTGCAAAAACTGGTGGATCCAAACCTGGTTTTACATGAGTGATCTTAAGGACAATCGGATTAGGCCAGTGGCGATTATTATATAGGCGCTGTGCCCGCATTGCTGTGATATGTAATCCATTTGCATCTTGAGTCCACCTAGATTCAGGAAGGACATCAGGACTGTACTCAAGGATTTTTCCCGATTGACCCAGGACTTCAACTGTTGTTTTTTCGCTTGCGCGAACTGATTTTATTGAGAATGTAGCCCGTTTCCCGTAAGGGAGGGGTTCGCCAGTAATAAATGCGTAAACGGTATCTTCGTTTCTTTTTTTGGTAAACCAGATATTTTCCTCGTTGGTTACTGTCCAAGGGCGGACTCCAATAATTGACTCTTCGTTGACGAAATTCCACAAGCCAAGCTCCCGCATAAGAGCTTCTTGCTCTATTGGAATTTCTCCGTCTGGCTTCGGTCCAATATTGAGCAGCAGGTTTCCTCCTTTTGCACGCGTCTGAATCAAGGTGTTGATGAGCTCCGTTCCTGATTTGTATGATTCGTTGGTGGGCTTATAATGCCAGGAAGTTCCCATGGTCAGATTTCCTTCCCAAACTCCCCCTAGCGGCACTCCTGGGGTGTATTGCTCTGGAGTTTCTAACGAGCCACGTGTCACTATTACATTAGGGTCAGTTTCCCAGGATTGCTCGCGTAGTCCCTTTGCATCACCATCAATAAACAATACGTCAATGGGCCCATACATGGTGAGCAATTCCCGGATTTGGGCATTGTCGAATTCCATAAGAGGTGGGTTTTCTTGTGGTATTACACCAGGCTGTTGGCGGCTGATACTCTTTCCTTGTTTGTGGAGGAAATAGAAGTCATCAGGTGAAAAATAAAAACCTATGGCAATTCCTTGCGCTCGGAATGCCCGAACAATTTCTGCAGTTAGATCTTTGCCATACGGAGTATTCATGATGGTGAAATTCGTAAGAGTGCTATCGTACATACAGAAACCATTGTGATGTTTTGTGGTAAAAACTACATATTTAAAGCCAGCTAACTTTGCCTGTACCGCCCAATCGTCGGCATCAAATTTTTTTGGATTAAAAGTTTTAGGAAGTTCCTTGAAGTACTTCTCAGTGAAGCTTCTGGACGCCCCCACCAGAGAGTGTGAGATTACTGGTCCCAATTGAACGTCCATGCTCCAGTGAATGAATAGCCCAAGCCCAAGGTCCCCAAGCCACTCCACGCGGTCTGGACGGTTTTCAAGATTTTCAGTTGCGAAAAGAGTGGTGCCTAGCATTAAGATTGCTAGCAGCCTCAGTGTTAGACGCTTTGGTTGAACATTTTTTATTTTTTTCATTTGAACTTACCCTCTCGATTCAACTAGTAATTTTGTTAATCACGCGCTGGTCCCAACCTGGCAACACGTTGATATAAGACTACCTCTGTTCGTCAGACAAAAAAAAGAGGCTGAAGATTGTTTTCACGAAAGTATTATGGGGCTTACCAGCTAACTTCGTTGAGCGACTTCAGTAGCTTATCGAAAAGCTCATCCAATTCTTCCTCCAAGACGGTAAATGCAGGCTTGATAATCAGGACGTCGCCACGTAATCCATCCAAAGTTCCATGGATAGGGAAGAGGTTTAACCCATTTTCCATGCATCGTTCATACACTTCTCCTGACTTATTAATCTCTTGAGGATACATTTCCAGGCTGGTTCGATCCCTTACTAGCTCTATGGCAATGTGCATGCCTATCCCACGGATATCTCCTACGTGAGGATGTTTGTAGAGTTGAGCTTTAGCTTTCTGCATCAATTTTTCTCCCATCTGAGCACTTCGATGGACAAGTTTGTTCTTGAGAATATAGTTCTGCACGGCTAGGCCAGTTGCAGTTGAGAGTGGGTTCCCGGCGTGGGTATAGCCCATAACCGTAATTCCTGATGGGTCTTCTTCCAGACTGCGGTAGACTTTTTCACCTACAATTGAACAGGCAAGAGGTGCATAGCCTCCTGACAGACCTTTTCCGCAAGCTATTAAGTCTGGCAAAGCATTCCAGTGGTCAATCCCAAAATTTTTTCCTGTTCTTCCAAATCCAGTAACAACTTCATCCACAATAAGCAGGACATCGTAATGATCGCAGATTTCTCGGACGCGTTCGAAGTAGCCTGCTGGGGCAGGTAGAGCACCCATGTTGTTTACTACTGCTTCAGCGATGAAGCAGGAAACGGTCTCGGGGCTTTCCTGTTGAATGGCTTCCTCGAGTTCATTTGCACAATGGCGTGAGTATTCTTCCTCTGACATCCCTCCACCTTCTCGAAAGTAATAGGCAGCTTTTATGCGGGGGACGGGGAAGTAGTATGGGTAAAATTGGCGGCGACGGTCGGGCCATCCTGAATAACACAGCGCTGCCATAGAGCTTCCGTGATATCCACAACGGCGACTAATAATCTTGTGTCGTTCAGGATTTCCTTGCTGCAGATGGTATATTCGGGCGAATTTTACACACAGCTCAGTGGCTTCAGTTCCAGTGGAAACAAAGAAAACCCCCTCCATTCCCTTAGGGGTAAGATGGTCAATAATTGAATCAGCTAAGGCCAATTGTGGCTCATTCATAAAAACTGAACTGTTGGCATGGCAGACTTTCCGACTCTGTTCGGCAATTGCATCCAGGATTTCTGGAACTCCATGCCCAATGTTTACAGCACCTACCCCTCCAGAAGCTCCATCAAGGTAATCTTTTCCGTCTGAAGAATAGAGACGCCGCCCTTCTGCCCGCACTATGATGGGGTTTTTGTTCTTCAAGTTCATCGGGAGAAAATGGCTCAGTTCTGATGGGATTGGGGTGTCCATGGACGTATAAACCTCGTTCTAGGAATTTTATGGGGCTGCCTTGCGTAGCAACCCTACCCGAGAAAATTCATTGACAGGAATTTCATTGCTTAATCTGGCTACTTATTTCAAGGTTCGACCACCATCCACTACTAGCGTGTGTCCCGTAATGAAACCATTAGTTATTAGGCCGAGAATACCATGTGCAACATCTTGAGGGGTGGCATGACGCTTCAAGGGAGCCGCCTCTCGGTGTCTGTCAGTGAACTTTTCCCAACCTTTAATCCATCTTGTTTGTACTACTCCCGGGGCTACCGTATTTACCCGAATGTCTGGTCCTTGACTGACCGCCAAAGACCGGCCCAAGTTTATCATGGCTGCCTTGGAGGCTGAGTATGCAATAGAGCTACCTTGTCCTGTAAATGCTGCAACGGAGGATACATTGACAATGTGCCCCCCACCGGCCATCCGCATATGTGGAATCGCCGCCCGGCAACAAAAAAAAGTTCCTTTTAGGTTTACGGCCAAAATCTCATCCCAGATTTTCTCGGTCATGCCCTCTAGGTCATCGATTGGTATGAATTGAGTGGTTCCAGCATTGTTCACAAGAATATCTAATCGGCCCAGGTTTACTACAACCTCATTCACCATTTTTCGAACTGACTTGTCATTGGAAACGTCCGCGCAAATGGCAATTCCTTTTTGACCCAACTTTGCAATATCTGAAGCGGTCTGTTCTGCTTCTGTTTTAGAACGTGAGTAGTTGACTGCAATGTCGACCCCCTCCTTGGCAAGAAGAAGTGAGGTTTCCTTTCCGATTCCAGTACCTCCTCCAGTTACTAAGGCAACTTTTCCTGTAAGCTTTTCCATGTCTCTTCAACTTTCTATGCGATATTACGCTACAATGTCTCCCAGTTGAAGTCTGTTTTGGTTAATCTTCCGCGATCGCTTATTTTAAAAATCCTGGTAGCGTTTGTTCACTAACGAGGAGCTTCAATGAATAGTAAAATGAGTTATTCCTCTGCCCAATCTGACACTTCCTTCAAGCGTCGCTTTACGCCGTTTCAGCGATGGGGTTCAGTGGGAATGATGTTTTTGGCTTCCATGATTAACTATATCGATCGAGGGAGTCTTTCAATGGCTCTCCCTTTGATTTCAACTGAGTTGAACTTTTCCCCCACACAGCAAGGGTTCTTACTTTCCGGATTTTTCTGGTCGTATGCGCTTATGCAAATGCCTATTGGCTGGGCTGTTGATCGCTTTAACGCCAAGTGGGTTTATGCAATTGCTTTTTCCTTGTGGTCGATGGCCTGTGGTTTTACTGGCTTTGCCGGCAGCCTAGCTGTCCTGATGGCTGCCCGCATCATTCTCGGGATTGGAGAATCTGCTTATCTTCCCAGTAGCACTAAGATTGTCACCCAGCTGTTTAGTCGCAAGGAGCGGGGATTCCCTACAGGTTTGTTTGAGTGTGGAACGGCAGTAGGCACCGCCGTAGGTTCTATCTTGTGTGCCTTTCTGATTGTCCAATATGGCTGGAGAGTCATGTTTATGGTTATCGGGTTCGCTGCGCTATTATGGCTGATTCCATGGAGCCTGATTGTCCCTTCACGTCGAGAATCCTTATCCGACGAAGACCTAAAATCAAACCTTGGGCTCTCCCATCCAACCCGAAAGCGGATTATCACCCTTAACCGAAACCTTTTAGGAATCTGTGCTGGAATATTCTTTTTTAATTATCGGTGGTATTTGCTACTTACTTGGCTTCCTTCTTACCTCACGGATGTTCGTGGCATGACCTTGCTAAAAGTAGGACTTTGGGCGTCTCTGCCTGCTGCCGTTTTTGCGATTATGCAGCCAGTTGGAGGAATCTTGGGCGATTCTCTTATTCGTAAAGGATTTGACGAAAGTAAGGTTAGAAAGAGTTTGGTCGGAATTGGCTTTTTATTTGGCCTCTTGATTCTACCTGTTCCTCTGGTGTCAGATGTTTATTTCGCGATTATCCTACTTGCGGCCAGTTCTTTGATTGGAATTTCTGTGCCCAATATGTTGGTAATTCAGCAAGGATGTGCTCCGCCGGAAGAAGTGGGTATTTGGGCCGGAGCAATGAACTTCAGTGGAAATATTGCCGGAATCATCGCTTCGGTTGTGACGGGCTTGCTGGTTGATCAGACTGGTTCCTACTTTATTCCCTTTGCCTTGGGAGGGGTTGCCATGATTCCAGCCTTCCTGTCTTATGTTTTTATTGTGGGGAAAGTTGAGCCCCCAGCAAAAGAGGCTTCTTAAAATCCAAATTTACAAATCTAAGCGCCTGCTGGGCTTCTGGAGAGATTTTCCTGACGAAGATTATTGGCGGGCTGAGATCACCACCCAATCTTGCCGGTGGAGAGAAGGCCGGTTAGAGGGTGCGTAAACTTGTACAGTTTTTTCGGTTTTCAGGCCTTGATTTTCGAGTAATTGCACTAAGGCTTGGCGGCTTATAAAGTAGGGGTGAGCTACTTCACCAAAGCGAGGTAATATGCGTTCGATTAAGTTTCTTACCACTGCAAATATTCGCGGGTGAGTGTATACGCCAACAACAACCTTTCCGCCAGGGCGAGTAACCCTAACTAACTCAGCTACGAATCGTTCTGGTGATTGAACGTGGTCAAGAACATTAAATGAGAACACGAGATCGAATTTTCTATCTGCAAATGGCAACCCTTCTCCCATTGCACAAACCTGACGCCCTGCAGTTTCAGGAGGGCATAGGGGTTGATAGACGCGCATTAATGGGTCAAGGAAGATCTTGTGTTTGGTGGGGAGTATCTGTGTCGCGCAGGTGGGTCCTGAACCCACTTCAAGGACCTGCACTTCGTCACGAGCCTTAACTTCAAATTTCCGAAGGAGAGGATGGTAACGTGTGGCCACGCGTTCAATCTGAAAAGGCATGGCGTTTGGACCTTGCCAGAACTCAGCCTCGTGTTTTTGTGCCTTTTTCCAACGGTCTTTTTTAGAATCTCGCAGGGACTGCGGGGTAAGATTTGTCATAAGGTTTAGAGTTGCCTTTTTTAAAAAATTCCTGTCCGCCATGCCAGAAGGAGCCCAAAGCCAAGGCTGAAAGTTCCTGCAGTGATTCGAAGAGCTTTTTCAAGTAACTGGACACGCTGCCCCGCCAACGCTATAGGAAAACCTATCAAGAAACTTACTAGCACCATTCCTCCTAGCGAGCCCAGTCCAAAAATTAGAATGTAGAAGACAGACATCAAAATGGATGGAATTACTCCTATTACCAGCAACATTAGCGCTCCAGTGCCAGCCATGCCATGGACCATGCCAACAATAAATGGCTTTCTGCTAGCCTTCAGCATCTGATGGTGTCGATGGCGATGTTGTTCCTGGCCGTGCCTATCTGGGTCATGTGAATGGTGATGAAAATGGAAATGTGAGTGAGTAACCCCGTCGTGCTCGTGACGGTGGAGGTGGACCAGAGGGGTCCCGAACTGCCTAGCTAACACGTTTATGCCCAAAACCAACAGAACCACCGCTACGGCTAATTCTAGATACGAGGTCAATTGCGGTGTCACAGTAATACGTAGTGCTACCACAACACCACCGAATATGGTTAGAGCTATCGTGTGCCCTAATCCCCAGGCTGCACCCACTAGTGAGGATTTCCATAGGGTCCGATGTTCGGTGACGATAGTTGAGACAGCCACTAAATGATCAGCGTCAAAGGCGTGTCGTAACCCGAGAGTGAATCCTAGGGTTAAGGCACCCCAAAGAGGGAAAGAGGTTGGCTCTGGTAGGCTAGTCAACGCGAATATCGCCTCTCTCGTAGCCCATCTCAATAAATTTTTTAGTTTTTTCCAGTGCCTCCTCCAGTTGTTCTTCATCAGACAGATATACTAGCCGAAAGTGATTTGTGTATTCCTTTTCGCCGAACCCACTTCCTGGAACAACTAGGACCCCAGTGTCGCGGAGAAGTTTTAGTGCGAAAGTTTTGTCTTCTCCTGCAATTTGAATGCGAGGAAATGCATAGAATGCAGCGCGGGGAGGCTTGAGGTCTAAGCCTGGGACATTCCTTAATTTTCTCAGAACTAAGTCGCGTCGGGATCGCAGTTTTCGACGCATTTCTACCAGATGGAGCTGGGAACCATTGAGAGCTGCTGGTATGGCGTACTGCTCAGCGTGGTTAGCGCTCAATCGGGTACGAAGCAGTTTGTGCATCGTGTCGGTATAGTGTTTGAGGTTTTCTTTCTCGCCGCTAACAGTAACCCAGCCCAACCTCCATCCTGGAACCAGGTAGGATTTAGAGAGACCGTTTAAAGTTACTGTTGGTAGGTCGGGAGCAAGGGAAGCAATGGAGAGAGTTCTTTCTTCTGTTTCGAGTGAAAGTTTATCGTAAATTTCGTCTGAGATAAGAACTAGTCCATGTTTTCGTGCCAGCTCAACGATACGCTCAAGAGTTTGGAGGGAGCATGTTGAGCCGGTGGGGTTATTGGGGTTAATGACGACAATGGCGCGCGTGCTAGAGTTAATCTGTTTTTCAATTTGGTCAACGTTTGGTTCCCACCCTTGGTCTTCTTCTAAATCATATAAGAATGGTTGGGCATTAATTTTTCTCATTACTGCTGAATAACATGGGTATTCGGGACGAGGAAGAAGGATATTTTCTCCTGGATTCAGAAGAGCAGAAAGACTAACTTCAATACCCTCACTGACCCCTTCGGTAATAAAAGTATCCTGGACGTTTTGAATTGACTTACGATCTGCCTCATGGCGTATTGCGTCCAATGCTTGAGGAATTCCTTGTGAAGGAGCATAGCCATTCTTGCCATCCCGCATGGCCTTGACCACCGCATCAACGATGTGAGGTGGGGTGCAAAAGTCTGATTTGAGTGGATCGCCAATATTTAGGCGGATAATTCGTTTTCCTTGGGCAGCAAGGGTGTCGGCTGCCTCCTCGATGTCTCGGATAGCGTATCGGAGATTTTTTAAATGTCCAGCTGGGATGATCTTGTGCGCCGGCAAAGCTGAGGTTTTCAATGGTTCTCCACAGTAAATCGAGCATACCTACAACGGTACATTATGTCCTATCTACTTTTTACAAACAAGGTTACGAAGGTCTGGCCTAATTCCGCAAGTATGGAATTAATGGTTCTTGTCCGGATTGACAGCATTAAACCTTCATGTTAGAAAGGTTCAGAATTATTGATTATTGGCGTGGGGCTGTGGCGCAGTTGGGAGCGCGCGTGACTGGCAGTCACGAGGTCGCGGGTTCGACCCCCGCCAGCTCCACCATCTAGTCCAATTCGGAATAATCTAAAAACCTGCTATAAATAGAAAAAGTGAAAAGATTTCTTAAGTGACATATGTAAAGAGTGCATCAGATTTTATAATTGGGTTTTCCAGCAACCAAGGTTATTAGGTGGAGGATGAATTTACCGATAAGATTTCATAACCAGCTTTATACGGAAGAAGAACCAATACCTTTGCTTAAATAAATAAATAACTACTCTTAATTCTTAAGTAGAAAATCTCTTACCAAAGTGTTTTTTGGCCCTCTTACTTTTCCCTTAAATTTCTTGATTTACCCTAATATCAGGAGGAGAATGGGGCAATCTAAGGTTGGGGATATTAAAATGAAAGTGCTTGTAGCTATTATTCTTCTGGCCACGTACGTGATTTCCGCTCAGCAGGTTTCTGGCCAACAGACGGAATTCACCTTTCAAAAGGTTGAGGTCCGTACCAGCTTTGGCGCAGCCCAGGAAGGCAAAAAGGGTTTGTTGCTTATTGACAACAAGCTAATTCATTTCACTAAGAAGAACGCAAGAACAAAATATTTCACGATTCCTACTGGTGCCATAACTGAAGTTTTTTATTCTCGTGTCTCCGGGCGTCGGATTGGTGCGGCTATACTCGTGAGCCCACTTCTTTTGTTTACTAAGGGCCGAAAACATTACTTGACCCTCTCGTTTAATGATGGGAAAGAGTTGGTTGGGGCGATCGAGTTTAAACTCCACAAGAGCAACTACCGAGCAGTGCTGCGAACAGTTGAACAGATTACTGGCCTGAAAATGGCGTATGACCAAGAAGGAGTGAAAGATACGAGGCAAGCCGTCGCATCCCGTAGGGGTGACCAAGCTGGACGGCAGACGGGAGTAGCGAAGATCACTTCCAATCCTGACGGAGCAGAGATTGAGATTGATGGGGCCTTCATCGGGATTTCTCCTCGT
>CAZSDV010000025.1:29142-29555 GCA_964605715.1 uncultured Acidobacteriota bacterium
TCGAAATCTCAAGCCGGGGGAATACATGATAACCGCAAGAAAGAAGGACTACGGTCGTTGGGAGCGCAAGATTTCCATTGAGGTCGGGGATGTGTTGGAAATCCATGCGGAACTAGATTTGACTGATGCTGACTAGTAATTCACACTCAGCTCCACGCTATTTTCATCGGAAGCATTATTTATACTGAGCCCTCCCCTTTGGGTGCGTATAGGATGCAGATTGATTGTGTATTTTGGTGCGTTCTGGTTGACTGTATTTTTTATCTTCTTTTCTCAACATTTGGCTTAGAATTGGCAGTCACGAGATTGTTGACGGGATTGGTGGACCTGGGGGGGATGAAATCTGTGACTTACGAACTTGCCCTCCTGTACTTTTCCACCAAATAGTCGCTGACTCGGACAGCCAAGGCTCC
>CAZSDV010000025.1:29565-31258 GCA_964605715.1 uncultured Acidobacteriota bacterium
CATTTTTTCTTGCGTGCGATTGATCTCTAAATTGATTACTTTTGATTGGCTCTTTAATAATTCTACCTCTGGCCGTATGGCTGGCAACCCGACCCAACGGTCCGTCCAAACCCAACAGGAACATCGTGCTTCTTGTTGCCGACGACCAAGGGTTAGATCTGGGTTGCTATGGTAACCCAGTAATCCAAACTCCCAATCAGGATCGGCTGGCTGCCCGAGGGGTCCGCTTTACCCAAGCTTTTACGACTGTCGCCTCTTGCTCTTCAAGCCGTTCGGTGATGCTCACAGGTTTATTCAACCATACAAATGGCCAATACGGACTTTCGCATAATTACCACAATTTTCATGCCCAACTGCCCATCCAATCTCTTCCAGCACTACTCAAAAACACTGGGTATCGTACGGGAATTATTGGTAAATTTCACGTCAAGCCAGAGTCTTATTACCCATTTGATTACCTTCCAGAAGAGCATTTCAATGGCAACCGTGACGTTGCCCAGATGGCAGAAAAGGCAAGAGAATTTTTCACTGAGGAGCCCAATTCTCCCTTTTACCTTCATGTTGGCTTTAGCGACCCGCACCGGGCTGAAAGCGGATTTGCCAATGAGCACGACTATCAAGGGATCCAGAGAATTCGGTATTCTCCATCAGATGTTTTACTACCTTCTCATCTTCCTGATACGCCCGAGGCTCGAGAAGAGATGGCCGAATACTACGAATCAGTCTCACGACTTGACCAAGGAGTTGGCCTAATCATTAAGGCACTTGAGGAAGTCGGCCGTGCGGACGAAACACTGGTCATTTTCGTGAGCGACAATGGCATTCCCTTTCCTGGAGCCAAGACTACCCTCTATGACCCAGGCGTTCACATGCCAATGATTATCTTTTCACCTCAGCAATCGCAAGAGGGGCTAGTTAACAATGCTATGGTAAGCTTTATCGACCTGGTTCCTACAATACTCGATTGGGCTGATAGCCCTGGACCCAATTATGAACTTCCAGGACGCTCCATTCTTCCTATCCTCGAAGAAGAAAATCCAGAGGGATGGGATGAAGTCTACCTTTCTCACACGTTTCACGAAATCACCAATTATTATCCAGTTCGTGCAGTGCGGACTCGCAATTACAAATATATCAAAAATCTATTTCCAGAACTGACCTATCCTTTTGCCGCTGACCTTTGGGCTTCAGCCACCTGGCAAGGTATTCTCAAAGATAAACTTACTCACATGGGCTCGCGCTCGGTCAAAGCTTACCTGCATCGACCCTCAGAGGAACTATACAATCTGAAAACCGATCCTGACGAAGTGAAAAATCTTGCCGGAGACCCTCAATATAAACAAATTTTGCATGACCTTCGCGGGCGCCTGAATAACTTCCAAAATCGAACCAAGGACCCCTGGAATTCTAATGTGCGAGAGATGGGAAAGAGTCCTTATAGTCCCGAGAAATTTTGATTCTCTTGGACCGACCTTGAGACCAGGGTTTCAAAACCACTTGCGTAACCGAATATTGACCAATAAGCCTTGATTCCCCCTAATTCCAGGAGGAGAATGAGCCGGCTATATTTAAAGAGGTAATCCATAGAGGGCGGTTACGGTTTTACAAATACCTCCTTCTTCACCTGAGGAATGCTTAATTGATGCAAACTAAACAAACTCATATGAATCGAAGACACTTCCTAAAAAAGACT
>CAZSDV010000026.1:0-27912 GCA_964605715.1 uncultured Acidobacteriota bacterium
CGTGGTTAATTGCTTCGGTGTGCATTGATTTGATAAAACATAAGTCATCCGCGATTTTTCCAGTGTAAGGGATAAGGTCACTTGCCCAGGCACCACTCTTTCCATGCTGAGAAAAGTTGAAAATTGATGGTGTAACCGGAAAACTTGCTTGGGTCGAACTCATGGTGGTCAGTCGCTGTCCTTGACGCACCGATTCAGGGAGGTCTGCTCCGTATTCTTTTTTTAGTTCTGGTTTGTAATCAAAAAGATCCATCTGAGACGGGGCACCTGATTGGAAAAGATAAATAATACGCTTTGCCTTAGGCGGAAAGTGAGGAAGGCCTGAAAGGGCCCCGTAAGGTTTAACTTCGGAAGAGGAAAGCCTTCCATCTGTTCTGCCACGAAGATCTTTGTCTACAAGGCAAGCTAATGCAGCAGTTCCGAGGGTAAGGCGGCCTAGGCCAAAGAAGTGACGTCTTGTCATCTGGAGCTTATTTTCGACAAAGGGATCCATTAATTACTCCTTTGTGACAATCTCGTCGAGGTTTAAAATCAGGCTAGTGATCATAGTGTAAGCGGCCAACTCCTCGACCTTAATTGATTTGTTGCGCGGGGAGTTTCCTTGTTCTACCAAACGTAAGGCGGCCTCAGAATTACGTTGATACGTTTCTTTGTGGCGATGAAAGCCTTCCAGGAGGATATCAGATTCTCTATCAGTTGGGTATCGCCCTGTTGCCAAGCGAAATGCAATTTGGATACGGTTTTTCGGGTCATTTTTTCCTTCAGTAATAATCCTTTCAGCTAGGACACGTGAAGTCTCCACGAAGGTAACGTCATTCATTAAGTTTAGTGCCTGGAGGGGAGTGTTAGTGCGTGATTCTCGAACGATACAGGTTTCACGACCTGCAGCATCAAAGGTAATCATTGAAGGTGGGGGGTTTGTCCGTTTCCAAAAAGTGTACAGGCTTCGTCGGTAAAGATTCTTTCCTTGATCCAGCTGGTAGGTTGCACCATCAGAAAGCTCTTTCCATAGTCCGGTGGGTTGATATGGTTTAACTGATGGACCGCCAATCTTTTCAAACAGAAGCCCGCTGACTAATAAAGCTTGGTCTCGAATTACTTCTGCCGGTAATCTGAGGCGTGGGCCCCTTGCAAGGAGGCGATTTTCGGGATCCTTTTGTCGCAATTCTACAGGAAGATGCGATGACTGACGATAGGTGCTGCTAGTGACGAATATTTTTAGTAAGTTTTTAACATTCCAATCAGTGCGAACAAATTCGGTTGCGAGCCAATCAAGTAGTTTTGGATGTGAAGGTAGGGAACCTTGAGAACCAAAATTATCAACTGTTTTAACCAATCCTACACCAAAGATCATTTGCCAGAGGCGGTTTACAGCTACGCGAGAAGTCAGAGGATTTGATGTGTCTACAATCCAGCGAGCAAAGTCGAGACGATTTTGAAGGGGGCCACTATACCCACGAGAAAGCACATCTGGAACACCCGGGTTTACTTTGGGCCCTTTTTGATCGTATGAGCCGCGAATCAGTATGTGTGTTTGAGGTGGGGTTTCGCGTTCCTGCATTACCATTGTAGTTTGGATTTTTCGGAAATATTCCTCTTTTGCATCTCGAAGATCTAGCATACTTTTGTAGAGTTTTTTGATTGATGCTGGAGCTTTCAGTTCAAGAAAGTAGTTCGTAATCTTATTCCGCTCACCAGGAGTCCTATCGCCTGAATTTTTAGAAGCAATTTCAGATATTGGAGTGGAGGTAGCAAGAGTTTTTGCTTGACTTGGCAATATCACATCGCCGTAAAGAAAAACTTCATCAATGATCCCATAAAACCGGCCTTCTTCTCCATCCCCTGAACCAACACGAAGCGGTTCATCAGTTTTAAAGTCTTGATTTAGTGCATCAAGTGGGACTAGGAGTTTTTGATTCTTCCCGTTAATATAGATTTTTATTCCATCAGCATACTGGGAACCGTTATAAGTGAATAATATGTGGTGCCAACGGTTAGAGCTTAGGGTTAGCTCTGTTTTTACTCGGATTGCGTCGTCCAGCCACCTTTGTAGCAACTGAAGGTGAATTTTCCCGTCTTTAAGTTCCAGGCAATAGCCCTTGCCTTCAAGCTGATCTCCAGACATGCGGGATAAAATAATTCCCCCACGTTTGTCGGTTGGGTATATCCAAGCCCCAGCTGAAAATCTGTCGTGAAAACCGAAAGCACCAAAATCGCCTGCTTCGAAGAAAAGGTTGCCGTTGAATTTTGGTGCAAAGCCAATTTTTCCAGATACAAATTTTGACACTCCTCCCTTAAATCTGCTGCTTGATATAGTTTTCCCAGATTTATTTTTTGGGCCGCTCATTACACCCCCATCAAAGGAAAAGGTTGCAATGAGATGGCGAGGAGGTGTCCAGTGGATAGATTGAGGGTGTGAAAGTGATTGCTCCCATAAAGCTTTCAAAGATTTAATTTCATCTTCAAGTTGTTTGAATTTTTTAATAGAAGCCGAGAGTTGCTTTTCCAGGCCTGCTAGACGTTTATTTTGTTGCTGGGTTGGTGCCTTAATTAAGGGGGGAGAATTTCCATATTTTAGAGCTTTTCCTCGCTCTGGGATATTATTGAAAAAAGAGTAGAACTGGTAGAATTCTTTTTGGGTTATCGGGTCATATTTGTGATCATGGCATCGAGCACAGCCCATTGTAAGGCCAAGCCATACTGTTGAAGTGGCGTCAACTCGGTCAACCACATATTCTACTGCGTATTCTTCAGGTATAATCCCACCTTCACCGTTCCCGCGATGGTTTCGATTAAATCCAGTGGCAATTATCTCATCGAGCGTTGGGTTTGGTAGCATGTCCCCAGCTAGCTGTTCAACGGTGAACTGATCGAAAGGCATATTTTTGTTGAATGCGTTGATTACCCAATCTCGCCACCGCCACATGAAGCGCTCTCCGTCTGTTTGGTAGCCGTTTGTATCGGCATATCGAGCCGCATCAAGCCATTCAGCTGCCATCCTTTCTCCAAAGCGAGGAGAGGCCAGGAGTTGGTCCACGAATGCGTCGTAGGCCTTTTGTGAAGGATTGCTTAAATATGCGTCAACTTCCTTTGGGGTAGGGGGTAGTCCAGTAAGGTCAAGTGAAACACGACGAAGTAGCTTGGCATGGTCTGCCTGCTTAGAGGGTGTAAGTTTTTCAGTCTCGAGTCGTTCAAGGATGAAGTAATCGATTTCGTTTTTAACCCATCTAGTATTTTTTATCTTAGGTAAATTTGGACGATGAGGGGGAAGAAAGGACCAATGCTCTAGCCAAGGAGCACCCTGTTTAATCCACAGGCGTATTAAATTAATTTCTTTTTTAGATAGGCTGTAGTCTGAGTAAGGGGGTGGCATCCTCCGAGATTTTTCTTCTGCCGTAATTCGGCGTATTACTTCACTTGAATTTGGATTGCTAGGAACAATAGCATGACGCCCGCCTAAATCCTTGAAGGCCCCCTCCTCGGTGTCAAGTCGCAACTTTGACATTCTGGTTGCTTCATCTGGTCCGTGACAAGCGAAACATTTGTCAGAAAAGATTGGGCGTATATCTCGACTAAAATCAACCTTGGTGGCTGTTTCTTGTTTTTTTTGGGGTAAAGCGGGAAATACATAGGGCGCCTCTATCAGAAGAAGCCCAGTCCACGCTAAAAGAATGGCAAATTGAGATGAAAACAATGATGTGCACCGACCCATTTACGGTTTTCCTCCAGAACTCTTACATCTGGTGCGTTCCTGAACATAATAATACGCTATTCCTCCATCTGTTCCAAGCTAACATTAACCGCAATACCAGGGTATGGATTGGTATTTTCCAGGTCTAATAGGAAAAGATTGCACTGAAGGTCTATTTGGAAATTCTTAATAATAATATATTGAAAGATTTGTAAATTTCTGTTTTCAGTCATTTGTTTTTGTTTTGATATAATGAATAACGCACGCATTATTTGAGGAGAGAACTTGCTTACATTAATACACAAACGAATAAAGGAAAAGATCACTCAAGTAATTCAAAAAACCTTTGATGTGTCACTGGATTCCCTTGTTCTTAACACCCCGCCCGAGATTAACCTTGGTGATGTTTCTACTCCTGTCTGTTTTGAGTTAGCAAAGATGCTTCGTAGGCCTCCTCGAAAAATTGCAGAAGAAATAGCAAAAAATGTTCTTCCAGTCGAAGGAGTTGCTGAGATTCGGATAGCTGGAGCCGGGTATCTAAACATCTACCTTGATCGTTCTCATGTGGCAGCAGGCAGTTTCGGTTGTCGAGATTTGCCTATTACTAGTTCCGATAAAGTTAATGCGAGAGGGAAGGCTATCGTTGAACATACAAGCATTAACCCAAACAAGGCAGCCCACATTGGGCACCTTCGAAACGCCTTGCTAGGGGATTCATTGGTTCGTCTTCTTCGCCACATTGGAAGAAACGTAGAAGTGCAGAACTACATCGATGATACAGGAGTCCAAGTTGCCGATGTAGTTGTAGGTTTTGTCCATTTAGAGAAAAGATCCCCTGAAGAAGTTTCACAAATGGTAAATGATGATGATGTTCCATTTGATTATTTTTGTTGGGATCTTTATGCACGTGTTTCTAAGTTTTACGAAGAGGATGAAAGTCGCCTAATTTTGAGGAGTGAAACCTTGGAGGCGGTAGAGGGGGGGAGTGGGGACTTAGCTCTCATGGCCCGATTAATTTCTGATGGTATTCTTAAAAAGCATATTAAAACAATGCAACGGCTAGATATTCAATACGACCTATTGGCACAGGAAAGTGAGATATTGCGCCTAGAATTTTGGAAAAAATCCTTTGAATTACTTAAAAATTCTGGCGCGTTAAAATTTGAAGATTCAGGGAAAAATAAAGGCTGTTGGGTTATGGCCTTGAGCGCAGGCCAGGGAACCCCATCAAGCAGAGAACGAGAAAACGGGAGTTCAAGGGTAGACGACGAGGTGAAGATTGTTGTCCGGTCAAATGGGACCGTAACTTATGTCGGTAAGGACATTGCTTACCATCTTTGGAAATTTGGCTTATTAGAATGTGATTTTACTTATGAACGTGCTCACCGGTATAAGTCAGGTCATGAGGTGTGGAAAACCTCTCCATCGATTTCTAAGGGTGCCCCTTCATTTGGAACTGCAGAAGAAGTTTATACGGTCATTGATCGCCGGCAGTCCTACCTGCAAGGTATAGTTGCTTCCGGGATGGATGCCATTGGATTTTCCAATCAATCTAAGAACCTCCACCATATAGCGTATGAAATTGTTGGCCTATCGCATCGCTGCACTAAGGAAATGGGGATTATCCTTGATCAAGACCAAAAAAGGAGATCTTACGTTGAGGTTTCGGGGAGAAAGGGCTTAGGGGTAAAAGCAGATGACCTAATAGACAGGATTATTGCGGAAGCTCTTCGGGAAGTGAAGGCCCGAAACAAGGAGATTCCCGCTTCCAAGCAGGTTGAGATAGCTACCGATGTTGGTATTGGAGCACTTCGGTATTTTTTATTAAAGTACACAAGGAATTCTCTCATCGTTTTTGATTTTCACGACGCCTTATCTTTTGAGGGTGAGACTGGCCCTTACTTGCAATATACGGTTGTTAGAGCTCGAAACATCTTTCGAAAGTATGGAGATTTGAATCCTCAGTTCCATCTTGAAGACCTCGAGAAGTTAGCTACAAAAGATCTGTTCGCGCAGTTCCTTGATGGGCCAAGCGGAGATTCCTTTTGGGAAGTTTTATCTCTAAGCCTTCAGGTAGATTTAGTGGCAGAGCACGCCGTAAATTCTCTGGACCCATCTAATTTTGCGAAGTTTGCCTTTAGGCTTGCCCAAGCCTTTAATAATTTCTATCATCGCTGCCATGTTTTGGCTGAAAAAGATAAAGATCGACAGCTCTTTTTGCTTTCTGTTGTGTATATTACCTCTACTAATCTAGCAAGAGTTCTTGATCTGCTTGGAATTAGGGTCCCAGAAAAAATGTAGGTTAACCGATGGGTGGTGATTGGGGTTGTGGGCAGAATCTTTTTTGATCTTGGAGACTACGCGAGTGTGGTTCTCTGTTAATATTTTTCATCTCTAATTTTGGAATTTATATATTTAGTAATTAAGTTCTCCAGTGTTGTAAAGTCATTTCAATTTCAAAAGTAGGACAGCTTGATGCTTGATTAAGACAAAAAGATAACTTAATCAGGAAACAAGAGTTTCTTAAATTCCTCCTCTCTTCTCCGCTGAATCATTGCCAAAATAGTATCATCTTTGTTGAATGTTGTGTCTTCACGCAGTAAAATTGTTTCCCCCCTTCGCACGATTGCAACAATGTTGCAATCCTTGGGCAAAGAAATATCCTTTAGCTGGTTTCCGGTTAACGGGCAAGCGTACTCTAATTTAAACTCAATGAGCTCCATTCCGCATGCATGTAAATCAAGCAGAGTTCGAAATTTAGAAGTTGGCAGCTCGTTTTCAATTACATTAGTTATTATGGCTGTCGAGCTGACCGTTGTGTCAACACCAAGACGACGCATTACAGTCTCATTTTTTGGATTTTTCACCCTCGCGACCGTTTTTGGAACACCAAAGCGAAACTTTGCTACTTGGCATGCAATTAGATTATCTTGATCATGGTTGGTTACTGAACACAAGATGTTTGCACGACTTGCGCCTACTTTTTCCAGGGTGGCTGGGGCGGAGCCATCTCCTATTATTACTGGGCAGTCAATTTGCTGAGAAACCAAATCATATACAGAGGGGTCGCTTTCAATGATAGTTACTTCGTGGCCTCCTCGCAATAAATCACGAGCTAAATAGAACCCTACCAGTCCACCACCAACTATGATGATGTAAAAAGATCCGTCGTGGGCTTCGATCGACCTGACCTTTACCCGTGGTGGGGGTGAATCAATGGGAGTTTTCATAATTTGGGAAACTGCCTGTCCAGTTGGGGTCAAACCTTCTAGCCAGGTAGACAGAATTTGAGCCCCTGCCACGGTTAACGGTAAACCCTCAATACCTAATTCATGAAAACTAGCTTCTCTCTCAGGGTCGTAAATAATAGCTAAGACTTTGGGAACATTAAAAATTACCTTAGCAATTTGAGCAATCATCAAATTAGTATTCTCGTCTCGTGTCAGGGCTAACAGCACGTCAGTTTTTTCGGCACCAGCTTCACGTAACAAATCTTCATCGATGGCATTTCCTGACAGAAATTGAATCCTCGATTCCTTTGAGGGATTCTCAAAAATATTGCCTTCTCTGTCGATGACTGTTAATTCGTGAATATTGGTATCTACCCGTTCAACGAACTTACGCCCTACTCGGCCATAACCGATTACAATTATCTTCATCAAAGGTCCTTTGTTTCAAAATTCATTAATAGCTGAATTAGAGTTGGTACGCCAACGCCGGTTGCCCCTTTTGACATGAAGGGAGATTCTTTATTTGTCCAACGTGTTCCTGCAATGTCAAGGTGGAGCCAGGGAGTTTCTTCAGCGAATTCTCCTATAAACATTGCCGCAGTAATTGCCCCCCCGTACCGACCGCCGGTATTAGCTAGATCAGCTATTACGCTTTTGTATTGTGGGCGATATTCGTTGTCAACGGGTAATTGCCAAAATTTTTCTCCAGCCTTGCGAGATGCATTAAGAGTTTTATTGACCCAGTCTTGGTCCCAACCAAAAACTCCCGTTGTAATGTCCCCTAAAGCAACCACGACTGCACCGGTTAATGTCGCTGCATCAATTAGGTGCGTGCATCCAATTTGTCGAGCATAGGTCAGCGCGTCTGCCAATAGGAGGCGTCCTTCTGCGTCAGTGTTTAGTATTTCAATGGTTTTACCTGACATGGATGTGTGAATGTCGCCTGGCTTTTGTGCTCTCCCGCTTGGTAGATTTTCAGCAGCAGGAATAACCGCGATAATCCGAATGTTAGGTTTTAGTTGGGAGATTGCTCGCATTACCGCAAGCATTGTGGCCGCTCCTGCCATATCTGTTTTCATTTCATGCATGGAGTTACTTGGCTTGATCGAGATTCCTCCGCTGTCAAATGTTACCCCTTTTCCAATCAAGCCGATTACTGGCTGTTTCGGAGACTTTTTAGGTTCATATTTTACAGTGATTAATCTAAGTGGTTCATCGGATCCCTGAGCAACTGAATAGAATGCACCCATCTTAAGTTCCTGGACTTTTTCTGGACCTAAGACTTCCACGTCAAGAGTTGAATTTGCAAACAAGGACTGGGTTTCTTCAGCAAGCGTTGTGGGGGTTAAGATGTTAGAGGGTTCGTTGACTAATTTTCGAGCCCAGTTCCGGGCTTTCCCAATGATACAGCCAGTCTCAATCTGCTTTTGGGCGTCATCCTTACGGATATCCTTTGTAGGGAGCAAAAGGACTCGAGATATGGCAGGATTAGAGGAATTGTTGACTTTGGTTTGGTAGCTGCTAACGTCAAAGTCAGCCAGAAAAATACCTTCCGTTGCGAGTTGAAAAGAAGGAACCAGTTCATTTTGTTGCTCAACCAACCAGGCGAATTCATTGATTCCTCGTTTTCGAAGGAATCGCGAGGCGGTTCCTGCTAATTGTCGAGCTAAAATAATGTCAAAAAATTTCTTTTTTCCAGCTCCTACGATTAGAAGGCGGTCGGCGGATAACCCTTGTGGTTTGTGCAGGAGGGTGAGTTCAAATGATTTTCCAGTTATCTCACCTGAGTTTTTTAGTTGGATTAATTGTTCTTTGGTTATCGAGGGAAGCGAGGAAGCAGGATCATCTTCAAAGGGGTGATCCTCGAAAATAAAAACGCCAACTGCAAGAATATTTATGTGGTCAACGGATTCAGTGTAAAATTCTATTTCCAAAATTAATCCTTTCTGTTGCTAAAGAAATTTTTAAAGATAATGTAAAATTCATTGCTTTTGGTGTTCGCGCATTGCTTGTTCTGCTTCACGATCAATCGTTTTTCTTCGAAGCATTTCCCGTTTGTCGTGAACGTTTTTCCCTTTAGCTAGAGCGATTTCACATTTTACGAAGTTTTTTTTCAGGTAAAGTTGCGTAGGGATTAGGGTGAACCCCCTTTCACGAGTCTTTCCGTAAAGGCGGCGAATTTCAGTTTTGTGCATGAGGAGCTTTTTTATGCGTAGAGCCTCATGGTTAAAGCGGCCTGCAGCGAGATATGGGGTAACATGGCAATTGTAAAGCCATGCCTCATTGTTCTTGATCAATGCGTAGCTCTCACGAAGACTAACCTTGCCTTCTCTGATTGTTTTTACTTCGGTCCCTGTTAACTTGATTCCGGCTTCAAATCGCTCTAGAAGGTGATAATAGTGCGGAGCCTGGGGGTTGCGCGCTAAAATTGGTGGCCCAGAGCTAAGCTTTGGCTTCGACATGGCGAGGACCCTTAAAACCACAGAAATAGGTATCTCCTGTAACTGTCATCGTAGCACAGGGACCTGCTAGAATTACAGGGTCAGAATTTTCCAAACGATAAGAAATAAATTTGAGGAGCGTTAATTTGATTCATGAAATAATTCCAGTAGGAAAACTTGCCTGTAATTGCTCGATTATTGGGGATGAATTAACTCGAGAGGCTTTGGTTATTGATCCAGGAGATGACGTTGATCAAATTGTTAAAATCTTGAAAAAGCACAGGCTTCAGGCTACGCAGATAATTGCAACCCACGCTCATATAGATCATGTTGGAGGCGTCGCTGACCTGCAGAAAATTTGCAATGTCCCAGTGCTACTACATGAGGATGATGTTTTTCTATATCAAAATTTAGCCATGCAGGCTGATTGGCTAGGAGTTGAATCACCTAGTATATCAAAAATAGACCAGTTCATGCGTGAAGGCCAATCGATCAAGTGTGGGGATCTGACCTTTGATGTACTGCATACGCCTGGCCATTCGCCAGGGAGTATCAGCCTTCACCATAAAGGTAAAGATGAACTTCTTTTTAGTGGTGATACGCTTTTTGAGGGGAGTGTTGGGAGAACTGACTTGTGGGGTGGCTCAACAGACGCACTTTTGCTTTCTATTAAAGAACGACTTTTAATTTTCAATGATCCAACAAAAGTTTTCCCAGGCCACGGACCTCAGACCACAATTGGATATGAACGCGAACACAATCCTTTTCTCGTAAAAATTTGAAATACTTCTGGCTATTTGAGGCGAGGTTAAGTTAGTGCTATCCTGGAGACTCAAAAATAATCATTTAGTCCTATGGGTAGAAATTTTCTCAATTTTCCCATAAATCTTGCCGAGTTAAATTAGGCCATAGGATTGTGATCGGTGAGGACTTCCTCAGGTGAGGGAATTGAATATTTATCGGAATAAGGCCTCTGTGATTTTTAAATTAAGAATAAACCTAAATAAATCCAGAAGCTTCCAGTCTAGTTCATGTCGGAAGCATGGTAATAGAATCTATGGTTATTACGATACGGCATTGATACACAGAAATAGGAAGTGAACTGAGGGAGGTTGAGATGTGGAATGATGATGCAAGTATGAAGATAAAAGTAGGGCTAGCAGAAATGCTAAAGGGTGGAGTCATTATGGATGTGACTACTGCCGATCAGGCCAAAATTGCTGAAAATTCGGGAGCTGTAGCAGTAATGGCATTGGAGCGGGTTCCAGCTGATATCCGCAAGGAGGGTGGCGTAGCACGGATGGCCTCTATTAGCGTTGTTCGAAAGATTATGGACACAGTGACAATTCCTGTTATGGCTAAGGCACGCATTGGTCATTTCGCCGAAGCTCAAGTCCTTGAGGCTATTGGGGTTGATTATGTTGATGAAAGTGAGGTTCTTACTTCTGCTGACGATCAATACCACATTGAAAAGGGCAAATTTAAGGTTCCTTTTGTGTGCGGCGCACGAAACTTGGGTGAGGCTCTAAGGCGCCTGGGTGAGGGTGCGGCAATGATACGAACCAAAGGTGAAGCAGGATCAGGTGATATTGTAGAGGCGGTTCGCCACATAAGGTCAATTGTTGGAGAAATAAAGAAGCTTACTGTCATGCGAGCTGACGAACTAATGACCAAGGCAAAAGATTTGGGAGCACCATATCAGATTGTTAAATGGGTTTCCGAGAACGGAAGATTGCCTGTACCTAACTTTTCAGCTGGAGGGATTGCTACTCCGGCCGATGCATCCTTAGTAATGCAGCTTGGAGCGGAAGCTGTTTTCGTTGGATCTGGAATTTTTAAATCTGCTGATCCTGAAAATCGAGCTAAAGCTATCGTGCGAGCAACTACCCACTACAATGAACCCAAGGTACTTGCTGAATGTTCCGAGCAACTTGGGGAAGCAATGAGAGGAATGGACGTAGCCAAAATGGACGAAAAAGAACTACTCCAGGTTCGAGGTTGGTGAGTGAGGCGCCACTCCCAGGAAAAGTATACTAATAACGGAAAGAGCAAAGTAAATCCTACGATTGGCGTCCTTGCAGTGCAGGGTGACTATGCCCTCCATGTCGCAGCACTAGATCAAATTGGCGCACAAAGCATCCTTGTTCGAAATGTTGAAGAATTTTCCAGTGTTCAAGGGTTAATTTTACCGGGTGGCGAAAGCACGACCATGCTTAAGTTTCTTGATGAGGAGGGGCTTGGTGGTGCTATTTTAGATTTTTCCCAAAATGGAAAACCGATCTTCGGTACATGTGCTGGGGCCATTCTCCTTGCAAAAGAAGTTATTGATTCGAATCAAGGCCACCTTGGCCTCGTAGATATTGGAATTTCACGCAATGCATATGGGCGACAAATCGAAAGCTCTATAAGATGGGGAATGTGTGGGGCCCTTTCATCTGGTCCTATAGAGATGGTTTTTATCCGTGCACCTATTATTCATCGGGTAGGCCCGGGGGTCCAGATATTAGGGGAATGCGATTCTTTGCCTGTGTTAGTAGAGGAAGAAAATTGTCTTTGTTCGACCTTTCATCCCGAACTATGTTCAGATTTAGGAATTCATCGATATTTTTTAAATAAGGTAGATCAAGCCATTGGTCATAAAAAGTAATTCCAAATCTTCAAAATTCAATCTTATTTTAAATCCAAATTCCAAGATAAACATAATTTTTATTTGCCTAGGGAACGCTTGTCGTAGCCAGATGGCAGAGGCTTTCGCCAGTCACTATGGAGGTAAGCGGGTAACGGCATGGAGTGCCGGGTCGGTGCCCCTTGGAAGGATTGCTGAGGGAACTGAAGCTGTAATGTCTGAGATTGGCATTTCGCTTGCTAGCCAATATTCGAAAGGTTTTGGCGATGTACCAATCGAAAAGATGGCTTTGATTATTACAATGGGTTGCGGTATTCAGTGCCCAGTCGCACCTGGTTTTCGTGGGCAATTAATTGAGTGGGATATACCTGATCCTTTTGGTTGCTCCTTGGAATACTTCCGTGAGGTAAGAGATTTAGTGAAATGTAAGGTATGCGATCTACTGGAGGTTGCGCGCGCCCTACCCTCTGATTGCGAAGGGTATTCCGCCAGGCAAGTAAGCGAGAAATAATCCCAATTAATCACCAAACCATCAAATAGAATTACAATAGTTTATGGCGCTGGCCACCACTGATTGCATGGATCGGTCTTCATAATAACTAGAAATTTTGCCATAGTACCAAATGTACCTTATGACAATTCTCTGTTATGGATTCTTAGGTTTCTGCTGTTAGAGATTTCATTTCTTGTCTTTTTTAAGTTGATGCTTCCATCCTAATACCCTAGCCTTGTTGGCTTCTTCTTCAGCATCCGGAACCTTACCTTGCTGTTGGTAGTAAATGGAAAGATTGGTGTGTGCAAGGACATCGTCAGGGTCAATCTTTGCGATGAGCTTTGCGTAGTGTATCGCCTTATCTAATTCGCCTTTTTGGAAATGGGCGCGGGTTAAGCCGTGCAAGGCATCTGTAAAGGTAGGATCTATCTTTACAGCTTTAATATACTCAGAAATTGCCTCATCTATCTTTCCTTCTACTATCAGGTCTACTCCAATGTAGTAATGGTCCTCTGCTTCTGGAATCCCCATGCGTCACTTCTCTCCCATGTAAATGTATTTTTAGAGTAATCCTTAAAATTATTATAGCTGACATTTAATGAGTGTGGTTGAGGACTATCATTTCTGTAAGAGAGGAAGTTTGAGGGTTGACTTGACTCTCTGTTCGGTGAAGAATAGCTTATTATAAAAAATGTTCCCTTCTTTACCATTTAATTCCTCCTTGCTGAAATGCATTGGCAGTATATTGCAGCGTGCCTAATCTCTATGAATCCAATTGAAACAGAATACAACCTATGAAAATCCGCATTAAGATTGGCAAGGATGCGAGTGCTCTTTTTGGGACTTTGGATGGAAACATCCGGGAACTTGAAAAAATTCTGAAGGTAACTGCACGCTTAACAGAGGACGCCCTAGAGATAGAAGGAAGGGAGCCCTCCGTGACAAGAGCAGGCCAATTTGTAGAAGAAATTTTAGAATTAAATCGACATAATAAACTTCCGCTTGATGGCGAGGTCCAATCTTTTCTTCAGGTTTATCAAGAAAATCCAAAGCTATCCTTAATGGATTATTTCCTCCCCTCTAAAGCATCAAATTTTATCAAAAGGGGTATTAAAGCCAAAAGCGTAAACCAACGACGCTACCTGAGTGCGATTGAGAAATATGATATGGTTTTTGGGGTAGGTCCATCAGGAACAGGAAAAACATATCTAGCCGTTGCCATGGCGGTAGATGCCCTTCTTTCAAAAGAGGTAAGTCGCATTATTCTTGCACGGCCGGCAGTTGAAGCAGGAGAGCGTTTAGGGTTTCTTCCGGGAACACTACAACAAAAAATTGATCCTTACTTGCGCCCACTTTATGATGCACTTTTTGATGTTCTTGATCCAAGTCAGGCAGAACGCTACATCGAAAAAGGCATGATTGAAATCGCCCCCTTAGCTTTTATGCGAGGAAGGACCCTTAACGACGCTTTTGTGATTCTCGATGAATCCCAAAATACAACTAGTGAGCAAATGAAAATGTTTTTAACTCGCTTAGGATTTAAATCTAAGGCTGTCATTACAGGGGATGTTACCCAGATTGATCTTCCTAGGGGTAGGGGATCTGGATTAATTGAGGCTCTTGAGATCATTGGGAATGTGATAGGAATATGCACTATTCAATTTAATGAAAAAGACGTGGTGCGGCATAATTTAGTTCAGAAAATTATCCGCGCTTATGAGCAGTTTAAGAGAGTTACTCATCCTGAAATAGTTTTAAAGGTAACCGAGAAGCTTTAGATCTTTATATTTCGGTAATAAAACCATGAGGCTGTCATAGCGAAAAAAAACCTTGTTAATCTGATAAACAAACAAAAAGAGGTTAGAGTTCATTTATCCCACCTCCGAGCATTTCTTTCAGCCTTGACAGCTGAGCTTAAGTTAGGAAGAAGGGAATTTAGTATTTGTTTTGTTAATGACCGTGAGATACGTCATTACAACACCGTATACCGAAAAAAGCGCCTGCCGACAGATGTTCTAGCGTTCCAGTGGAGTGAAGACGATGATGGATTTCCTTCAAATAAAAAACTCCCGAGAGGGTCTTGGCCAAAGGATTACCTCGGAGATATTTTAATCTCGGCCCAAGCTGCCAAAAGGCAAGCTCGTGAAAATGGTCATACTCCACAAAAAGAAATTTATTTTTTAGTTGTCCATGGGCTTTTACATTTACTCGGGATGGATCATGAAGTTGATCATGGAGAAATGATTCGCCGAGAAATGATTCTATGTGAGACTCTTGGCCTTTGTGAACACAAAAAGAAAGGCAAGATAGATAAAACTAATAACATTAAATGACTGAAAATCTGATCTTTATACTTATGCTTATGGGTTTGTCTTCGGTAATTACTTTTACAGCATTTCTTCGATTAAATCTTCGCCATCTAAAAAAAGTTGCGAGTCGAAGTATTTTTGATCCGGAAGTTCAACGGAAAGGTGGAATCCACCTTGATCGGGAGCGGGTAATATTGTCAATTAACGCTCTCCATTCCGCTTGGGTGGGGTTGTTGGCCATTGTTATTGTTTCCTTTTGCTTTTTTACGGAACAAAGTAGGCCAGAAGCCATCGTTCAGTCCATTGCTGGATTGGGAATTGCTTTGATCCTGTTTGACCAATTAATCCCTTCGATATGGATGGCCTATAATAAAAATCCAGAAACTTCAATACGTAAATTTAGGTCCATTATTGTATTCTTTTATTGGCTTGCTTATCCATTTACATTACTGACTTACGCTTCTTTTTCCATCCGCTCTTTGCTCAAACCAGAGGAAAAAAAACAGGATTCTCAGCAGGAGACAATATTAGATTTAATTGAGGCAGGACAAGAGGAGGGCCTCATTGAAAAGGTTGAGGGTGAAATGATTCAATCTGTTGTTGAATTTGGAGACAAAACAGTTCGGGAAATAATGGTTCCAAGACATGAGATAAATTGCCTAGAATCCAGCGCTTCATTAAAAGATCTTCGTAATACTTCTTCTAACTAAGCACAGAAGAATTGTAATTTTCAAAGGGGAACTTGATCATATTGAGGGAGTTGTGAATATTGGCGATTTATTGAAAATGACTCCGGAAGAAGAAGCAAAAGCAAATCTTTCCTCATTAATAACTCCCATCCAGTTTGTCCCCGAAACAAAAAAGGTGTCAAAATTACTAAAGGAACTCCAACAGGAAACTCTTCAGATGTCACTAGTTGTTGACGAGTACGGTGCTATAGCCGGTTTGGTTACGATTGAGGATTTAGTAGAGGAAATTGTTGGTGAAATTCGTGATGAAGTGGAACCTCACGAAGGGGATATCATTCAGGAAAAAAAAGACTCATTTTTAGTGGCTGGCCATACCGATGTTGGTCAAATTGGGGAGTTATTATCAACTAACCTGGAAAGCCATGATTACACAACGGTTTCCGGAATGATTATATTTAAATTAGGAAGAGTCCCTTCTTCGGGCGAGTTAATTGAAAAGAAAGGTCTCAAATTTGAAGTATTGGAGTCGAGTTCCCGAACAGTAGAAAGAGTCCGAGTTACTAAATTAAAATTAGTGCGAGAATTGACGCCTGAATCTGATGCCCTCTAAGAAATTAAAATTTCGCTCTGGGTTTGTAGCTATCATCGGCCGCCCGAATGCCGGTAAGAGCACGTTACTTAATGCACTAGTGGGAAAAAAGGTTTCGATAGTCACCGAAAAACCCCAGACTACCCGGAATCGAATCTTAGGTATTGTAAATCAGGAAGGATGCCAAATTATCTTGATGGATACCCCTGGGATCCACAAACCACTTTTCAAATTAAATAAAAAAATGATGAGCCATGTACATGATTCCCTTCAACACAAAGACCTAGTTTTATTAATTGTGGATGTTTCAAAGGAATTTGGTCGCGGCGATCAGTTTGTTTTGGATCTCCTTAAGAATTCAAAAGGCAAAAGGTTCTTACTTTTAAATAAAGTTGATCTTATCCATAAACCAAAACTTTTGCCATTTATGGATCGATATCGTCAGAACATTCTATTTGATGAAACCATCCCTATTTCAGCGCTGAGTGGAGAAGGAATAGATAAGGTTCTTGTTGAGATAAGAAAAGTTTTGCCTGATGGGCCACAGTATTTCCCGGAAGACATACACACTGATCAACCAGAGCGGTTTCTCGCATCTGAAATTATTCGTGAAAAACTGATTCAGTATACGAAAAATGAACTTCCTTACGCTACAGCAGTTCTGATGGACAGATTTGAAGAATCAACGTTATTAACCCGCATACACGTCACCATTGTGGTGGAACGATCATCACAAAAAGCAATTGTCATTGGTCAGGCAGGAAAGAGATTAAAAAAAATAGGAACAATGGCCCGACAAGAATTAGAGAAACACTTTCCTCCCAAAGTTTACCTTGAGTTATTTGTAAAAATTTCACCAGGTTGGCGTGATAATTCTCAGATTGTTGATTCTCTTGATTTTGATGAGGACTTTTCATGAGTATAAGGGCTAGCGGGTTGTGTTTTGATAGTCATATATCAGGTCCTGGGATATCCCATCTACCACCTTTTACATAAGGTTTAATTCTGGCGGGATGGCATACCCAGAGATTTCATTTTTCTGTAGAGGTGGCTTCGGTCAAGGCCTAAAGATCCAGCAGCCCGGCTTATGTTTCCTTGGCTTTCATCAAGTATTTTTAAAATATAATCTCGTTCTGCAGCTTGCCGAACTTCCCGAAGGTTGGCGAAACCTACAGTAGGTGTGTAAGTTTTACGTTGGTCGTTAAAAAAGTTTGAAGGTAGGTGTTGCCGGTTAATTTTTTTTCCTTGGACCATGATCACGAGTCGCTCGATAAGGTTCCTTACTTCACGGACGTTTCCTGGCCAATGATATTTAGCAAGTACATCTAAAGCATTTTCAGACAGTTGTTTTACAGGGCGACCGTATGCCCGAGCAAATTCATTAAGAAAGTATTCAGAAAGCTGCGGGATGTCTTCTGGGTGTTCACGGAGGGCTGGCAAGAAAAAAGGGATAACATTAAGTCGAAAAAATAAATCTTCACGAAAATTACCGCTTTGAATTTCTGCATCCAATTTTTTATTAGTAGCCGCGATAACACGTACATTTACACGGAGGGATTCCGAAGTTCCAATTGGGGAGAAAGTTTGGCCTTCTAGGATCCGGAGGACCTTTGCTTGAGTTTTTAGGCTCATATCTCCCACCTCATCCAGGAACAATGTCCCCTGATCTGCTAATTGAAATTTTCCTTCTTTGTTTTCTATTGCACCAGTAAATGAACCTTTCTTGTGTCCAAATAACTCGCTTTCAATTAATTCCTCAGGGATGGCTGCGCAGTTGACTTCTATGAAGGGTTTATCGGCTCGCTTACTTCTTTTATGAAGAGTATGAGCGACCAATTCTTTTCCTGTTCCACTTTCACCGTAAATCAGGACTCGACCATTCGTTGGTGCGGTAAGTGTTAATTGCTGTCGAAGTGCCTTCATCGGAACGCTATTCCCAATAATTGTGTATTGGTTTTCAATCTTCTCTTTTAAGTTTTTGTTTTGTTTTTCAAGTTCTTGTTGTGCCAGAGCATGCTGAATGGTGAGAAGAGTTTTTTCCAACGATAAAGGTTTTTCAAGGAAATCATATGCACCTAATTTAGTAGCGCGTACTGCACTTTCAATATTTCCGTGTCCAGTTATCATGATTACGGTTGGATGCAATTCAAGCTTGCTGATATTTTCTAAAACACTTAATCCATCAATTCCGGGAAGCCATACATCAAGCAACACAATGCTGTAGGTGGTTTTTTTTAATAAATTTAGGCAATCTTCCCCACTGGAGACAGCATGAACCTTAAAACCTTCGTCCACCAGGATGCTCTTTAGTGATTTACGAATACTGATTTCGTCATCAACAATCAAAATTGAATTTTGAGGCATAGTTCACTTCTTATGGAAAAAGATTACTTTCGATTTATTGTAAAAAATCATAATTAACTAGCAATGGCATCACGAGCTTTTGTACCAAGAGTAACTCCTGGGATCCCTTGAGTTTCAAATGGTAATTCAACAATGAATCTTGCGCCAGTGGGCTTGTTTTCTTCCACTCTGATGGTTCCATTGTGTTCTGAAACTATACGGCCAACGATGGCCAACCCTAGCCCTGTCCCGTGCTGTTTGGTTGAAAAGTATGGGAGAAAAAGTTTTTCTTTCATTGGGGGGTGGACTCCAGGACCGCTATCGGAAACAATGATTTCAATTGTTTCACGTTCCGGATCGTAAACAGTTTGGATTAAAATCTCCCTTACCATTGAATGTTCCAATGCCTCAGCTGCATTGTCCACAAGATTAATAAGAGCACGCTTTATTTGATCCGGATCAATATTAATATTTGGTATTTTCGTGGCTAAATCTAAATGAATCTCAATACCTGTTAAGCGGCCATGGAAAACGGCAAGAGCATTGTTAATCACAAAATTAATGTCTGAGGGAACGGGTTGGGCTGTTGGAAATCTGGCAAATTGCGAGAATTCATCGACAAGAGATTTAAGAGTTCCCACCTCTTGGCTTATCATTTTTCCGGAATCTACTAAAGACTCTAAGGTTTGCTTTGAGAATTCACGACTTTTATTTTTTTTGAGGAGCCGGCTAATCCGTTCGGCTGATAGCTGGATGGGAGTAAGTGGATTTTTTATTTCGTGAGCTATGCGTTGGGCAACTTCTCGCCAGGCTGCGCTTTTTTGAATCCGAAGCATCTCCGTTAGGTCTTCCAATACCAGAACATAACCCAGCTTTCCTTGGTCTGGGCCAATTGCAGAAATAGTTAATGACACAACCACCTTTTCACCTTTTAATTCTAACTCTAATTGACGAGCCGTGACTCCTTGGCGGCTGGCTCGTCTTAGCAGGGAAGCAATTACTTTTGCTTCACCTTTAGTAAAAAGAGTTTTAAGGTCTTTTGCTTTTTCGGTTCTTTCCGTACCTAGCATTTGCTTAAGATTTTGATTAATTTCTCGTACTTGACCCTCATGGTCGATTGAAACTACCCCTGCTGGAATGTTTAGGAGAATGGTCTCTAGGTACTTTGCCTGCTCTTCTAAATCTTGATTAGCTTTTCTAAGTCGAGTTGTCATGGAATTAAAAGAATGAATCAGCTGGCCAAGTTCATCACCTGCTTTCATTTCGACTTGAAATGCAAGATTTCCACGGGAAACTTCCCTCGTAGCTTCTACTAGAGATTGGATCGGTACCGTTACCTGCTTAGAGAGGAATAAGGCGAACCAGGTAGCAGCAAAGAGAATTAAAAGTGTAAGTAGAGAGAGAACTGATAAATACATACGACGGAAAAATTTATGTTGTTGGCTTAAGTTGTCGTAATTTTGGACTTCGCGGGCAATCTCAACTCCTGCATGTTCAACATTAACTGGCCAACTCTGGAATAAAATTAACTTACCGACTCTCAGACCATTTAAATCAGTGACATTTGCAGCAGCAATAAATTTTCGCAATCCTTCAGGTGATCTCCAAATTACAGAACCTTCTTTAATAAATTTCTTGAGGTCCTTTGAGGAAATTTCATTTGCAAAATTTTCTATTGAAGATACGTTCGATCGCAATTCGGTAATAAGTTCTCCATTGATTGAATAACAGGCAATATAGTCTAATTCAAATTCTGTGATTGCCGACTTCATTAGCTGTTGAAGATCATGAGAATTTTCTTGTTTAACCGCATTAATAAATAGAGGTTTTGATATTAAATTATTAACAGCATGCTGTGTTTCTCGTTGAGTTACGCGTTGGAGTTCTTCCTGCAGGACTTCCGCGTCGTAACGGACAGCATTAAAAGGAATTAGAAACCATTTGTCCAAACTTCGATTCATTAGTCCATATGCAAAAAGAAAAAGAACAATAACAGGAAGTACAGAAAGGCCCAGAAATGCAGTTACCATTTTTATTTTAAATTCAGAACCTAATTGCTCCCTTCTTTTCTCTAAATATAGTTTTAGGAGGTTCCGGGATAGGATTAAACTAAAAATAATAAAGGTTAGAAATACGAAAGCTGAAAGAGTGAAAAGTAGGATTGCCTGCGCTGGTTCACGAGGTCGGATAAAAGAAAGATTTAATGAAGCCTGGCTCCAGCCAATAAAAAAAAGAACCGGGACTACTATCAAAAGAAATACGAAAAATCTACGCCTGGGCTTTAAGGTTTTGTTCATATAGTATTTTTCTGATCTCTCAGAGCATGTTCCTGGGGTAACCCTCAGGAGTCAGTTTATTGTTTTGATGTGAAGGAAGATAGCTCTTTAAGGGACAGTAATGGCAATCTGGGTTTCCTTTTTTGCAGAAAGTCTTTCCCACCCCAACTAATAGAGCGTGATATTCATTAAATACAGCTGGATCTGAATCTAAGGAGTTATGAAATAGCGTTTGAACTTCATCATAGGATAAGCGTGGAGAAATTAAACCGTGACGCTCAAGAATTCTTCTTGTGTAAGCATCTACTATGAATGTTGGACGTTGTCCTCCATACAATAAAATTGTGTCAACAGTCTCTGGACCAAATCCCTTAATTTGCATAAGTTGCTCACGTAGCCTGTGTGTTGACTGGTTAAACATTTTTTTAAATGAGGAGTCATAATTTAAATCTAAAAAAGAAAGGAAATTTTTGATTGTTGTTGCCTTTTGCTGGAAAAAACCTGCAGGCCGAATAGCCTTTGCCAGGTCTGAGTGTTTTAATTTACGAAGAGAACTAAATTGTAACCATTTTCGAGTGCGTAGGGACTGGAGGGCCATTTCTGCATTCTTCCATCTAGTGTTTTGGGTCAGAATTGCCCCGAGAACTACTTCCAGTTGTGTTTTAGCAGGCCACCATTGCTGAGGGCCAAGGTCTTCGTAGAGGTGATCAAAGTACCTCTGCAGAGATGGCATCTTTTTTTTCTCAAAACTTTTTAATGAAATAGCCATTTTATCGCAAATTACTATGCTAAACTGCCTAAGTCAAGGTTCCTGATTGTCAAGTAATCCTGCCAACACTTTCCTTAAAAGACGACATTTTAGCAAAAAGATCCACATGTTAAAAACCAAAGTTAAATTTATTTAATGGGTCTTATTTTTTTAAGGATGGTTTTACATTTAAAGAAGTGTCTTTGCTTGATTTTGTTTCGGGCCAACTCCTATAATGCATCTGAAACGTGGGCCAAGTAGTTTTTAACTTCTGAAGCCCATCCTCAGGACTATAAAAGGAGATGGCCGAAAATGAAATCTTTCCCTAGGGGTTTTTCCTTAATTGAATTATTAATTGTAGTAGCTATTATTCTTATTATTGCAGCCATCGCTATCCCTAATTTACTTCGGTCTCGGATCGCAGCTAATCAGGCTTCAGCAGTGGGTTCCTGTAGAACTATAAACACGGCACAGATAAATTATTCCCTTACTTACAATTCAGGATATAGCTCTTCTTTGGTGCAATTGGGGCCCGGAGAAGGTGCCGTTCCTACTGCATCTACGGCTGATCTGATCGATAGCGTGCTCTCAAGCGGGACGAAGAGTGGCTATACATTTACCTATACCCCAGGTTCAGTGGTGGAAGGAAAGATTAATACATACACAATAACAGCAGAGCCTCATACACCAGGGACAACGGGAATTAATTTTTATTTTACTGATGAAAGTGGAGTTATTCGCCAAAATAGTGGATCTCCAGGCAACAAAAAGAGCTCGCCGGTTGGTGGGTAGCTAGAAAAACTCAATTACTTTCCTGTAAACCCCTCCTCGACAATGAAGAAGAAGCATCGAGTTTATATTGCAAGCCTTCTTAAGGGGGGGGTAGTAGGTTTTAATTTCTTAATGTATTTTAATTAACTTATCTTGGATTAAATTCACTAAAAATACAAAGGACGACTGTATGAAATATTGCAATCTTTTTTTGCTCAGCTAGTAGGTCAAGAAAAGAAAAGGATATAACTCAGGGTTCATGTGGAATTCAATCAAAATTACAAAATGCTATTTGATTTGGTTTTTATTTCTTTACTACGCAATTCCAAGCTTAGCCCAGAGTAATAATTTCCAACCCTCTCTCAGGGAGATGATTAACGGAATTGAATCATCTTACAAGGGGGTAAAAAATCTCAAGGTTACATTTTCCCAAAAATACCATTTTGGAGCAAAAAGACCTCAGGTCGAAATCGGAGTTGCGTATTTTACTCGAGGAGGTCGGATGCGATGGGAGTACCAAGAACCAGAAGAGAAAATATTTATAGCTAATGCCAAAAATTCATATCTTTATGTATTGGGCGAAAAATACGCTACAAGAACTAAGACTAAAAAAAATAACGATATGCGTGCCCCATTCCGGCTAATCCTACAAAGGCCAAAGCTTAATCAAATATTTTCCCGAGTGGAATCTGCAGAGGATGTAATCAGGCTTAGACCGGAAAATACTGCCCTTCGATGCTTCCCTAAAGAAAAATCTACAGGTTTCCAAGATATCCTAATTGAAGTTAACCCAAAATTTGATATAAGAAGAATTATTGTCCGGTATGTAGGTGCGGGTTCAATGGAATTTATATTTACTGAAATCAAACGTAACCCCACTCTGAGTCCTTCATTATTTATTTTCAAACCCCCGGAAGATATTCAAATAGTTGATTCCCATTAAATCTAATTTTTGGGAGGATAGGAAATTTTAAAAAATAACCCAGCTAAAAAATTTAAAATACGCATAGAATCTAAAAATATGCTTTAAGGAATAGAATGACAAAAAATTATTCTCCAATTCAGAGTTGTTTTATTTTTTTTAAGTTCCTGTTTATTTGTCTATTGATTAAACCAGGCCTTTGGGCAGAAACATTTCCCTGCGATGGGAAAGTAAAATTTAACTTGAGCAACACAGAAGTTTCACAAGGAAGCACTCTGTTATTAGAATTGCATTTCCCAAATAAAATCACAAAAGTAGCTGGAAAATTAGAAAACCGGGACCTTTATTTTTGGGTTTCAAATGATGGATTGACATATCAAAGTTTGGTTGGGATCGATCTTGATCATCCAATAAAACCCACCCCCATTAACGTTAGTTACGTGCTGGCAAACGGAACACGCTTAGCTTGCAAATCTTCAGTTCGCGTTATTAGAGGATCTTATGCAGTTGAAAGATTGACCGTTAACAAAAAATTCGTTCAGCTAAGTGAAAAAAATTTTTCACGGTACAAACTGGAGTCAAGGGAACTCAAAAGATTTTGGCAAACTACCACACCTAAACGGCTTTGGGCTGGAAAATTTAATATCCCAGTAATTGCTAAGCGGGTAAGTGAAAATTTTGGTCGGAGACGGGTTTTAAACGGTGAATCTAGGTCACCCCATTCAGGCGAGGATTTTCCTGCTGATCGAGGGACCCCAGTCTATGCAGCACAAAGGGGTCAAGTTGTCATGGCTAAAGATTTGTTTTTTTCGGGTAACACGGTAGTTTTAGATCATGGCTTAGGTCTTTACACGCTTTATGCCCATTTGAATTCCTTAAATACAAAGAGAGGAGACGTCCTTGCCAGAGGGCAAACCCTAGGAACGGTCGGGTCAACTGGCCGAGTAACGGGTCCTCATCTCCATTGGGGAATTCGCCTTAATGGGGCCCGGGTAAACCCATTGGATTTAATGGATCTTGTAAGCAATCCGTAGTCTTAATTGACATGAAGTAATCAGGAACCATGCGTTTGATTTGAAGCCTTTTTTCTTTCGATTTCAGGGTTCATTGGAGACAGAGCACCTACTTCAGGATGTGTTTTTGGACAGCAACAGCTACTCCACTCTCATTATTGCTTTTTGTTATTTCCCAACCTTTTTCTCTTAATTTTTGAACGCTATTTCCCATAGCAATAGGACGTCCTGCGAATTGTAACATTTCGATATCATTGAAGTTATCGCCAATAGCCATAATCTCAGAGGGCTTTATGTTTTGATGGGTTGCCCAGAACGCAAGTCCTGAGCCTTTATTACATTCATAGTTTAGAATATCCACCAGCAAAAGGTCTCGTTCACTATAATCAGTTTTTGAAATATGAATTTTTTTAGATACTGGATTTTTTATAAGTTTTTCAAATGTGGGCATTATTTGATATACAGGTCCAACAAAAGAGAGTTGAATTAGGTTTGAATTCAAGGCCGTTTTCAAGGAAGGAACTAATTTTAGGTGTTCTGGGTAACGTGTCAGATAAGCTGACGCAGGTCCATCCGTGAGAATCTTTTCTTCCATTACAAGTTGACCTTTTCCTTTTTTTTCAAACAATGCCACGATATACCCATGTTTTTCAGGAGTTTCCTGGATAACCTCTAGCGCGGAATTACAGGGGAGGAAATTTCGGTACGGTATTTTTCCCGCCGAAGTTAAGATAATTGCTCCGTTGCTGGCTATGAGGGTGACAGGGAAGGGGAGTTTTTTAGAGATTAACTCTGCTGTATGAAGTCTTCTCCCAGTCACAAGAATAATTTCTACCCCAAGGTTATGGGCAGCAGCCAGAGCTTTCGAATTTTCTTTGGGAAGTTCCCATCTACTGGTGAGGAGCGTTCCATCAATATCAATCGCGAGAAGTTTAATTTTCACTAATTAATTCTATCCTCATTTTGTTGTTCAGCAAAGCCAGTCGCTTCTCTGCGTCTGTAGGTCAATATTAGTCTTCATGGTATATTTAGAAAACAAGCGAGGAGGGCCGGTAGCTCAGCTGGGAGAGCGCGGCGTTCGCAACGCTGAGGTCGAGGGTTCGAATCCCTTCCGGTCCACCATGGGATGTAATATTTTGACACTTCATGGATATTCAAAATTTCCGGATGCTGGTGATTTCTTAATGCCAATGATTATATAAAAATTTAACATATTTAAAATGTAAGGCACTTAGGCAAGTTAACATCGATTGGAAGCAAATATTGAGGATTTTTAGATTAATAAATCGCAACTTATGCTTGGGACTCTTGGTATTTCTATCCCCCGATATTTTATTGCAGGCTAGAAATCAAGTAATTCCAGATAGGCCCATATTGAACATACCTCGAGTTAAAACCCCTCCTGCCCTTAAGGACTACCTGGGAATGAGGCCAGGTGGAACTTCTGAGAGAAAGTTGGCCAAGGTTGCCGGTTTTATTCAAAGAAGGCCAAGTGACGGGTCTCCTGTTAGCCAGAATACTGAGGCTTACCTGGGTTACGACAATAAAAATTTATATGCTGTTTTTATCTGTTTTGACGAAAACCCAGATAAAATTCTTGCCCGCATGACAAGGCGTGAGGGCATTGGAGGCGATGATAGGGTAGATATATTTTTAGATACCTTCCACGACCAATTACGCTCCTACCGTTTTTCTGTGAACCCTCTTGGAGTTCAAATGGACGGGCGTTGGCTAGAAGGTTCTTTTGGTGGCAGGTTTGACGCATCATTTGATGCTCTTTGGCATTCCGAAGCCTCCGTTACCAAGCAGGGTTATGTTGTTTTAATTTCTATCCCATTTAAGAGCATACGGTTTTCCTCTAATGTTAACCAAACATGGGGGATTGTGCTTTCTCGTATGGTTCGAAGAAATAATGAAACTTCCTTTTGGCCTCAGGTAAGCTCTCGGATTGATGGTGTTCTTAGTCAGGAAGCAACCCTTGCTGGCATAGCAGGAATCTCTTCCGGACGTAACACTCAAGTAATCCCTTTCGGGTTTTTCAGATCATTTCGTGGCATTGATACAAAAAATACTGATTTCCCTCAATTTGTTACTAATAATGCCCAACCTGATGTTGGGGTAGATGCAAAATTTGTGATTAGCGACAGCTTTTCCCTGGATGTGGCTATTAATCCTGATTTTAGTCAAGTGGAGTCAGATAGCCCTCAAGTTACAGTTAATCGTCGCTTTGAAGTCTACTTTCCAGAGCGGAGGCCATTCTTTTTAGAAAACAATGACTTTTTCCAAACTCCAGTTAATTTATTTTTTAGTAGAAGAATTGCTGATCCTCAGTTTGGCTTACGGCTCACAGGGAAGAAGGGGCCATATGCCATTGGTGCTTTAGCGGTAGATGATCAATCACCCGGCAACTCTGCTTCTCCAGGAGAATCACTTCACGGAAAACGTGCAAAGTTTGGAGTTCTTAGGGTAAATCGGGATATTTTCCGAGATTCTACGGTAGGTGTTTTACTGACTGATCGTGAATTAATGGGAAGCCACAATCGTGTAGGGAGTGTCGATACGCATTTGAGGTTGGACTCCAATACAAATCTTAATATGCAAGCGGTAACAACTTCCACTCAACATCAAAATGGAACTACAGAAGATGGCCCTGCTTATTATTTTGAATTAGAACGGACAGGTAGGCAATTCACGTACGGGTTTGAGTACAAGGATATCGGTGCTGGGTTCAACTCAACACCAGGATTTGTTCGGAGGAGGGATATCCGTGGCGTAGAGAATCGCATTGGATATAGGTTTCGTCCAGAAGGAAAGTACCTCATTGCTTGGGGGCCCTACATTTACACGGAAAAACTCTGGGATCAATCTGGAACTCGATTGGATTGGGAGGCTCGACCCCAACTATCTTTTGAGTTTGTCCGAAATACAAGCCTTGGCTTCTATATGGATACAGGCCGGGAGCGGCTACGGCCAAAAGATTTCAGTATTTTAGAAAATAATTTAGATTTTTATCGACAAAGAAAAGGCTTTTATTTTAACAGTCAGCAGATTTCTCAGATAACTACCCGCATTTATTACACCTATGGCCGGCAAGTAAATTATGTCCCTCAGGAGGGCCAGGAACCTGTCCCAGCTACCGTAACGTCAGGTAATCTTGTAGTTACTTTAAGGCCTACTCCAAGAATAAGAAATGACAATACTTACATCTTGTCCCGCCTTAGGAGCATTGATGGCGGGCAAAGTATTTTCACCAACAACATTATCCGTTCACGGTGGAACTGGCAATTAAATCGGGAATTCTCTCTTCGCGTTATCCTTCAATATGATGCAGTACTTGCAAATCCAGTTCTGACTTCACTCGAAACTAGAAAAAATGTTAATGCAGATATTTTGTTTACTTATCTAGTAAATCCTTGGACTGCTTTATACGTTGGGTATAACGGAAATATGCAAGATATTGATTTGCTTACATCACCCACTGGGAATAAAATTATGCGGTCCCCAGAGTTCATGCACGACTCGCGACAGTTCTTTGTTAAAGTTTCTTACCTCCTTCCATTTTAAATTCTTTGGCCAAGGTTAAATTGAAAAAGTAAGTAAAAATCTATATCCATTTTGATTAGTGGTCCAGCGTTTACAAATTACTAAAACACATGCTATGATTCACAAAAGAATTGAAACGTGATAGATAAGCGAGGAAAGGCGAGTTGATGCCCCTTACCAAGGAACATAAGACCGAATTGGTCGAAGGGTATCGAGTGCATCCGGCAG
>CAZSDV010000026.1:27922-30107 GCA_964605715.1 uncultured Acidobacteriota bacterium
GTGGCGATTTTATCTGAACGGATCCAGTACATGACCCAACATCTTCAGGCGCATCCCAAGGATTTTTCTTCCCAACGTGGACTTTTGCAAATGATTGGAAAGCGTCGCCGTCTACTGGATTACCTGAAGGATCAGAATTCAGGTCGATACCAGGAAATTATTAAGAGACTGGGCATTCGCAGGTAACTCACCTACAAATAACATTAGGGTAATAAAATTTAAGCTTACAAATCCCAAAGAGATCAGTCAAAATCTTTTTGACCTCACCCTCTGCCTAAGAGGGGAGTCTGCCCGTTTTCCTTTACGTGATAAAGCGGATTTCTTTGCCAGCTTCAGTAATTCCTCTAATTGGGTCATTCCTAGCCCCTCTAAATCTGTTTCAAAAATAAAGAAAAGATCTTCCGTGCTCCTGTAATCAAAATGGGTTGGAGTGCGATTGATGGAGGAATAAATGTCTCATAAAGTAAGCATGACCTTAGGTGATAACACTTTAACTTTTGAGGTTGGCAAGTTGGCAAAACAAGCCAATGGATCCGTCTACGCAAGGTACGGTGATTCGGCCGTTTTGGCAACTGCTTGCCGTGCAAATCCTCGCGAAGGAATTAGCTTTTTCCCGTTAACGGTAGATTATCGTGAATACCAGTATTCCGTGGGGCGAATTCCCGGGGGATTTTTTAAACGAGAAGGGCGACCTACTGAAAAAGAAATCATTACTTCTCGTCTAATAGATCGGCCAATCAGGCCAATGTTTCCCGATGGATACAAAGATCAAATTCAGATAATTAATATGGTTGTTTCTGCTGATGAAAATAACGATCCTGATGTCATTGGGGTAACGGCTGGAGCTGCTGCACTTTTCCTTTCAGATATACCGTTCTACACTCCCCTAGCTGCAGTCCGCGTTGGAATGGTTAACAACAAGCTGGTCACAAACCCTACCTACAGTCAACGACGAGAGAGCATTCTCGACATGGTTGTCGCTGCCAGCGAAGACTCTATTTCGATGGTTGAGGCTAGCGCACAAGAGGTTTCAGAGCAGGCTATAAATGAAGCCTTGCAGCACGGACATGAAGAAATCAAAAATATAATTGCCCGTATTCGTGAAATGTCAGACAAACTTGGAATTACCAAGCGGGAATTTACTTCACCAGCTTTTGATGAAAAATTATTTCAAGAAATTAAAAATAAAGTTGGTGATGTTCTTCATGATGCAATGGACACAACCAAATATTCAAAACTTGAAAGCCATCACCGCATCCTTGAGGCAAAGGAAGATCTAGTTTCAAGTTATCCAGAAGAAGAATCAGATATTCGTCGAGAAGTTGAAAGATACTTTGGTGTATTAGAGGAACGAATATTTCGAGAAGATGTACTTACCGAAAAACGTCGACAGGATGGGAGAAATTTAAATGAAGTCCGTTCTATTGCCTGCGAAGTCGGATTACTACCTCGTACACATGGATCTGCCGTATTTACGCGTGGTGAGACACAAGCCTTAGCTAACGCCACCCTTGGAGCCTCCATTGATAAGCAACGGATGGATGTGCTTGAAGGGGAGACGTTTAAGCGGTTTATGCTGCACTATAATTTTCCACCTTTCAGTGTAGGTGAGGTTGGATTTATGCGTGGACCCGGACGACGTGAAGTTGGGCATGGAGCATTGGCTGAGAAAGCATTGCTGGCAGTGATGCCTTCAGAAGATGAATTTCCTTACACTGTTCGAGTTGTGTCCGATATTTTGGAGTCTAATGGATCTTCGTCTATGGCCTCTGTTTGTGGGGGTTGCCTTGCCTTGATGGATGCGGGCGTTCCTATTAAGAGGCCTGTTGCTGGAATTGCTATGGGTTTAGTGGTGGAGGATGAAAAATATGCCATCCTCACTGATATCGCTGGAGTTGAGGATCATTCTGGAGACATGGACTTCAAGGTAGCAGGTACAAGTGATGGTATTACAGCTCTCCAGATGGATATTAAGACGAATGGCGTTACTCCAGCCATCATGGCTGAAGCGTTAAATGAGGCGAAGACTGCAAGGCTCCATGTTCTTGATAAAATGCTTGAAGCACTTCCTGAATCCCGTGCTGATATAGCTACCTATGCTCCTCGAATCATCACGCTCCGAATTAACAAGGAGAAAATTGGAGATTTGATTGGTCCTGGAGGAAAGGTAATTCGTTCTATTGTT
>CAZSDV010000027.1:0-10235 GCA_964605715.1 uncultured Acidobacteriota bacterium
TGCGACGGTCCTTACTTGCGTGGTTTCGGAGTAACCGTGCCAGCCTGCCATGGCGTAAAAATTGCAATCCCTATCGTGTTTGGGTTTCAGAGGTCATGTTACAGCAGACAAGAGTTGCGGTTGTTGTCCCTTATTACAAAATGTTCCTGCGCGAGTTTCCGACATTACGGAAACTCGCGCGCAGTCGACGGGAGCATGTCTTGAAGTTATGGGCAGGAATGGGTTATTACCAGCGCGCAGAAAACCTTCACCGTACAGCTCAAATTTTATTGAGACAGCACGGTGGAAAATTTCCCAGTGATATAGAAAAGATAAAACAATTACCTGGTATAGGAGATTACACGGCCCGAGCAATTTTGAGTATTGCGTACAAACGGCCACTGGCAGTATTGGATGGAAACGTAGCGAGAGTAATCTCTCGAATTTATCGCCTTTCTAGCGATCCTTCTAGGAGTTTATTTCAGGGCGATGTTAGTAAACGATTAGATAACTTACTCTCTAGACGCTCACCCGGGAATTTCAATCAGGCGATTATGGAATTAGGTCAAACCATCTGTCTACCTCGCTCTCCACAATGTTTGCGTTGTCCGTTACGTAAGTTTTGTGCAGCATACCGATGTGGAGATGTCGAACGTTTCCCTGCGCACTCTAAGAGACGGAAAAGCAGGCGTGTATATCTTGCCTCCCTCGTACTTCAATCAGGGTCTAAGGTTCTCATGGTTCGAGGCCTTAAAGAGGGACTGCTTAAGGGTCTTTGGAATTTCCCTTCCGCATTTGGGGATAGTCGAGGGCAGGCCTTGACTAGACTCCGGGAGGATCTCACTGAGGGCATAGGCAGATGTTTGGGCCCAAATGTCACTGTTCTCAACTTGGAGCATCGCATCACGTTCCGAGTAATCTCCGTAGATATCTACAAGGTGACGTCAGCGAACCAGACGATTATGAACGGCAGTCGCTGGATGGAGCTCCGGACCCTTAAGGGTGTTGCAACCTCGGCATTAGCTAGAAAGGTTTGTGCTGTATCAATGGAACATGAACGGAAACTTTCTGTTGCTTGAGAAAAAGGAATAGGCAAGAAACAAAGGCAGTTTGTAATAATAATGCTTAGATATGGAAACGTGCTAATCGGCAGATTCTAGAACTATCTAGGAGTCCCTTTTCTGATCTGAGCCGAGAGCAGTTCTTGCTTGGCCTCATAAATTATTGGTCGTAAAGTTGTTAGCATTTACTTTATTTTCATTTTCGTTAGTTGTTTTTACAGGATAGTCCATACGGACTGCCAGGGCAGGAAAGTTCCTACCTTTGTGGAGAATGTGCGCTAGAATGTGCCCTGAATCAAAATGGCGAAAGTTATTGTGTACAGCAAGCCAGATTGTTGTCTTTGTGATCAGATGAAGCAACAGCTGCGGCGCTTGGGAATTGAAAATCAATTCAGTCTTCGAGAAGTGGACATCCTCGAAGATGCAGAGGTATTCGACCGCTTCAAAGACCATGTGCCGGTTGTTTATATCAATAGCAGGAAGGTTTTTAAGTATCGGTTGGATGAAAAGAAGTTTTTGGAAATTTTGGCGCGAGAAGATTGAATCTTGCGTTTGACTACCCTCATTTATGGGAGAAAAGTTGCACCTAGATATACTCTCGATTGCGGCACACCGCGATGACTCAGAACTAACCTGTGGTGGGACTCTTATTAAGATGACGGAGGCGGGCTACAAGGTTGGAGCGCTAGACCTGACGGCTGGTGAAAGTGGCACACGAGGAAATGCCTTTCTTCGTGAAAAAGAAGCTGCTAGGGCCGCCAAGGTAATGAATCTTGCTTATCGTGAGAATCTTCACCTACCTGATGCTGCCATCGAAAACCTGAGGGAATATAAATTGAAGATTGCTGAAGCCATCCGGCGTCTTTGCCCGAAGACGGTAATCCTGCCTTATTGGGAAGGGCGCCACCCAGATCACTACACCACTGGCCAGATTGGTTATGAGGCCTGTTTCCTTGCTGGCCTTAGGAAACTTTCGCTGCCAGGAAAAGCTTATCGACCTCACAAAATCATTTATGCAACGCTTTATGTTCCGCTGGTCCGCCCCACATTTGTTGTGGACATTACCCAGCAGTTTAAGGAAAAACGCAAAGCGCTTCTCTGTTATCGTTCCCAGTTTTCCAATGAAAAAGATACCCAGAATCTATTCCCCTCTCGTCGCGCCCTTGACGACCGACTCACCACCCTCGGTCAACACTTTGGTTTGTTGGCAGGGATCAAGTATGCAGAGCCGTTCCTTACCCGCGAGATCGCTCTTGTGGATGACATTGTGAATATGCCGGTGGCATCAATCTGAAAGTACTGAAGGATTTATTGTATTGGGGATATTGTTTCACTATATGTTTGAGTCCTCCTCATTTCCCGGCTTAAGAAGTTCTCTCCGTTGGATTCTGCGAGGTCTGATGGGAGGCACACTGATGGGTTTGGCCAATCTCGTGCCTGGAATCTCAGGAGGCACAATGTTGCTAGCTGCCAGGGTGTATCCAGAATTCATCCAGGGAATTACAGACGTAACCACACTTCAGTTCCGTTCTCGTAATTTGTTGTTGGTGTCATCAGTACTGGGAGCAGCAGGGCTGACGTTGATAGTGTTGGCAGGGCCAACACGGATGTTGGTTATTGATCATCGTTGGGTGATGTATAGCTTGTTCGTTGGTTTGACGCTTGGTGGAGTTCCAGTAATTTGGCAGATGACTGGTCGGCCTACTTTTGGGACCGTTGTGGGATGTGCGGGTGGAGTCTTCCTTGTATTGGCGATTACTTTAATGCGTTTCGGATCTGATAGCACAGGAGATTCTGATACGAGAGGGGTGGCTATGCTATTTGTTGCGGGAGTAGCTTGTGCATCAGCCATGATTTTACCTGGAATCTCAGGAGGATATCTCTTGCTGGTTCTGGGGCAGTACCTTACGATTCTTGCTGCAATCGATCAATTAAAAACAGGTCTCATGGGTGGAAATCATGAGGTGGTTAATTGGGTGTTAATTGGAGAGACGCTCCATGTTTTCCTTCCTATAGCCCTGGGAGCCCTTGTTGGAATTGCCGCAACCAGCCATCTTATCCGGTTCCTATTGTCACGATTCGCAAAGATCACACTCGGAGTCTTGTTAGGGTTTCTGTTGGGGTCGGTGCTTGGGCTATGGCCCTTTCAGGAGGGAATACGACCACAGCCCGGCGACCAGATCAGAGGACGTTTGATGACGGCAGAGTCGATTGCATATCTTGATCCCACCGATTACCCTTTGAAGCCGTTCCCTCCTTCTTCTCGCCAGCTAGTCGGTGCATTTGGGCTGGTGGTTGCAGGATTTTTAGTTACTCAAGGAGTGGCTTCTTTAGGGCGTAGTCGGGAGAGCTAGGTTTGCGTAGAGTGATTAATTGTCGACATTGATGTTAGGTAATTTTTTATACTCGGGCAAAGGTTACTTAGGAGGAGAGAGGCCGCCTTTTTCAGGGTGTTTTTCGGTGCCAAAATGTTTTCTCTAAAGAAAACCATGAAAGAGAATGTAGCATCTAAGGGTATTATAGGTGGAAGAAGTAAGGAGAAGCGAGGCAGGGTCCCACTTTCATTAATTTCATGGGTATAATAGGAGGCTAGGCCATAAAGGGGGTAAGTTGATGATCAGCACCAAGTCAAGTTTCTTATTATTAACCTTAATCATAGGACTTTCGGCAGCCCCATCTAGCTTTGCCAAGAAGAAAAAAAATGATGTAGAGCAGATTGGGAACCGAAAGGTTGCCCATCGAAGCTTGATTTCTCGGGAGAAGGAAATTGCGATTGGCAAGCAGTACTCGACGGAGATTGATCGCTCGGCGAGCTTGATTAAGGATCCAGTTGTTAACGAGTACGTAAATCGTGTGGGTCAGAATCTAGTTCGCAATTCAGATGCGACCATCCCCTTTACCTTTAAGGTTATAGATAATCCAGCCTTGAATGCTTTTGCACTTCCGGGAGGTTTCATATACATTCATTCTGGGCTTCTCTTAACCACTAAAGAAGAAGATGAACTTGCCGGTGTACTGTCCCATGAAATTGCCCATGTTACCGCGCGACATTGGGCTTCTCGGATGACCAAAGCTAAAATATTGCAGTTTGCACAGATTCCACTAATGATCTTTACTGGGGGTCTTTCCTATCCAGCCTTTTACGGTGTGTGGAATGCATATGGGTTTGCGGTGCCGCTGGCATTTATGAGTTTTTCTCGAGGTGCCGAAACGGAATCAGATTTCTTAGGTCTGCAGTATATGTATAAAGCGGGATACGATCCGGATGCTTACATCTCTTTTTTTGGAAAGCTGCTAGAGCAGAACCGAAGGAACCCGGGGAGCATACCCAAAATTTTTGCTTCTCATCCGCCTACTGCGGACCGAATCCTGAAGGCTGAAGATACAATTGAGAAGATCTTACCTGAAAGGGATCGTTACCTTGTGACTACCTCCGAGTTTGATGATGTGAAGTCTCGTTTGCAGACTGTGATTTCCCAGATGCGAGGTGAAGCTCAAGTAAAAGATAAGAACCGGCCAACACTAAGGCGTCGCCCACCCTCTAATGAAGGAAGAGGTAGAGATGGGGATGAGTCCGAGGATGATAGGCCTCCTGTTTTGAGGCGACGTGATTAATTCCTTTTTTAAGGTTAACTCAGGAGTGCAATAGATTTGCAGGGGTGGCGTTCTGGTTTGCCAAGAGGTAATTGAAACAACTTACCTCTACCTAACCTCGAACCGCTTAATTAGCTCGCTGTAGTATTTCCGATATAGAATGTCCCACTCGGCACTGCCTTCTGGGATGATTCGTCTCTGAGAGTGAATTTTTCTACGGACTTCCGTTTCAACTCCTTCCTCTTCTCTTGCGATTTCAGAAAGTATCTTCAGAATTTCCCGTCGAATAACGACAGGCTCTTCAAAAATCTCAATTTCGTCGAGATCTTCGATAGCCTGGGTTACCAGCTGAGCAAGCAGTTCAGTTTTTTCTCGAGTTAGTCCCATTTTGCAATATGCGATCTGGTAATTTTAATGGTCAGGTGCAAGCATCCTAAGCTAAATACCTTCAGAGTATTAGTTTGCGCTCGCGGACCAGGTGATTTTTTACTTTTTTAAACATCTCGTCATAAGAGGCTCCCATCCGCTGCATTTCTGCTGATTGTTCACGAAGGATTTTTCGTACTTCCTCGTTAAGCTGGTCCTCAACGCCGATTTCCTCCCATAAAAGCTGCGTAACGACCTCCACAACATATTCGGGTTGTTCGTATTCAATCAGATGTTGGTTGACAAGTTGGTCCAATGCTCTTTTTGCCATGTAAGATACAAATTCGCGGGATAGGTTCATATTCTGTGCTAGGAAAGCCCTCAGTTGACGCTTGAACTAGGCCAGTGTATATTCGAGGTTCAGCGGAAGTCAAGGCCAGTGGATGGCCGAGGCACGCGTTTTTCTGCCCGGAAGAAACTAGGCGGCTTTTTTCTATGATCGACGGGCGGTTAGCTCAGCGGTAGAGCATCCCGCTTACACCGGGAAGGCCATCCGTTCAAATCGGATACCGCCCATTGGACTATTTTTGGTGCAAGGGATGTTTTGTTTGCCTTGAATGAATGGCCGCTCTTTGCATGGTTTGTGAGGGGACGTAGTTCAGCTGGTTAGAACGCATGCCTGTCACGCATGAGGTCGCGGGTTCGAGTCCCGTCGTCCCCGCCAACTTTTTAACAAGCTCCAGGCGGGTACCCCTGTACTAATATCGTCACTGCAGATATGGAGTAAAGGAGAATTTCCAATGCCAGTAACAAACGAGACAAAGTGTTCCCCGAGGGTTGAAGAATTTCTGAAGGAAGGTCCACTTCCTCTGTATGTTGGAGGGCGATGGATCCCATCCAAGGACAAGAAAACTTTCCGCATACTAGATCCTGGTTCCGGGGCAGCCCTGACCGAGGTTTATGATGCTCATGCTGAAGACGTAGACGCTGCAGTGCGAGCGGCCCGGCGAGCTTTTAAAGATTCTCAATGGGCTGAAATGGATGCCCGTAAGCGGGGTGAGTATTTGCACCGCCTTGCAGACCTCGTAGAGGCTCATAAAGAGACCTTGACAGAGATCGAAGCGCTCGATGTGGGCAAGCCTCGACCTCAAGCTCAAGGGGATATTGAAAATTTTTCATCGACGCTACGTTATTACATTGAACTTTCCTTGCATGTTTCTTATAGGGATCCCATTCCTGTCTCGCAACATGAGGCCCGAACAGTGCGCCACCCTTATGGTGTGTGCGGGTTTATCATTCCGTGGAACTTCCCATTTTTGTTGGCTGGCTGGGGAATTTCTCCGGCACTTGTAGCTGGAAATACAGTCGTCGTCAAGCCTGCTGAAGATACTCCTCTTTCCACGCTCTATCTTACGAAATTAATCAAGGAAGCGGGGATACCAGAAGGGGTAGTTAATGTAGTTCCCGGATTGGGGGAGACTGCCGGGGCCGCGTTGGCACGACATCCTGATCTGAATCGGATGTCATTTACGGGTTCGCCAGAAGTAGGCCGATTAGTCGCGGAGGCTTGCGGGCGAAACCTTGTCCCTGTGAAATTGGAGCTTGGAGGGAAGGGAGCAGCTATCATTTTTGACGATGTTGATATCGAATCAACAGCTGAACAACTTGTTGGTGCCGTCACTCTTAACACGGGGCAAGTTTGCTGCACAGCCACGCGCTGGGTGATACAAGAAAGCGTTTACGACCAATTCGTCGATTGCGCTATTGATCGAATGAAAAAAGTAAATATTGGCTATTGGGATGATCCAAGTACCCAAATGGGCCCTGCTGTCAGTTGTAAACAGATGGATCGAATATTGGGTTATCTTGAAAAGGGGAAAAAAGAAGGGGCTGAGGTCCTTTTGGAAGGCGGAAGAACAGAAGTTTCAGGTAGAAAAGATGGGTTTTATGTGAAGCCTGCCATGCTAGCGGGTACCGCTGAGAATGTGGCTGCTCGTGAAGAAATTTTTGGACCAGTGCCCTTCTTACTGAAATTTGGAAGTGAAGAGGAGGCGCTTGATGTAGTCAATCGTTCTCCATATGGACTTGCCGATAGCGTTTGGTCCAAGGATCTGAGCCGCGCCAATCGGGTAGCTGAGTCTTTGGTTACGGGAAATAGCTGGATCAATGCACATAATGTTTTTGTCCACGGAGTTCCATATGCTGGCATCAACCTAAGCGGTTTGGGTGGAGGAGTGAATAGCTCGCAGACTTTCTTTGACTATCTGCGTGAGCAATCAGTTGTCCGTCCACTATAGGACCACGTGGAAAAGGTTTTATTTAAGGGAGAAAGCTCAATTGCTGCCAGGGTTCAGTAGAAGACAGTCTTGCCTGAGGGATAGGTTAAGAGACATCAGCGCTTGGGTAATTTGTGGAGCCATGCTTTCAGGTGGCGTCTTAGTCAAAGGCCAGCCTGGTGCAGACACCCTTCGTTTTCAAAAGCATGTAATCGACAAAGGGACTACTGCGGAAACTTGTGCCGTGGCTGATGTCAATAGGGATGGGCAAGTCGATATTATTTCAGGAGAATATTGGTACGAGGCTCCTGACTGGAAGAAACATCAGTTCCGGACTATTCCCATCTTTCGTGATTACGTCGACGACTTTGGTGTTCTCTCTTTGGATGTCAACGGTGATGGATATCTAGATATCATTTCCGGTTCATGGTTTCAGAAGATGATCGTGTGGTATGAAAATCCTAAGGCTAGTATAGGTCTTTGGAAGCGCCATCCCATTGAAAGTGGGCTAAATATTGAAATTATCAGTCTCGTAAAACTTAAGAGTAATTCAGGAGTAGAACAAATACTTCCTAATTACGGTGGAGCCGAACAGGTAGCCTGGTTTGAACTATCACGTACTGAGAGCGGTCAGGCTGAATGGTCCCGGCACCTGGTAAGCAACCAAGGCAATGCTCACGGCATTGGGGTAGGAGATGTCAATGGGGACGGAAGGCCTGATATTCTTACTCCGAAGGGTTGGCTTGAGGGGCCTGAAGACTTGAATCAACCCACCTGGAAATTCCATGCAGTTTGGCGCTTGGGTGGACAATTTGGTGAGGCGGGGCAGATCTATACCTACGACGTGAACGGCAATGGAAGATCAGATATTATTGCCAGCGCAGGACATTCCTATGGGGTGTTCTGGTATGAGCAGAGGGTGGATAAGGATGGTTTTATTGGCTGGGTTCCACACATCATTGATAATACCTGGTCTCAGGCCCATGCTCTGACTCTAGCGGACATAGACGGGGATGGGGTACAGGATATTGTGACCGGAAAACGTTACCGAGCGCACGATCACGATCCTGGCACTTTCGAGCCGATGGGTCTTTACTTATACCGACTGACCCGCAAGGGGGGCCAAGTTACTTGGCAGAAAGATATCTTGAGTTACGATGACGGTGTGGGTACTGGTGTTCAGATTGCGGTTAGAGATGTGAACGCGGATGGCATGCTCGACGTTGTGGTACCCGGCAAGTCAGGTTTGTATTGGATGGAGCAGATGGACTGACGGAAATTAGCCTTAGCCCAGCGACGGGCGGTGGCTATATACCTGTGAACGTAGTAATTGTTCCGCTTCCAAGGGTCTGGTCCGCAATCGGTTATTTCTTTACCTCCTTATAAATCAACTCAAAGGCTTATCGCTTAAACTTCCAGACAGCCGTTCTTATCTCACTCTGCGTTTTCCACGATCAGATCGAATGGGCCGTCCGTATAGAAAAGAATCTCGGTTTCTTCGAGGGCGATGAAGGGCCCATGGCGCTCGTTCGCGGCGAAATAAAGGAACATGCCAGGTGTCAGATCTCCTTCGGGTGACCGTAGTCGACCCTTCAGGACATAGTCAGAGTGCCCCATGGTGTGGTAGTGCTTGGGTTGCTGGTGGCCTTTTGGCAGTTTGACGACGGCTGAAATTAGTTGATTGTCTTTGTTATTATGCAGAATGCGCTGTTCGATACCTTCTGGCATTCCGGGAAGTTCTAGTGACTCCCAAGCGACATCAGCAACTAGAACAGAAAAGGATTTCTTCTCGGTTAATGGGGTTAGCGTCACGAGCAAGATGAGGCCTAAGACGTATTTCATGGCATCCCTCCTTATTGGTTTCTAAAGTACTTCAATGACAATCTCAAAGCTCTTAATGGGTTAATGGGGGAGCTCTATGTTTTGGCAAGGCAACATCTCAATTATTTCCGCTTCAACCCCAGCGTGGCACGAACAACTTTGTTGCCAGGAAGCATAAACTGGTAACGGTTAGGACTGGATGTTTGCTCTGGGGAAATCACATTCGGTTTAACTGACCCTGCCTGATAAGGAACTAATTGTACGCGTTGACTTGGTTCTGTCTCAAAACTGAGAATTTTTCCGTGAAGCACCTTCCGGGGTTGCTCATTTTTATCGGAAATTACTGATACACTGCAAGGAGCATTCCATGGATTTCGTATCCGGCAACTTTCTCCACGTCTAGATTCGATTTCGACGAATTGCACCGAGCCTTCTCGGATTGAGGAAGACACAAGGAAGCCACCGCGTGCCAAAAGACGGAAGCTTGCGTTCCAAGCTTTTGGCCAGGCAGGGAAAACGCTGATTATTTCAGGGTCGCCAGGTTTTGGTGCAATGCTCTGCAGCAGCCCTTCGTTGACTGCCATGCTGATGCTACCAATATGCTCAATCGAGTGTGCGGTAGGCCCCTCAAATTCACTAAACCCATTAGGGAGTGGCTTAAAGTGGAAATAGTAGCTTGCTAGGATTGCTGGCAGGTCTTCTCCACGTCCTGCTCTGGATCCTAAAATTGGTGTCCGCATCGCGCTGGTGAAAATTTCCGGTCCCCACGGTTTGCCAGTGAGAATGCTTAGGCGAGCGGAATTAATTTCAGAAAATTTCCGGGCAATATGGTCGACTGCAGGTTCACGCGTCTCTAAGGTCCAATCTTCAAATGGAAAAATCGGCCATATCAATCCTTCTCCAGGATCAGCTTGGACGTGATTGGAGGGTCCTTTATGTCCGATCGCCCATATGTCAGTTTCCAATATACCTACGCTTTGTTCATCACTCCCCATTGGATAAGAGGATAGGTTTGCCAATAAATCCTCCCATTTAGCTCTTAGAGGGAGATCCACATTAAGAATTTCTGAGGCGCGAATCGCTAAAGGGACAGTCCCGCGAACAGCGGCCAGGTCGGTGAGGCCATCATTGACACCCC
>CAZSDV010000027.1:10245-13903 GCA_964605715.1 uncultured Acidobacteriota bacterium
CTTCTTTCATTTTGATTGCGTCATCCGTTCCAGTTAAACCCCGATAAAATTCCACCGTTTCCTTGAGGAGCGGATAAGCGTGAGTAGCAAGCCATTTCTTGTCACCCTTGTATCTGTAATGCCACCAAGCTTGCGTAGCAACCTCACTACCGGAGGAGGCAATGTGACTGACATACGAGTAGCGGCCTGCCTCACCCCGATCTCCACGTTCTTCAGTGAACTGAGTAAGAACACATTCATACCTCCCTAATGCACGAGCTGCCGGCGACAATTCCTTGGTCGTTTTCCGACCTAAGTAGACGTTTTGATATTCTTCTGCAATTTTTTCGGGAAGTACGACTGGACCATCGAACGGACCAGCTTCAAGAAAGTATGCTCCTTTTACGCCCCAGCGCTGTACTGCAGCTTTCTTTGTGGCGGGTAACTGTTTGACGTACATGTCAAAAAAGGGATTTGTTAGCTCAGTCGCGTCAGCTGCATAAAGCGGGAAATATGAAATCTCTGTTGTCCACACCCAGAACTGCGCACCCCAATTCCGGCGATCACCGTCGACCGAAAATATCGAGCCATTCCACTTCGGCGGCAATGCCCCTCGCGAACTGCTAGCCATGAGGTAAAGTTGCAGGTAGCGTAGCTGTCCCATAAATTGAGCGACACCATCCGCGCTTTTCAAATCCACAAAAGTTCGCGACCATAAGTTTTCCCACCAACGCCGGTGTGCCCGTAAAATGACCTCCGTACCCTTCCTTATCGTTTCACGGATCAGCTCTACTGCGGCAATCTGTGTATCTACGGGATCGGACCATGAAGCTGCACTACTGACCAGAATTGTCCGTGTGCCTTTCCTAGCGGGCAAACGAATTGTTCTCTTTTGGTCATCTTTGGACGTAATTTCTGTTTCCTCACCGATGACTTTTACGGCTACTGTAGACGCACAGCGAAAGTTATCTTCCTCAAATTTTTGCGAAAGTAGGACTATTTGTGAATCGTTACTAAAGTGTTGTCGTGCCGTGTGTCTACCCAGTCTCACTACTGGGTCACGCCACATGGAGAGAGTAATCTGCATTGGCTGGGGTTTGTCGCGTTGATCCTCAACCTCTACAATTAAAACATCCCACGGCTTTGCTAAACTGTCCACCTGGCTATCAATGCAATCAGATGCTGAGACAAAACAGCGGACACGAACACCCTGTGCGCTGATCGTGCTTTCTGCACGATACAGTGATAACCGTTGATGGAAAGCTTTAGAGGTTGAGAATGGCTGTTCTCCAACGCCGATGGTGACACGAGCAGAACCACCACAATAATCTGCGTCTCCGGCCATGCCAAAGGGTAGTGGAGGGCGAGTACCAGACCTTGCACCTTCTCGATACCCGCCGTGGTTCCTATTGACTGAAAAGACATCCGAACGATTAATCTGAAAATTTACGGTTCCAGGAGTAGTCCATACCAATGTTCCCATACGGCCATTGCCGATTGGATGCCCTTCAACTGGTCTCCGTGCAGGAATTTCGTAATTAAGATCTGCCAGCGAAACGAGAGCTTCATGGTTTACCTGGAAAGGGCTGGCTGGCACTTGCTTACTGGGCCGACCGAACATAGGTGGCAAGTAGAAAAAAGAGGCTATGGCACCGCTAAGGCGAAGAAGAGTGCGCCGCGTCAAGTTTAGGGTATTTGTCCCATTCTTTTTAATAATCATGGTGTTTCTAGCTTCTGCGATGCGAAGAGACTCCTTTAAGTTTCACGAGGGAGGCAAGACCGTTGTCTGGACTTGGGCCAATGAGAAGATGGTACTGGAGGAAGACAGACCACATGTTCCTTTTGGACTCATGATTTGATGTCAGCTACAGCTTAAGGAGACAGGATAAACGATGGAAAGGGTTTGGAGCAATGAGAAATGCAGTTAATACCCCGGGGGGCAGTTTATGCCTCTGAATTTCCAACACCTACTCCACGGACGTTAAGCGCGGTGCTTACAAGATTCAACGAGGTAGCTTGAAAGGGACTCTAAGCGAGCAGTGCGGTCCGTCGATTTTCCTTTTTTACTGCCCCTCATTTCATACTCGGCAGTTTAAGCTTGTGGCAGTAGGGCTGCTCACGTATGATTTTGCGCAAAGGCAGAGTCTGAAATTTAGGTCCTCTTTTGGCAGGGTATTCTAGGAAAAATTTAGGAGTAAAGTTTATGAAAAAGGTTGAGCAGATGGATAGACGGAAACTTCTTACGGGAATGGCAACCACCGGAATAGTTGCCATGGTCCCTTCTTGTCAGCCACGTTCCAGAGAGAGTCATCTTGAGGCACCTAAAGGGAAGCCCTGGAAGTTGGATGTGGCGATCTATGATCGACCTGGGTGGACATCTACAACTTATGGTCTTCCAGTCATGAAGCGGGACAATAACCAATTGGTTATCGGTTTCCAGGCTCAACGGGAAGACGCAATTGGTGATGACTTCTACTCGGCGCATGCTGAGTGGGTTTTTCTCTCATCGGATAACGGTGGTAAATTTTGGGAGCATATTAGCCTGCAAGAGCTTCCGCTCGATCCGCGCTGGTCAGATCGAAGTGGATTTTGCTGCAATGGCTGGCCAGTAAAATTGCCTGATGGGACCCTAATTAATGTGGTGGAAAAAGTTCCCACGATGCAAGCTCAAAAAGAGAGACTCGAGAGAGTCGGGTTGGGCCACTTATGGTTTCCGGATAGCACCTTTGGTTGGGACTTATGGCCAGCCTCATATTCTGAAAGATTAAAGAAGCAAGGTATTCAAGTATTTGAGCGACAGGGACCGTTTATACCCCCAGGTGTTGTGGCTACCCATAATCGCCAACCAATGGTAACTATCTCCCATGACGAAGGTCACAGTTGGGAAGAGCGACCAATTGAAGGCTTGCCAGAATTTTCCCACTACGCTGCTTGGTTTCGTAAGGGTTTAGTGTTACCCGATGGCACTGTTTTAGGGGCAATTTATGGAGTAAAAAAGGAAAAGAAGAAGGTGGGTAGCTGGCATACAGGTGGTGCATATGCCCTCCGTTCCAGGGATAAGGGTAGGACTTGGCAAATCAGCACGATCGCCAATGATCGCACAGGCAAGCTTTCCTACAACGAAACCGACTTACTTCTTCTGTCAAGCGGTCGGATTCTAGCGATGATTCGTAGCAGTGGAGGAGCCTATTTGTACCAAAGCTACTCGGAGGATGGGGGAGAGAGTTGGAGTCAGCCAGCCCCAACTGCCATTTCCGGGCAACCAGGTAATCTGTTGCAGCTGAAGAGTGGAAATGTTTTGTGTGTGTACCGTGTGATCGGTGCCTTAGGTCATGATCGTGGGTATTCTGGTAAGCCAAAAGGTTATCGCGCCGTCTTAAGTCGCGATGAAGGAAAGACGTGGGAGGTCGAAAACGAGAAGGTCATTTGCGATAACACTCTTCCAGGATTGGTTGGCTATCCTAGTTCTGTCCAACTGGATGACGGTACTATTTTCACTCTGTACAATGTTTTGACGGTCGGAGAAATAAAGCCGGAAGATATCTTCCAGTATAAGGAGACCTTACTCCTTCATCCGCCCATGCACTCATATATTGCTGGTAGCCTATATACGGAAAACTATACAATGCCGCCCAGATAAGTTTTCTATCAATGGGTTTGACGTGGACCTGCTCAACGG
>CAZSDV010000027.1:13913-28374 GCA_964605715.1 uncultured Acidobacteriota bacterium
GACTCTTGAATTTGATGGAAGTTTTCAGTTTGATCGTTACGGAAGCTCAGACTTGTCGGATAAATATATCGCGTATGTGGAAGAATCTAAATTGGTTACCCTTTCTCCTTTCGTTTACTGGGTGCTTACCTGAACTGGAGTGTATTAATGACAAGGAAAGAATGTAGATTCATACGGACCCTTTTTCTTTTCGGACTTGTTCTTGTAGCTGCTTGTGCTCAGGTTAAACAAAAGGCCTTTACGGTTGTCGTGCTGCCCGATACCCAGAACTACTCTGAGAAGCTACCTCAATACTTTTATGATCAGACCCAGTGGATTACTGAGCAGTCAAAGAACCTCAACATTGTGTTTGTGACTCACTTGGGGGATATTGTGCAGCGATGGGATCAAGTGATGGAGGAGTGGGAAGTTGCGGATAAGGCAATGTCTCGGCTTGATGGTGTGGTGCCATGGGGTGTGGCTATCGGTAATCATGACTATGATCGAGATGGTGAGCATCGTAACGGTGAGATGTTTAAGCAGTATTTTGGGGCAGGGCGGTTTCAAGGTCAGGCTTGGTACGGTGGTGTATCCTCTGACGGCTTGAGCTCTTTTCAAAAATTCAAGGGGGCAGGGCGAGACTTTTTGATTTTTCACCTGGAAGCTGATATTCCCGATGACACGATCGAGTGGGTGCAATCTGTTTTAATGGAGCATCCTGGAACGCCCACAATACTTTCCACTCACATCTACTTGGATGATCTGACCAAGGCTCGTGATGTTGAGCCCTACTGGCAGAAGAAGATTGGGAATTCGGCAGAACAAGTGTGGCAGAAGCTTATTCGCAAGACTCCACAAATTTTCATGATCCTTTGTGGTCATTGGTTCGCCGGTGGTGGTGAATGGTTCCAAATTTCTAAAAACGATGCAGGCCAGGAAGTTTTTGAAATACTGACTGATTATCAGGCCCGCCAGAATGGAGGTGATGGGTGGTTGCGGTATCTGGAGTTTGACCCCAGCGCCAATAGAATACGAGTAAAAACCTATTCACCTTCGCTTGGTCGATTCGAAACAGATGAGAACAGCGATTTCATTATTCACATGAATTTCGATGAACGTTTTTAGGTTTATAGATGGACACTGATATTTTTCCCAGAGGAACTCAACTTGCTTCAACCTGGGTCTTGGTCCTAAAGTGATTAAGATTTTTGTTCAAGGTGAAACGGAAGGGAACCTAAACACTCAGTTGGGTAAAAAGCAAACAGAGATTCCCATGTGACTAATGTGCAATCCAAGTTATTAGAAGCGGAATAAGTAGCTCAATTTGACGAAGACTTTCCGACCGGTATTGAAGTCAGGAAAGAGGGTGCGCTGTAAAGCTGGATTTGTTGATGGGTCAAGCTTCAAGTTGTCGTAGAGGTCGGTATAACCAAAGTACAGTGCTGTACTGGGGTTCAACATGTAGGTGAGAAGTGTGTCAAGACCAATGCGTTTTTCCTCTTCCGTACTTAATAAACTGCTGTTTGTTAATACTGCGTTATAGTCTGCGATTAAGCGGAGCGAAAGATGTCGGTTGAACTGGTACTTCACGTTTGACCGGACAATGTGATTGTCGAAGACAACTGATCCTCTAGCCACGCCCGACAGCCCAGATCCATCGTACGTTCTCAAGCCACTGTAGATGTAGTTTTTTTCAATGCGGAGGTGAGGGCCTGGGCGGAGCGTGATACCCATCTTGCCCTGCAATCCTCTCCCTAAAAATGGGCTTAGATCCGGCCCAGGCCTGTAGTTAATACTTGTCCCGCCTTTCAATTGTCCGTTTACTTCGAACCATTTAAGCCATCGGCTACCAAAGTAAACTCCTCCTTCATGTTGCTTGAATTCGATATTATTGAATAGCTCGGAGGTTTTTTCCACCCACAAGAATAGCCGTGTTGATCTCGTCATATTAATTCTGAAATTTGGACGAATAGCTGAGTCCCGCAGGCGCCCTTGCCTGTTGTAGTTAATTGATCCCGTGATACCTGGTCCGAAACCCTGGACGATATTTCCCTCCGGACGCCAAAAATAGCCAGTCGAATGACCTAACTCCCGGATGTCCACACGCCTAAAAAAACCTAGACTAGAATGAAAATTGGGACTCCTGTCCGTATACCTTGTACTGGAGGTGAAGTGCCTCCCATGGTGCCGCCACTCCGCGTAGTGTGCCGGTCCAGCTAGCCGCTGGCCGTGTGCCAGGCGGGTGTTGCTGGCCATTGATTGTCCTGTAAAAATCCAGTTGGGGAGTAGTTGAACTCGCGTGTCCACCGAGTAGACCCGGTTGAGCGTGGATGCAAAGTCTTGACTTGTCACCATCACTCCTATACTGGAATTTTGGGAATTGCTTCGGAACTCACGTTCCGCTCTAAAAACTCCTACAGGTGAATGCCGGTTGCGCCAAGGGTCCGTGACGTTCAAACTTGCTCCAGGAGCGCGATCATCAGCAAAAATACCTCCGACGGTCCAGTTACCTATCTTTCCTGTGAGGCGTGCTCCGAGACTCGGATCGACGATCCGCCGTGAGAAGAACATTTGTTGAGGGGTCACGAAATAGTTGACGTTTTCTAGAAAGAAGGGGCGTTTTTCTGGGTAGAAGACCTCGTAGCGTTTGTTGGTGGTCGTCTGAGGCTGATCTGACTCTACCTGGCTAAAATCAGGGTTTAGTGCAATATCAAGCGTTAAGGAGTTTCTCAACACTATCTTTCCGTCAAGTCCTATGCGAGACTCGCTATCGGTTCGGATCTGTGGTGGAGCTTCAAGTGATGTGTCAAGATAACGTGATCGCGAAAAGAGTCCATAGGGAATGAGCTGAATGTTGCGTCCGGGCGAAATACCTTCGAGGCCCTCCAAGTCCCCAGCTTGTTGTACGAAGTTAGGCCGTCGGTAGCTGACATAAGGCCAGGTGGAAAATTCGTTATTTCGGGTAATGAATCGTCCTAACATTAGTCCCCATTTCTGCTTTTTCTGACTCGGGAACCGAACGCTTTTGAATGGAATGACGGTCATGGTGATGTAGCCGTCTTTGGTGATCTTCCCGTCAGAATACCAAAGAGTATCCCAGCTCATGCCACTTCCCTTACCGTCCGTGGTGGCCCCGTCTGCTTGAACACCATACGGGTTGACATTAAACCAATACATATTTCTATGGTCATGGAATGTATCCAGGTTTACCATGGTTCGATCGTCTGACATGATCTGATCGTGCTTGGCTAGACGCGCTCGGATTAACTTTGGGTTGTCCTTGCAGATGAAAGCAACATAGAGATTCTTGTCATCGTAGGAGAGGAACGCCGTTGTGTCCTGGCTCACAGGTTTTCCGTCAAGCGCAGCTGGCCTGTATTGCCGGAAGTCGGTTACTATAAGTTCCGCTTCTCGTGCTACGCCGTCCAGAAAGTCACTGAGCTTTGGTGGTCGGGTAACTCGCGGAATTCTTAAGACTTTCATTTGATTTTCGGCAAACATTCCTTGGGCACTGAGGTTGATCTGGTTGAATATTAGCGAGAAGGCCAGGATTAATAATGCTTGGTACATGAGTTGCTTAAGGTGCTTTCCTTATTGAGTCTTGTGGTATAAGGACACTCTTCAAACTAGTAATTTTAGCTGAAACAGTTTAGTTCCTGAAGGTGAATCTGATCTTTTCTGTGATAAAAACGCCTTATTAATAAATTCTTTTCAGACTATGCAAACCTAAATTTTTGAGATGGTAGAAATTTGCTGGGATCACTCCCCGGCGCCTGAGGGTCCTGAACCTAGGTTATTAACCTGATTTTTGCTTGAAAATATACAAGCCACAAATTATAATTTGCTGAGGGGGAGCTCTGTGTTCCGAAAAATTAACTTCTTTGCCATAGTTTTCTCTATCCCACTGATAGGATCGCACCTTACTGCCCAGCCAGACAAACCTTCAGACAAACACCATGTTAAGGTCAAAACTGAGGGCAGGGAAACACTTGACCGTTTTACTGGGTCGGTCCGTCCTGTTTTACCAGGTGGGGCGAGCATCCCTGTACAGAGGAACAATTACATCGATGATTACATATTCAACAAGATGGACAGAAACAATATCCCTCGTGCGCCGCTCAGTTCCGACACAGAATTTCTCCGTCGGGTCACTCTAGATCTTACTGGACGCTTGCCGGAAGTAGAGGCGATCAGAAAATTTGTTAAGGATACGGATCCGAGCAAACGTGGCAAGCTGATTGACTCTTTAGTGGCTACCTCTTGGGTTGGGCTTCGAGGTAGGTTATCCACCCCGTTTGTGGACCGCTGGACTTATTGGTTTGGTGATTTGTTCCGTACCAATGCTGGACACAATAATGTAAAGGGGCGTGCGATCCTATACGACCATATTTACAACTCATTACTGGAAAACCTTCCCTATGATGAATTTGTCCGGACGTTACTCACGTCAAGCTCCCGTTCTAATTGGACTAATGGTCCGATTAATTATTATGCTCGTGACTATGTGAATGCCACTGATGACGATATTATTAATAACGAAGATACTTATGACCAATGGGCGATTAGCTCCTATAAACTTTTCCTCGGAGTTAATCTTGAGTGCATCTCTTGCCATCAAGGTGCAGGGCACCTTGAAAATATTAACTCTTGGCTCTCAAAAAAAAATCGTGAAGAGTTCTGGAACCAGGCAGCTTTTTTCAGTGAGTCGCGCCTCTGGCGCCCGTACGGAAACAATGCCCATTATGCCCTCACAGAGGATGGCAAAGGATACGATCTGACAAGTGCGAGCGTCACGCGCATGCAACGCTACCCTGCAGATGTGTCCCCCACTTTTCTATTTACCGGAGAAAAGCCCCGCCCCGGGGAAAATTTTCGCGAAGCCTATGCTCGGATACTGACTGGCAGTCCTCAGTTTGCACGGGCAACCGTTAATCTGTTCTGGGCGGAGCTAATGGGCGTGGGTATCGTTGACCCCCCATTTGAATTTGATCTAGACAGACAGGATCCTAATAAACCCCCACCAGCTCCGTGGACGATCCAACCCTCACACCCAAAGTTACTAGATGCGCTGGCCGAAGACTTCAAAGCTCATGACTATGACCTTCGTTACTTGATTACGCTGATTACCAAGTCCAGCGTCTACCAGCTTTCATCTCGTTTTGAGGGGGAGTGGAGGCAGGAGTATGCTAAGTACTTTGCCCGTCATTTTGCTAGGCGACTAACTGCTGCTCAGATTTGGGATGCGCTTAGCCAATCCACAGGTTTGTATTCTGAAATTCCTATAGCGGGAACTAACCGAAAGGTCAAGTATATAGGGAAGATGATTGGGCCCGATGATCTTGGCTCAGTCAAGCCTCTCCGAGACCTTCTTGAATCCTTCGGACTATATAATCGTTATGCGGTCGGAGATGATAGCAGTGGCAATCGAGGTTCCATCATTCAGGCCTCAATTTTACTGAACAATCCGTTGGTCCAGGAGAAGCTTCGAGCCCAAAAGGGAGGCCGCCTGCATGACCTGCTGAATCACGAACCCCATTACGACAACTCTAAAATTATCGAGGAACTCTTTCTTGCCACGATTTCTCGGTTCCCTACAGAGAAAGAGAAAGAGATGGCATTGAGGCTAATCCAGGATTACCGTACCCAGGGTGCAGAAGATCTCCTGTGGACTCTTATCAATAAGTTAGAGTTTATTGGCAACCTGTAATAGCCAGGTATTTCTACAATACTGAGGTAGCGTCAAGAGAGGGGTCTTGTAGCGTGTTTGAAAAAGAAATGAATATCCCAACTATAACGCGCAGGCAGTTTTTTCAAATCGGGGCTGTTGGCGTTTCAGGTTTTTATTTACAACCCTTTCTGAAGCCACTTCAAGTGCACGCCAAGAAAAAGATCAGAGCGAGAGGCTCGGCCGAATACTGCATCTTTTTGAATTTGGCGGGTGGCGCCAGCCATGTAGATACCTTCGATATCAAAGAAGAACGCTGGACACCTCCTGATTTTGATATTCGAACTATCAAGCCAGGTGTTCGCATGCCCTACGCATTATTTCCTGAGCTTTCAGGGAAGTTGGAACAGTTAACCCTAGTTCGCTCAATGAAGGCTTGGGAAAGTGAGCATATTCGAGCCCAGTACTATTTGCAAGTTGCACATGCACCTAGTGCGGCACGTATGACAGAGATGCCGTCACTGGGATCTGTCATAGCGTATGAATTTGATCGACGTCGGCAGGAGAGCGATTATCTTCCACCTTTTGCCGCCATCAATTTTACCTCTGGTCCCTTTAAGGCGATTGGAGAAGGGGTTCTCGAGAGTAAGAATTCCCCCCTATTGCTAGAGATTTCTGAAAGAGGTTTTGATTTCCTTGTTCCAGAGAAAAAAGCGGACCGTTTCAGACGGCGTTGGGAGTTTCTGCAGAAATTTGATAAGCCGTTACGTTATGGTGTGCCACCGGGCGATAAATTCTATCAAGATTTTGATGCTTTTTACCAGGGGGCCCATGCAATGATGAAGTCCCCAGCAATTAAAGATGTTATGACATTGAAAAAAGAAGACCAGGAGCGATACGGAAGTTCTCAGCTAGGAGATGCTTGTGCATTGGCCCGCAATTTAGTTCGAGCTGAGGCAGGGACTCGTTTCATTATGATTTCCCAGCCTGGTTGGGACCACCATGGAAGTATTTACAAAAAGCCAGGCGGTCTGTATGCAAGAACCAATGAGCTTGACACAGCATTTTCCACTTTATTGTCAGACCTTCAAGATGCCAAAGGCCCGGATGGCCACTCCCTTCTTGAGAAAACCCTTGTTGTCTGCATGGGTGAGTTTGGGAGAACTCCTGGCGAACTTACCGTGAACACTGGGAGAGATCATTATCCCAATGCATTTACCGGTGTTTTTGCTGGGGGAGGTACTCAGGGAGGGCGTGTCCTGGGGGCTACCGACGAGCTGGGTGCAAAAATTAAAGATCCTGGATGGCATAAGCAGAGGCCAGTCTACTTTGAAGATGTAGCCGCCACCATCTATTCCTCCCTAGGAATTGATTGGACCAAAAAAATTACTAACACTCCCTCGGGACGGGACTTTGAGTATATTGAGCACCAATCTGGGACTGAATTTATTGATCCAGGAGAGATTACCGAGTTATTTTCCTAAATGACCTAGGTTCAGCTGACGCGAAATTTTGCGACAGCCTCTTCATCTAGCTCAATTCCTAACCCAGGCTCCTCAGGAACCTGAAGGTAGCCATCCTCAGCTCGGATTTTTTGCTTGGTAATCTGATCGCGCAGCTTAGTCTCCTCCTCAGCTACAAACTCCACAATCAGTGCATTAGGTATAGAGGCTAGGAAGTGCAGTGCTGCCGCGACGTTAATGTAGGTAGTAAATCCGTGATTTGCAACTAACAAACCTCGGTCTTGGGCTAAGGAGGCAATCTTTACTGCTTCGGTAAAGCCTCCGCAGCGGGTCATATCTATCTGCACTACATCAATTTTCCCGCGATCCATTAAATCAAGAAATGACTGACGGTTACTTTCCTCTTCGCCTGCTGCAATGCGAATCGGTGAAGCTTCACATAGCCTGCGGTATCCTTCATAATCATCTGGAAGCAGGGGTTCCTCAAGCCAGAAGATGTTGTACTCCTCAAATGCACGAGCCCTTCGAATGGCGGTTTTTGAGTCCCAGCAGAGCCCTGCATCAATTAAAAGATCCATTTCATCCCCGCAACCCTTTCTTCCTTCACGCACCAGAGCGATATCAGTTTTTTCGTCTTTGCCCATTGGATCCCACCCAAATTTAACAGCTGTGAAGCCAGCGTCTCGGTAGCGCCGTGCTCGCTCACCTGTTTCCTTGGGCGTATCCCCGAATAGCGAGCTTGCGTAACAGCGTAGACGTTTCTGAAATCCTCCGCCCAAGAGTTTCCACACTGGCAATTTCAGAGCCTTTCCTTTGATGTCCCATAGGGCTAAGTCGATGCCGCTCATAGCATGAAAACCTACGCCACGCCGCCCGCCATAGATATTGGCGCGGTACATTTTCTGCCATATTTTTTCTGTCTCGAAAGGGTCTTCTCCGAGAATGATCTCTTTTAGCCCACAAACAGCGGAGTGGGAGAAAGGAGATTCAATGGCACCTTTGGCTGCAAGAGGTATGGAGTCTACCTCGCCCAGGCCAGTGATACCTGCGTCAGTGTGAACCTTTATAATGAGTGCATCTTGTCCTGAGTCGCAGAGTTGTCTTACTGAAGGTAATCTGAGATAGAGAGCTTCAACCTCTATGATTTTCATCGGAAAAACTCCTTAGCTGCATAGCTTCAGCTGAATATTGTTATGGTAAAGTGTAGCATTATTACACTTCACAAAGCTCAATTTCATCGTGCATGGACTTGTCTTCAAGCACAAACTACGATAGCCTTGGCCGCTTGAGATTTCTCTTCAGGGTGTTTTGCATTCGACTTCCTGATTAAATAAAAAAGCTTGAGAAATTTCCTATTTCATCGACAGATTGGCGTCATTCTGAAATGCGCTACTTTGTCCCTGCTTTCTAGTGGGGAATGGCAGTCAAATCTTGCTCCCAAGGAGAACGCAATATGGATCGAGAAAGAGCTGTAGATCGACTTTCCGGCTGTTACGTAACGGTTCCAACTATGTTTCACGACAAGGACCTGGAGGTAAACCTGGAAGCTACTCGACAGCATGTGCGGTTCCTGATCGAAGGTGGCCTCAATGAAAGCACAGGGGTAATATTAGCTGCGGGGGCGGCAGGTGAATTTCCCATGATGAGCATTGATGAGCGGCTGCAGGTTACCGAGGCGATTGTTAAGGAGGCGGACGGAAGGATACCTGTTGTGATGGGTGCGCAGACGGCGAGCACTCGAGAACTGGTCGAACTGGTCCGCGCTGCTAGGCGCCTCGGTGCCGAGTATGTGCAAGTTTCTCCGCCCTACTACTACGTACACACCGAAGAAGACTTTTACGAATATGTAGTAGCAGCAACAGCGGAGGCTGAAGATATAGGGATCATAATCTACAACACTTTCTGGACAACTCGAAATGTCTCACTGAAGATGGTCGAGAGGTTTTGTGAGCTACCAAACCTGGTTGGTCTTAAATGGGCTTTCCCAACTGCAGATTGCATGGAATTGGAACAGCTTGTTTCCCGTTTCGCGGAGCAGTTCTGTGTGATTGATAACCAACTTCGGTTTGTTACCAGTCACATGCTAGGTGCTCGAGGGATGGAGGTTCACATTTGTAATTACTGGCCTCAGTGGGGAGTACGCATTCTGAATCTTTTGAAAGAACATAAGTACACTGAGGCCCAGAAGCAGCTTGTTCATGTTGCTATGCCATTTTATGCTCTATGGCAAGAAATGGAACAGCACACCGGAGGAGATGGGTACTTGGATAAGCTTTGTATGGAATTGGTTGGCTTGCCTTCCAGCCCCTCCCGCCCACCAACACGCGACATTCGCGACAAGTTTCGAGAGAAAGCCCGTCGGATGCTTATTGAGAGTGGAGTTCCAGGGGTTATTAATGTCGCGACTTAGGAATAGTGGCTCTTAAAATAAAGAAAAATCTTAATTTCTTCTTTATAGGGTGGTTTCCACTGGTGGGTGACATCCTTCTAGATGTGACTGAGATGCGCAAGTTAACCATTTTATTTTTCTATGTGCGATTGTGATATGAAGAGATTGAGGTTCACCTTGAGTTCGTAATTTTCTGGCTTTAGGCTACGTGTTGGTTACGAGTTTTGCCAATTCATAGTGAACGGCTATTGCTTATGGATTCCTCGACTGGGTTCGGTACCCTAAATTATGTAGTGTTGTTCACTTACCTGTCTTTTATGGTCGGGGTGGGAATTTCGTTTGCGGGCAAGCAAAAGACGCTGGAAGACTACTTTTTAGCAGGCCGCAACATGCCATGGGCGGTGGTTGGAATAAGTATGTTTGTCAGCGTTCTGAGCGCTGTTTCCTACGTGGGAGTTCCAGGGGTAGCTTATGAGGACAATATTGCACTTCTCGTAGAGGTTTTTGTAAGTCCAGTCTGCGTTCCGATTCTAATTTTTGTCTTCTATCCCTTCTACCGCATCTTGAATGTTACGACCTCCTACGAGTACGTGTTGCAACGTTTTGGAAAATCAGCCCGGTTCATGGTCTCGGCACTTTTCGTACTGGGTCGTGGAGGATGGCTGGGAGCAGTTATCTATGCACCTGCAATGGTCCTTTCCTCCATTACTGACTTGCCCATTTGGCTGTTAATTATCCTGATGGGAGTCCTTGCTACTACTTACACTGCATTGGGCGGGCTTTCAGCTGTTTTATGGACAGATGTTGTGCAGTTCCTAATTCTTTTCGGAGGAGCCGTATGGGTGGCTTTTACTCTGACAACCTCAGTTCCTGGAGGATTTGCTTCTATCTGGGAGATTGCTGAAGCTGCAAATCATATCAGGGTAATTGACTGGGAAATTAATTTAGCAGAAATGACCGGTATTGCCGTGCTGTTATCCTATTTTCTTCAATTGGTGTACGATTATGGTGCTGACCAAATTACCGTGCAACGGGTCCTTGCAGCGGGGACTTCGGGTGGCATGGCTCGGGCTACAATCTCTATGACGATAGCTCAAGTCTTAACGCTTACCCTTCTTCTGTACGTGGGTCTTGGGTTGTTCGCCTATTTCCAAACCTTTCCTTCTGAGTTAGGAGCGGGGATTGGCGGTGATCGGGTCCTTCCTTACTACATCATGAACACCTTTCCAGCAGGCTTTTCCGGTCTGTTGATTGCAGCACTTTTTGCGGCGGCAATGTCCAGCATGGATTCCGGAATTAATTCCATTACGTCTGTTCTCATCACCGACTTTATCCGGCCATTGCGCGCTAAGGAGCACAGCGAACGGCATGATGTGCGACTCTCCCGGTATCTAACTATATTCCTTGGTGCCCTTGCCACCGGCGTTGCTTTTTCTATTACTGGTATTGAACAAATTCTTAAAGCTTCCAATGCATTTCTAGGTCTCTTCGGTTCACCGATCTTAGCTTTGTTCTTATTGGGAATGTTGACACGGCGTGGAAACTTTCGTGGTTGGCTTGTTGGCATGATTGCTGGCATTTCCATAACGGCTTGGTGTCAGCAAACTACAGACATGCACTGGATTTATTATTTCCCCCTCTGTTTCATAATCTCTTTCGGAATTGGTACTGCTGCAAGCCTACTCCTTGGGGTAAAAAGAGGTGGGCCTCTCGGGCGGCCTGAACTTACCCTTTGGGGCCGTCAATGGTAAGACCTTAGCCTATGTGATTCATGCGCTTTTTAGCACATCGGTTATTTTTTTCATTACTAGTTAAGGCAACTGGATCAATTTCACAGTTAGCGGGAAATCTAGGGCAAGCTTGGCTACGACGCCCAGGGGCGCTTCCATTTTTCCTTAATAAGGACGCTGCTTGTCACAAGGAGGTTTTATCAATGAAGATGCACTCGCATTATGAGGTGTTGGTAGGAAAATCTCCTGAAACAGTGATTCGCGAACTGGAACAGCTCATCGGGGCTGCCAAGATCACGATGACTGAAGGCATTCAATGGTTGTTAACTCAGCGGGACCCTAACGGGCCAATCATGCGGGATCTGGATGTCTCTTTTGTCTATAAGGCTGTTTGGGCTGCGTACGCCACTAACCAAGACCGCCATTACATTACTGGGCTACTCGACTGGCTATACGAAAAGGCACTTCAGCCTAACGGAGATTTTTTCTTCCCTGAGGAAGTGCCTTTACGGCGTACTGGCCTTCGTGCCTATCGTATGATGGTTTTTCTAAAGTTCGCTGCACTCCTGGATCACCCCATAATCCATGACGAGAAGGTACTGCGGCGAATCAAGCAATATCAAGATATGCAGACAGGCGGCTGTTTCTATTACATCGGTGAGGACCCGAAGCAGCCTGAATTGCCAGGCTTCATTCGCATCGGGGAGACTGCTTTTTTTGGTGAGTTTGCTATGGCCGCAGGCCTCAAGGATGAAGCTCTCAAAGCTGGAAGCTGGATGTTAAAAATGGTTCAGGATAACCATGCCCATATGATCGGTAGGGGGGTTTTTTATACAGAAACCAATCGAAATGGTGAATTGATCACGGACGTGGCACCAGGAGAGAATATCTTCAGGACCGTAAACAATTGGGATGCCAATCAACCGGGATGGATGGTTGGCTGTGCAATGGTTTTGCTAGCCGACCTATATGACACGATGCGGGAAAAATGGAAATATGAAGCTAGAGAAGCCCAGCCGTACTTGGAAGCTGCCCTGAGCCTGCTTGATTTTGAGGATACAATGCCTGTATATACCTATTTTTGGCCTTCAAAATGTAAAATTGCCTGGGGTACTGGAATGCTCCTTCGTGTCCTCCTTAAGTATAAGCAGGGAACAGAGGAGCAATACGAAAAACTCTACAGAGCAAGTAAAAGGGTTTTTCTTCATACATTTCTCGGAACACAGCTACCAGATGGTTCTTGGGGTGGGGAGCATTACCCACTTAAGGATAACTCCCCAGAAGTTAAATTTGATTACCGGGTAATTAAGGGGTTGACTTTATATCCCCCCGAAGAAATGAAGGAAAGCACAACGTCCATCTATATTTCTCCAGTAGAAATTACGGGCGAATTTTTGGGTGAGATTGGTGCCATGACAGAAGGACTCACCTCCTTATTGGAGTTTTACAGGGATAAAAATAACCTAGGATCTGCCCCATTTAAGTAGTAGCCCTGGATCACTTAGGTAGACAGGAAAAGGTATACTACTGGAAACAACTTAGATCTTTATCGATGCAGAATCTTCGAGGGGCTTGATGTTGGAAGGCTTGAACCTGAACAGGGTAGCTGTACAGGATTTCGGATGCAACTTTTGAATGCATGGGAACTTTGTAGATTTTGAACAACTAGCAGTAAATACCTACCATTGATGCTCGATCCAATTTCTTACTCTTTTCCTATAGACCTAGAACGATTTTCTTTGTATTGCCTTCTAGCCATCCCATCAGTCATGGCACGGAAAGGTTGACCGGAAGGGTGCAACCAAGGCAGGTCGCCCTCTGGAAACAGGATGTAATCGGAGCGCTTAACCAGGTATCCACGGATCTGAGCTAGCGGTGCATCATCGTTGATGTAGTCTACGACGAAAATCTCACCCGAAGGTAGCTGTACCCAACCGCTGTAGCCGGAATCGCGGTGCACGCTACGATCGATATCCAAGACGGCAGTGCGCCCAGCATAGTAGGAGGTCATATACCAAGGTCGCTCTTCGCCTTTTTGTTGAGCGAGCTGAGCAGGAATGTCTTCCGGGTTAGGCTGGCGTGGAATTACGCCCGCAGTAGTTTTTAGTAGTGCCGCTGCCTGGGTCATCACGTGCATCCCTAGCATTTCATTTGGGCTGCCGAGGCGATAAGTGACACAAACCTCGCCCGAAGCCAGGAGGCCTGTACTAGGTCTTCCTTCTAACCCCATCAGCCAAGTCTCAAAGGGCCCCTCCCAGGTCTGACCGCCATCCGTAGAGATCACTTTTACTCCTGCACTAGGACGATGCTGCTTTTCTAGTGCTTTATTCCGCCCAAATCCCACCAGCGTGCCATCATCAAGTTCAACAAATCCAGTCTCATCTATCTCTCGTGAACCTTCATCCCTCGGTAATATCACAAAAGGAGTCCATGTTTTTCCTTGGTCCGAGGAAAAGGTTACCCCTGGTACGTCCATTCCCGTGGCCTCTCCAGTCTTTGATCTAAGTCCCAAGCTAAGTAGAATCCGCCCATCTCGGAGCTGAGTGAGTTGAGGGTCAACACCCTCACGCTCCAAAGGGAGGTCGACAGGAGTTGCCCACGTCGCTCCATCGTCACTGCTCCTCCACATCTTATTTACATACTCTACATCGCCTTTGTTGTCCCAAGTTCCAATATCTGCCACGAGCATCAAGCTTCCATCTGTTAGGGTAATGATCTGAGAGCCATTAATAGAAGCACGCTTTTTCCATGGCTCTTGAATACGGGCCAAGGTCTCTTGATATCCTGCAAGGGAGTCTTCAGGAAGCCAAGATCGAGCCTTTTCCACTAGCTCGGCACTAACAACGGTTTCGAGGAGAATCTTCCGGTTTGACCAGTTCATACCCCCATCCAGGCTGCGGCGTACCACGAGCCGAGAAAAAGGGAAAGGGCCATGGCCCATGCACTCCCGGTAGACCACAACCAGTGTCCCACTCGGGGTAAGTGTGACGTCTGGAAAGGCTTCATAGACTCTGTCATCTCTAGAAACTATTCTTTTTTCGATAGCTCCCAGGAATGAGGTGCTGAAAAACAAGAAAAGGATCGCTGCCCCTAAGCCTCGGTGAAATCGCATCATGTTTTCTCCTCTGCAGGAATTACAATCAGGATATTGCCATAATGGAAAATGCACTCGCTCTCCGGAGACCTTATCCTAGTCAGAGCTTGTGATCATATAGAGTCTACATGAGTTCTTTAT
>CAZSDV010000028.1:0-24935 GCA_964605715.1 uncultured Acidobacteriota bacterium
GTAGGCAGCCATTTTTGTAGATCGAGGAACTATCTTGTTCTTGGCTTCAATGGTCCGCTGACAGGCTTCTTCCACCGACAGAAATATTCCACTACCAGTAGCTGCTAAGAGTGCTGCGCCATAGGCTGACCCTTCTGATGTCCTCAGCATCACAAGCTCCTGGCCGTATATGTCTGCTTGAACCTGTCGCCAGAAAGAATTACGTGAGCCTCCACCTGAAAGCCGAATCTGTGTAATGGGAACCTCGAGCTCACGCAGTATTTCAAGTGAGTCCCTCAGGCTAAAGGCTACGCCTTCCAAAATCGCCCTGATCATGTGACGTCGTGTGTGTGACGCCGTCAGGCCAAACCATGCACCCCGTGCGGATGAGTCCAAATGCGGCGTGCGCTCCCCCATCAGGTACGGAAACCAGAGCAGGCCTTCACTACCCAAAGGCACTCCTTCCGCCTGTCGAATGATTACCTCATAGGCTGAACAGCCTTCTTTAGCCGCCTGTTCTACCTCCTGGGCAGCAAACTGGTCGCGGAACCAACGAAGGGAAAGCCCTGCACCCTGTGTCACACCCATCACATGCCACTTGCCAGGAACGGCATGACAAAAGGTGTGAATCCTTCCCTTGGGGTCAGCCCGTGGAGCGTCAGTATGGGCAAACAGGACACCGGAGGTGCCAACTGTAATTGACGTCAGCCCTGGCGAGACAATCCCACTACCAACGGCGCTCGACGCTTGATCTCCTCCTCCTCCAACCACAGGTATTCCTTGCTTGAGTCCCGTTATAGCTGCTACTTGTTTCGAAATTACACCCGTGATCTCAACCGACTCATGTACCTTTGGCAGGAGAGCGACATCCAAGTTTATAATCGAACATACCTGCTTCGACCAGCAACGGTTTCTAACATCAAAAAGTAATGTCCCTGAAGCGTCAGAAGCGTCTGTTGAGAATTCACCTGTTAGACGGAAGCGAATATAGTCCTTAGGCAGAAGGAAATGTACGACCTTTTGAAAAATCTCCGGTTCATGGTCACGCACCCAGATTATCTTTGGAGCTGAAAATCCCGTAAGCGCAGGGTTTAGGGTAAGCTCGATCAGCCGGTCAACGCCAACCTTTTCTGTGATCCAGTCGCACTGCTCCTGGCTGCGCTGATCACACCAGATCAAGGAGGGGCGTAGCACCTGGTTCTTCTTATCCAGAAGAACAACCCCATGCATCTGGCCAGATAAACCTACGGCGGAAATATCATCACCCGCAAGACAGGCATCTGCCAGGGCCGCTGGAACTGCTTTCTGGGTTGCCCTCCACCAATCCTCAGGGTCCTGCTCAGCCCAACCCGGATGAGGCATGCAGATGGCTTCATGGTCAACCGTGGCGCTACCCACGACTTGGCCGTCCTCAGCCAAAATGACGGCACGGGTACCCGTTGTACCCACATCAATGCCCATCACATACGCCATAAGGAGATGCTCTTTCAAAAAAAGAGAAACCGCTAGAATTGGACCCAGTAGTTTTAAAGTCGAAAAATTAACCCTTAAGTGGTCACCTTAGTCCAGCGGCGGGAGGCAGCGGAACGTTCAACAGCATTCAGCACGGCTTGATTTTGGAGGCCATCCTCAAAGTTTGGCCTGGGCATACGCCCTTTTTCGAGGCAATCAAGAAAATCCTTTATGGCGTGGATAAAGGTATGCTCGTAGCCAAGGATATGTCCCGGGGGCCACCAACCGTCCACGTAGGGATGGACAGCCTCAGTCACGCTAATAGTTTTGTAGCCCTGTTCACCGGCAGCCTCCTCAGAATTATAAATTTCCAGCTCATTGAGCTGTTCAAGGTTGAAAGTCAAGCTACCCTTGCTTCCATAAACCTGAAAAGTATTGTAGTTTCTGCGGCCACCGCAGAATCGCGAAAGTTCGAAGACGCCAACGCTGCCATTGCGAAAACGGGCCAGGAAATTAGTGTCATCATCAACGGTCACCCTTCCTTTACGGGGTCCGCCTTTTGCTTTAAGGCTCCCTTGTTCAGTAACCACAGGTCTTCGCTTAATAAAAGTGGTTGAATGCCCCATAACTTCTGCAATGTTACCGTTCAGGTACTGGGCAAAATCTACCGCGTGGGATCCAAGATCACCCGTCGCACCTGTGCCAGCGAGTTTCTTGTCAAGTCGCCAAACAAGAGGGAACTCAGGATCCATAATCCAATCCTGAAGATAAGCCCCATGCCAGTGGTAAATTTTTCCAAGCTTCCCCGACCTCATTAACTCTCTTGCATACGCGATTGCAGGGATACGGCGATAATTGAACATGAGCATATGAAGCACCCCAGCCTTTTTGACGGCGGCGAGCATCTGCTTGGCTTCCTTTAATGTGTTGGCCAAGGGTTTCTCACAAATAATATGTTTTTTCGCCCGGGCAGCGGCCAGCACCATTGAGTGGTGAAGGTGGCCTGGTGTTGCGACATCGATCACATCAATGTCCTTTCTACGTATAACCTTCTCCCAATCTGTCTCTATTTCTTCCCAGCCAAATTGGTCTGCGGCAGCCTTAAGCCCTGCACGGTCCCGTCCACAAATTACCTTCAGACGAGGTACGAATTTCCCAGAGAAAAACCGCCTTACCTGCCGAAAAGCATTCGAGTGCGCCTTCCCCATAAATTTGTAACCAATTAGTGCTACATTAACTTCTGCCATTTTCTTCTCCCGTATAAAAATTCCAGAACAGCGAAGCCAGGCTAGATCACCTGAAATACTTACGTCTCTCGGCTATGTCCACCACGTCTTGCCCAACTTTTCCTTGATAACTACCTGGTTTAGTAGTGCGGTAGCCTTGGAAAGCCCTTCATCAACTGACATCAGGCTATCTTCATGCTCAATGCTCATGACGTCATCGTAACCAATCATTTGTAGCGTAGAAACAAAATCAGCCCAGAAGTCAAACCCATGACCGAAGCCCACGGTCCGGAATATCCAGGAGCGATTAACTTCGTCGGTATAGGGCTTGGTATCCAGAATACCATTTACGATGCTATTCGCTTCGTAAACGCGTGTGTCTTTGGCATGAACGTAGAAGACCGCTTCGCCAAGCTTCCTCGCTGCCGCACAAGGATCGATCCCCTGCCAAAACAAATGACTAGGGTCAAGATTGGCGCCGACGTTCGAACCGCACACGCTTCTCAACTTGAGCATTGTTTCCGGCGAATATACCACAAAACCTGGGTGCATTTCGATACAGATGCGCACTCCATGGTTGGCAGCGAATTTAGCCCTTTTTTTCCAAAAGGGGATGACCTTTTTCTCCCATTGCCACTTAAGGACCTCTAGATAATCTGGTGGCCATGGGCAGGTAACCCAATTCGGCATTTTTGAGCGTTCACTATCTCCTGGACAACCTGAAAAATCAATGACGCGCTCTACCTCCAGTTTTTCTGCCATGAGAATGGTCCTTCGATTCACTTCTGCGTTCGAAACGGCAAACCTCTTATTCGGGTGAATCGAATTTCCGTGACAACTAAGGGCACTGATGCTAATACCTTGATCATCCAGCTTATTCTTTAAGTCTTTCAACTTAGAAGGTTGGTTATACCACTCAAGTTTCAAATGTGAAGCGCCAGGGTAATTTCCGGTCCCCAGTTCGATTGTCCGAATACCTAAGGGCTTAATCTTTTTAATCACCTCATCCAGGCTGAGATTCGCAAAAAGTGCCGTAAGCAACCCAATCTCCATAAAAACCTCTCCAGTCTTTGGTTATGGCGAGAATAAACCTTTATTCCTTTTCGGTGGGAAAAAACTAAGCTCCGTACCGATTATTACCAGGGATACCTTAAATACAAATGGGTTTCAGACATCGAAACGCAACCCAAAAATTTCTCAGTTATATTTGAAATTAATTAGTATGACCCCCACCTACTTCACTTTGCTTTTCAACAGGTCCTGGAGCTCTGCCATGAACTCATTAACATCTTTGAAGTCAAGATAAACAGACGCAAAGCGCACGTAGGCAACTTTATCGAGCTGCCGCAGCTGGTCCATGACCAATCCACCGATCTCCGAGGTTGGCCTCTCACGATCTGAAGAGTCAGCCACGTAAACTTCCGCATCATTTACAATCTGTTCCAAGCGACCCATACTTACGGGTCGCTTTTCACATGCATGGAGGAGTCCAGCATGGACCTTCTGTCGCTCAAACTTTTCCCTGCGCCCATCCTTTTTAATAACCATATAAGGAATTTCATCAACGCGCTCGTAGGTCGTGAAGCGTCGGCTACAGTTCAAACATTCACGGCGTCGGCGAATAACGCCACCCTCCCGGGCAGAACGAGAATCTACAACTTTATCGTCACCTTTACTGCAATAGGGGCACTTCATAACTTTTCCTGTCCGAAAAGATCATTGTGCAACATCAGACTCCTAGCAACTTCAACTCCGAAAATCTTTGCTTCCAGTGGCCCAAGAGCGCAGCTTTCTGACTGAGATTCCTTCCTGGACCATCAGAACAATACCTAGAAGAGAAGCTGGAACCGTAATAACTAACCAGGTCAACAAAGCAACAGTCGTGGCCGGAATTATGCCAATTCCAAGAATTTCGGTAAATCCCAATGTCGCGGCCACTTGAAATCCACCACCTAAACCCGGCACTTGTACAGTCAAACCAATCACGGCGCAAAACATGGGTACGCCCATTGCCAGCCAGGATACCTGAGCTACATCGCCCCTTACTCCCTGGGCTACTAGCCAAAAAACAGAAATATTGGCCATCCAAACTAGGACTGAACATAACACGCTACCTGTAAATGCGCTCCAGTTTTTCATAATCTCAAGTCCACCCGCAAACGACCTAATAAAATTCTTGATACCCTTCTGGGTTTGCCCAGAAAGAAAAGAAGCACGGTTTGGAGGTGACATATAAGATAAGATTTTTTCTGCGTTGAACCGAAAAATTACCAGCCCAACCATCGACATCCCCGTCATCAAGATCAAAACCTTGCCCGATTGCGTGAGACTCTGGAAAATGTTGCTAGATTCTTGCCCTCCATGAGAAGGTGCAAAAACATAGGAACTCGTTAACAGAATTAAGAATAGGAAAGCACCGTCGTAAACTCTTTCGAGAAACCATACCGCCGTCACTGAAGCCCAAGGTACCCCACCTTTGTGAGCAATGTAAGCTGGCCGCACTAACTCTCCTACCCGTCCAACTAAATAAATGCAACTAAATCCGATCACCTGTCCAAAAAAATGTATTCTCAGGGGAACCTTTTTTACTCCCGTAAGAAAATAGCCCCAGCGCAATGATCGCCAAAGATAGGTGCTCATCGTTACAACTATGGCAGCCAGGATATACCCTGGCTGAGTGTTTCGTAAGCTCCTCCATAGCTCTAACCATTGGAATTTACGCCATTCCTCGCTGGTGAAAAAATGGTACATTGCCAGCGCGAAAATTGCTGTAATGACAACGGTCCATATCCACTTCCTCAGAAAATTAGTCATAGGGAAATAAGAGCTTGGTGGGGAATTTAGATTGACTCTCGGTAACTCTCACGCCCACCCAAAAGGTATTTTCAATTTACTAACTTCCTAAGCGTTTTAAAAAACCCAGGAAAAGAAATATTTACGCAGCGGGCCGAGCGTATCCGGGTTGAGGTAGAAGAATCTGCTACCAATCCCGCAATAGCAAAAGCCATGGCAATTCGGTGATCACCCTGCGAATCGATATCCGCACCGTGCAGCTTCTGACGTCCAGGGACCCTCATCCCATCTGGAAACTCTTCAACCTCTGCCCCCATGCGCCGCAAATTTTCAACAACAGTCTTTATGCGATCACTTTCTTTTAGGCGGAGCTCACCAGCGGAGCGCACAAAGAAACCTTCATCGGTCTGGGTACCTACAACAGCCAACATCGGCAACTCGTCAATCACACCTGCAACCATCTCAGGTAAAATCTCTACACCTTTGAGATGGCTTGCCTCAACATGCAGGTCGCCGACTAGTTCTCCATTAATCATCTCAACATTTAAAATCTTTATGTAACCACCAGCGCCAACTAATACATCAAGTAAGGCAGTGCGAGTCGGATTCAGTCCCACGTTTTGAATTACTAAATCAGAACCCGACACAATAAGTGCCGCAGCCAGCAGGAAAGCAGCCGAAGAAATGTCACCGGGAACCTGGAAGCTCTGTGCTTCAAGCCGAGGTCGACCTTGAACAGCAATGATACGCTGGTGACGACCAATGTCAGCTCCAAACTGCTCCAGTAGAATTTCAGTGTGGTCCCGAGTCGGGATAGGTTCAATCACCCGCGTCTCCCCAGGAGCAAATAACCCAGCAAGAAGGACTGCCGATTTTACCTGTGAACTAGGTACAGGAAGCTCATATTGGACCGCGTGTAGAGGCCTCCCTTGAATTTCAAGCGGCGGACGTCCGCCGTCCGCGGTTTTAATTTGAGCACCCATTTCCTCTAAAGGATTGACAACACGAGACATAGGGCGGAGGGAAAGTGACTGGTCACCATCTATCACGGAACGGAAAGACTGTCCAGCAAGGATACCCGAAATCAGCCGCATCGTGGAACCAGAGTTTCCAGCATAAAGTACAGCTCCTCTCCGCGGCGATTTCAATCCATCCAGGCCTCGGCCATGAACTCTTACAGTCGCCTTCCGTTGTTCAATCTCGATACCCATCTTCTCAAGACAATCTAGGGTACTGCGACAGTCTTGATTAGTAGCAAAACCCTGAATCTCAGAAGTTCCTTCAGCCAGAGCCGCGACCATAGCACATCGATGAGAGATAGATTTGTCACCAGGAACCGACACCGATCCCTTGAGGGGCTTTGCAGGTCGAATTCTTTCCGTGTCTCGACTAAATAGCGACATCTGTATATGGAGCAGCCCGTTGTTTGGCCGAAAGCTCAGGATTGGAAACAATAATGCTAAGTAAGCAGAGGCTGGCAGGAGCAAACCTGTAAGCCGAATTTTGTCGCTTGGAGGGCTTATGGCCCTCCAAGCGGGTGATCATTCCTCTAGACCCGCCATTACTGGCGGGCTCAAGCAACCTACCCGGGAGTTCACCCCCAGTCCCCTCAGAAACGGAACTGGGTTACGGAACGGGCCGCTCCTCTTCCCCTATTTGGTCTTGCTCCGTGTGGGGTTTTCCTTGCCCTCCACCTCACGGCGAAGGCGGTGCGCTCTTACATTAAGCCTCGAAAGGCCGCACCATTTCACCCTTACCTGTGCCTGACCCGAGAGCCAAGCCATCGGCGGTATCTTTTCTGTGGCACTCTCCGTAGCCGCCCCGTCACCAGAACAACTCCTCGCCGTTAGCGAGCACACCGCCCTTTGGAGTTCGGACTTTCCTCCCCTCCATTGAAATCCAAGATGGATTGGAATGGAGCAGCGATCACCCGGTTCGCTCCTTCCAGACTCTGTACCCTTTATCATAGTCCCACATATAGACAGAGTCAAAAGGGTTAGTTGACAGGAAAACTCCTCCTCTTACTGGAGAAATGGCTGTATGCCTTAAGTCTTGACATAGGCAACATGAAAGACATCTATCTCCCTAAAAGACAGAGGAATTGCCTTTCATTAAGGGTTGGGATCCCAAGTTTTTTAGCTTTAGTAAGTTTTGAACCGGGGTCGGAACCAACCAGCACATAATTGGTTTTCTTGCTAACTGAGGTGGTCACCTTACCTCCCGTTTGCACAATCATCCTAGAAGCTTCTTCGCGCGACAAAGCTGGCAAGGCGCCAGTCAGGACAAAAATTTTTCCTTTCAGCAAACCGAAATTAAAACGTGGGATTTCCTGTTTATAGCTAAGCCCCGCCTTGCGAAGCTTTGTCAATACCCTGAGATTCTGCTTTTCATGGAAAAAGTTAAAGGCGGCCTCAGCCACCTTGGGCCCAACCTCGGGAATAGATTCTAGTTCCTCTCGCTCCGCAGATTCCAATCTCTCTAGAGATCCAAAATGGTCTGCCAGCAATTGTGCAGTACGTTCCCCCACATAGCGAACTCCCAATGAAAAAATTAAGCGGGGGAGCACACTTTCTTTACTATCCTGAATTCCATCAAGCACGTTTTCGGCCCACTTGTCCGCTTTGCGGTCAAGACCAATTAGATCTTGATTTATGGGGTCCTTGAAAAACGCAGTAATATTGTGGGCAGACTTACGAGTGATCTTCTCCACTTCCAATAATTCATCAGAAGAGGCTTTCTTCAGTGCTTCTAAGGACTCAAACCGCATCGCAAGTTTTTGAGCCGTAATTCCTCCAACCGATGGAATATTAATCGCCGCAAGTATCCGGGCCAACCGATCTATTCCGGTCTCCCCAGATCGCCTTAGGTTGACTAAGTCATTTTTAGTAAGGCTATATAGGTCAGCTACATCCCGCACCATCTTTTTCTCTAGAAGTTTATCAACCAATGCCTCACCCAGTCCCTCAATGTTCATTGCCCGACGGGCGGAAAAATGAAGTAGCGACTCTTTCAATCTGGCAGGACAAACGGAACTAATACACCGGTAAGCCACCTCTCCTTCTTCCTGGACTACATGTCCCTGGCAAGCTGGACAACGGCTTGGCATTTTGAAAGCCTTTGCGTCTCGGGGGCGGCGAGAGGCAATAACCTTGACCACCTTAGGAATTACCTCTCCCCCTTTTTCGATCATCACAAAATCTCGAATCTTCAAACCCAAGGACCGAATTTCTTCCTGGTTGTGTAGCGTGGCACGACTTATAGTGCTGCCGGACAGAAAGACCGGTTCAAGTAGGGCTACCGGTGTCAAGGTGCCAGTACGCCCAACCTGAATTATAATGTCCTTCACTTGCGTACTAGCCTGACGGGCAGGATACTTATAGGCATGAGCCCAACGAGGAGCTTTGGCCGTAGTACCCAGCTCCTCCCACAATCTCGTGTTGTTTACTTTGACCACGATACCGTCAATTTCGTAGTTCAGGCTTTCCCGCTTCAGTGTCCACTCTTCAAGGACTGCAAGTAGGTGGTCAAAGGAAGAGCAAAGTTGCCAGTGAGGATTCACCTTAAAACCCAGATCCTCTAATTGTTGCAGAACACCAGTATGCTCAGGCAGAGGAACTCGACCTCCTGCCAAAAGCCCATATGCATAAAAATTTAGGTTCCGGCGCGCGACTAATATAGGATCGAGTAGACGGATGGAGCCGGCTGCTGAGTTCCGTGGATTAGCAAACCTTGCCTCTCCAACAGCTTCCCGCTTAGCGTTAAGCTTCTCAAATGCTTCGCGGGTCATGATCACCTCACCACGGACCTCAAAACGCGAAGGCTTGCCAATTTCAGTCAGCTTTCGCTCCTCAACCCGTAGAGGAATGGAACGGATAGTCCTCACGTTACCTGTGACCTCCTCTCCTTCCTGGCCATCACCACGTGTTACAGCCTGCGTCAGCATTCCTCCTTGATAAACTAAAGACATAGAGACGCCGTCGAGCTTTAGTTCCGCCGTGTAGCTGACCTGCGGCTGTCCTGAAAGTTCGCGCACTCGACGGTCGAACTCCTGAAGTTCTTCGACCGAATATGAATTATCAAGGCTAAGCATGCGAGTGGAATGGGGAACTCTACGAAACTCATCCGCTGGCTTACCTCCCACTCTTTGTGTTGGGGAATCGGGAGTTACTAGCTCCGGATAAACCTTCTCAATTCCAAGGAGCTGTGCCATTAACCGGTCGAATTCGGTATCCGAAATCTCCGGATCGTTCAGAACATAGTAGCGATGCTCGTGGTGACGAATCTTGTTGCGGAGCTCATCAATCTTTCTTTCAATTACCTTATCGGCTGTCATCCCATTATTCCTTGCAAGATATCTTTAATTTACAAATTATACATCTCTGAAGTTCAGAGGGGAGTGGATCATATTACCTGTGCCACTTGACATTTCTGTCCACTGGTTGCTAGCCTCTAGCTGAGAACTGATACTTAGATATGAAAATCATAAGGCAACTACCGATACCCCTAGCTGTTATTTTATTAACCATACCCGTAGCAAGTTTTCAGGAGCCGGATCTCTCTGCTAATGTCACCCGGCTTGGAGATCCAAGCGGGATCGCCCGTCACTTTGAAAAATACCTTTACGGCGTTGTTAAAAAGGTCACCAATAAAGAAATCGTTCTCAGTAAAACTATAATGGGAACTGACCAGGCATTCCAGATTATTAAAAAAACCAAGTTTATCCTAAACGGAAAAAAGGTGAAATTGAGCTCTATTAAAGTGGGTGATGGAGTCTACGTCGATCACAAAGAAGACAAGAAGGGTAATCTGATAGCAAAAAAAGTTTTGACCGGTATTTTTGCCGCTCGGTCACGTTGAACAATTGATAGGTGTTCTTATTTTTTCCTGACCGGGCCCCATGGAGCAGAAACATGGTTCACAAAATCACCCCTGCTCTTTCCTCCCAACACTAAACAATTCATGCCCAACGCTTCTCCACTTCATTTCACGCACGGAGTTCTGAAATATAACCCTGTAGCCAAAAGGAGCCCTAATCACTTGTCGCTCCAACGGTTCGTAGATATATGGATAATCTTACCCACACCCTAACTGCAATCGCAATGTCTCAGGCTGGACTTCGACGTTTCACGCCACATGCAACTATCACTTTAATCGCTGCCTCAAATCTTCCCGATCTAGACATTATTGCTGGTTTCAAGGGTTCCATCACCTATTTAGAACACCACCGAGGAATCACGCATTCTTTAACAGGAGTTACAGCCCTGGCTTTAGTTCTGGCGCTATTGATATTTTCCAGTTCAAACTTGCTTTTGCGATCACATACAAAACCCGTAAGAAAAACAAGATTTCTCCCTTTGCTTGGAGTTTGTTGGGCAGGAACGGCCAGCCACCTATTGCTAGATTTCACAAATTCTTACGGCGTACGTCCACTTCTTCCTTTCAGTGGAGAATGGTACGCCTGGGATATCATGTTCATCATTGATCCTTTGGTGATTCTGGTACTGACAGCATCGTTAACTCTGCCAGCACTTTTGCGAATAGTGGCCGAGGAGGTAGGAGAAAGAAAAACAAAATACTCCTGGGGTCCCACCGCAGGACTTATATTCATAGCTCTTCTGTGGAGCTTAAGGGGTGCATCTCACCGACACGCCATGGATATGCTAGGAACTTACAGTTATACTCAGGAGGCTCCACTAAACATAGGCGTCTTTCCTTCAGCAACCAACCCATTCCTATGGAACGGAGTGGTGGAAACCTCATCTTCTTTCCATGCCTTGTCAGTCAACACGCTTACCTCCAGCATAGATATCAACCACTCTAGGGTGTTTCACAAAGCGGGTTCCCACCCTGCCCTAGATCATGCGCAAAACACACACATGATAAAGGTTTTTTCCGATTTTGCCCGTTTTCCTTGGGTAGTCATCAGGGATCAGCCCAACGGATATGAGGTTGAGGTACGGGATTTGCGTTTTCTCTCTAGCACCCAGCAACGCCAAGGGTTTGTAGGAAAGGTAGAACTAGATCTAGATTTCTCAGTTCTGGATGAAGTGTTCAGCTTTTCAGGTGCCCCGGAAAGACAGTAGCCTCAATTACGTTCCAAAGGCTCAAACATTCTGTTGAGGGAAAGATCGCGTAGAGCGGTAACGCCGAAAAGCCCAGTAACAAAATACAACAACGAATACTATCGCCAGAGATACCCATCCGAAGTTTTCACGAAGATACACCTCAGCCTGTTTTCCATAACGCGCGCCCAAATAGGCCACAATCCCGAACCGTAATAATCGACCTACACTCAACCCAACTACAAATTTAAAAACGTTAAGGCGAAGCGCCCCCGCCGAGAGTATAAACAACTTAAAGGGTGCAGGAGGTGGGAGAATGGACATAACCAGGACAGCTAAAAAACCATTTCGGTTTATCCAGGCCGCCGCTCTTTTTAGTTTTTCCGCCGAAAACTCGTCGCGACCGAGCAGTCGTCGCCCACTGCTCACTAGCCAGTACATCACAAGTGCTCCACACACTGACCCCAAAGCAGAACCAGCTGCATAAAGAGGGGCCCGATACGGATGAAGGCTTGAAAGGTAAATCAGCAGTGCATCATTAATGCCAGGGAACGAAACAAATGATGAATCCAAAAAAGATATTGCGAACAACCCTGGACCCCCATAGGCCACGAGGATTTCGCCCAAATTCTCGGACATGTCTTTAATGAACCCAACTATTTTTCCAAACATCTCCATATTTCCAAAATCCTCTTGATTCACAGGCCGGTTAAACTAGCATGAGATTTCTTCGGGTCAAACCTTTCCTCTCTCAATGAAGATTTCTTGCATCACTGCTTGTGTCTAATAAAAATCATGTCTCCGTTACTACTATAAATATGAGTAAAACATAGGGAAAGGAATTAACACTCTTCCTTCTCTCAAGAAAACTCGCAGCACCCCCTCAAAACCTGCACTAAACCAAAAAATCTATGGCAGGAGGAAATCGTCCGGACAACTGGAGATTACAACACGGTTGCGCTGTACGACAGGGTTTGAAAGTAACTCGGAAACATGCGGAATATCAGTAAAGAGTCATGCTTTCAAGGGTCCGCAAAAACTAGGTGTGCTTTACCAGCTGGGAGGTCTCACACCCTGTGTGGTCCATTTACATCTGTTGGCTTGGTTGCTTCATCAGTTCCTTTTCTTTTCCTTTTTCCGAACTGAATTTGTAGTCAAGGTAGGTCGCTGGAATCTCGTATAGTAGCGCTTTTGCCGAATACCGGAGACTATCATGGATAAAACAGACGTGCGTGCACCAGCACTGGTCACGTACAATGCCGTCAACTTCATCCTTACGTTCTTGAATTTCCCAAAGCCTAGAAAAGTCGCAATCAAAGTCGCGCAGGCTCGCGAATTTCTCCCGCAACTCACAGGACCGGACCTCCCCGTTGTAATCAATGACAACAGCGGTCTCGCCAGCAGTACAGGGCATGGGCCATGGATGAGGTGATTCAATGTTCTCCATTTGAACCTTGTTATGGAAAGCTAGGGTACCCTGGTAGTAAACCTCTCCGATGCTCTTTCTTGCGCCTTTCAGTGGCCCCAGCAACCTAGGGGAATAGTATTCGTAGATTTCCTGAATGCCACGATATAGCTTCGGTAGCCTCTCGGTAGGAATTTTTTTAAGGGCCGGATTCTTGGCATTCCCGCGAATAATATTGAAATAATGACCATCTACCGAGCAGTTTTCTTTTACAAATTCCCCTATCTTGAGAACCTGGTCGAAATTCTCAGCGCAGATAACTGTGTTGATGTTCACGCGTAAATTTTTAAATCTCCGTCGGGAAGGCTGCATAGCCCGGATAGTTGCTAGGGTTTTAGTGAAATTTCCTGGAACACCTCGAATGGAATCCTGGGTCTTTCCAAGACCATCCATGGCGATATTTAAGTCTAGGCTGAGATCAGGGTTTTCAATCATGGTGCGCTCAACATACTCTACTGTGCGCTCGGGCAGTAAGCCATTGGTCGGTAAATTGACCCATCGGATGCCGTTATTAACATAAAAAAGATGAAGTATATCGGTGAGCTCGGGGCGAAGCATTGGTTCGCCTCCTGAGAGCCATAGGTCTGAAAAATTAGGCATTGTATTACTCAAGCGGCGAATCTCATCCCATGTCAAATCACCCCGCTGGTTCAATTCCTGCCAGTAAAAACAGGTTCCGCACTTCGCGTTACAAACTGAAGTGACGAAAAATATTACGGTGGACAATTTTTTCCGCTGCGTAAGCGATTTGTAAATTTTAAATAAGTTATTTTTTCCTTCAACCACCAAGTCCTCACCCTCCTACTCAAAAGAAGCTCGCCAAGTAGATCACATCCGCAAGTCTAGGGTAAAGAAAAAACATCCTTCTCCACAGAGTACAAAATAGACTACCACGACTTCAGAAGGTGGGGCGGACTACCCACCCGGTCCTAAAGAACCGAAATAGGTAGTCCGAAATTAGGCTTCGCTGCGGTAAAGCGGAGACAAACGTCCAGCTCCTCGGGGGAGCGAAATAAAACCCGAGCGAGCCAGAGGTGAGAGGGAGGCGAAAACCTCCATGGTGGTAGGGGACTTGAGGGAAGGGTCGGGTGCGGTGTCATTGAAACCGCAATCTTTCGCAATTCCTGAAATTTTATCGTTCTAGAAATCGAGGGCATTATGAACATCCTGATGTACTCCCGCAATTCATGCACTTGTAGCAGCTTCCATTTCGTACCATCAGCGAACCACAATCAGCACAGGAAGGTGCATCGGCCATTGCTAGAACATCATTTAAGGAGACCACCTCTGTTTGCGGCTTTTCCGCTGCCGTAGCTCCCGCTGACCCAACTGGTGAGGAAAGAGTTGTAGCTACAGAGTCGTCAACTGGTTGCGCTTCATTGGGTAAAAATTTTACGGCAAGCCAACGGAAAATATAATCCATGATAGATTTTGCAAAGCGAATGTCATTGTTGTTGGTCCAGCCACTCGGTTCAAAACGAGTATGCGAGAACTTGTCGCACAAAACCTTTAGCGGTACTCCATATTGCAAGGCCAAGGAGATAGCGGTAGCAAAACAGTCCATCAAGCCGCTGACCGTTGATCCCTCCTTGGCCATGGTCAGAAAGATCTCACCAGGGGATCCATCTTCATAAATTCCAACGGTTAAATAACCTTCATGGCCCCCGACAGAAAATTTATGGGTAACTGCTTGACGCTCGTTGGCAAGCTTCCGCCGATAAGGCTTCGATGAAGTAACCTCTCCTGCACTGGGAACCTCCACCTTCTCTTGAGATATTGGAATCTTAGCTTTTGTTTCTGTCCTCGCAGTATTAAGCGGCTGGGTTCGCTTTGAGCCATCTCGATAGATAGCAATTGCCTTCACGCCCAGTCTCCAAGATTCGATAAACGTTCGTGAAATATCCTCAACTGTGGCTTCCTCAGTAAGATTGACTGTCTTCGAAATTGCGCCTGAAAGAAATGGCTGCACCGCCGCCATCATACGAATATGACCCATATAGTGAATACAACGCTTGCCTTTTGCAGGCCTCAAAGAACAATCAAAAACTGGAAGATGCTCGGCTTTCAGGTGGGGAGCTTCTTCGATGGTGCCATGTTGGTCAATGTAACTGACAATCTCGGAGGTTTCCTCATCATTGTAGCCAAGTCGGAGTAGAGCCGTAGGTACGACGTTGTTGACAATTTCAATTAGACCTCCTCCTACCAGCTTCTTGTATTTCACCAAAGCGAGATCCGGCTCAACTCCTGTGGTATCACAATCCATCATGAAGCCGATGGTCCCAGTGGGAGCCAAAACTGTAACTTGAGCATTTCGATAACCTACCTTACTTCCCTCTTCGAGGCACTCATGCCAAACTTCGCATGCCGCCACCCACAAATTTTCAGCAATCGGCCCCACGCGTGCCGGCGGATTAAAATCCTTAAGCGCTCCTCGGTGCATAGAGATGACTTCTAAAAAACTCTCCCGGTTCTTTGCATAGCCGGCAAACGGGCCCAGTTCACCTGCAATACGAGAGCTGGTCAAATATGACTGTCCGTGCATTAAGGCGGTGACGGTTGCAGCAAACTCGCGGCCTGCCTCTGAGTCGTAGGCAATGCCATAAGACATCAACAAGGCGCCTAGGTTGGCATACCCTAAACCCAAGGGACGGAAATCATGGGAATTTCGGGCAATTTTTTCCGTAGGGTAGCTGGCATTATCTACTAAAATTTCCTGTGCTAAGGTAACAACATCCACTGCCTGACGGAAAGCCTCAACATCAAATCTTCCATCGGGGGTTAGGAAGCGCATCAGGTTCAATGACGCTAGATTACAAGCTGAATCATCAAGAAACATATATTCGCTGCACGGATTGGAGGCATTAATGGGCGCAGTTGCTTTACTTGTGTGCCAGCGATTGATTGTCGTATCGAACTGCATTCCTGGATCCCCACTTTGCCAAGCTGCCTCGGCGATTTTTTTCATAAGGTCACGGGCACGGTAAGTCTTATGAGGAGCTCCTGTCGAAATCTCGTGCGTGACCCATTCTTGATCTTCAACGACGGCTTCCATAAATTCGTCCGTCACGCGCACACTGTTATTTGCATTCTGGAAAAAGATTGAGCTGTAAGCTTCTCCATCAAGAGATGAGTCATAGCCCCCCTCTATAAGCATCCAAGCTTTCCGTTCTTCTTTCGCTTTGCAGTCAATAAAATCTTCAATATCGGGATGATCTACATCTAGAATCACCATTTTTGCGGCACGACGCGTCTTGCCGCCTGACTTAATGACGCCAGCAAAAGCATCGTAGCCACGCATGAAGCTTAGCGGCCCAGAAGCACTACCTCCCCCAGAAAGAGTTTCTGTTGAGGAGCGTAAAGGAGAAAGGTTGGTACCCGTACCCGAACCCCACTTAAACAACATGCCTTCCGTCTTTGCCAACGTGAGAATACTTTCAAGGTCATCGTCCACTGAATTAATGAAGCAGGCTGAACACTGGGGGTGCCTGTAAGCTTCATGCTCCCTTTTTACTGTTGTGGTGGCCGGGTCCCAGTACCAGCCAGTGCCCTTGAGGGATCGCCCGTATTTGTGCCAAAGGCCACAGTTAAACCAGACAGGAGAGTTAAAAGCAGCCTTCTGGTGCACTAGAATGTGTGTTAGCTCAGCACCAAAGGTCTGCGCGTCTTCCTTTGCTTGGAAATACCCGCCCTCTCGTCCCCAATCCGTAATGGTGTCCGCGACTCGAGAGATAAGTTGCTTTAAACTAGTTTCACGCTCCTTGCTGTCTAGTTTTCCGTAAAAATATTTCGAAGCGACAATATTAGTGGCTGTCTGAGACCAACCCTTAGGAACCTCAACGTTTGCCTGTTCAAACAAAGACTCTCCCTTTTCATTCTGAATAGAGGCAGTCCGCAACTCCCACTCAACCTCATCGAAAGGATGCACCTCGGGTTTAGTGAAAAATGTTTTGACTGTTAGTCCGCTCTTTTTCCCTAGGTGTTCCTTGGAACCGTTCTTCTCGGCTGTCGGGACAGGGTGAACCTGTGCGGGGGCAGCGTTCCTATTTGCCATATGTCGCCTCCATGCCTGGAAAACCTAATTTTCTTCTGTAAGTCTAGCCCACATAACATCTTATGGGCGAAGTCTCAGCGCCGAAAGGAGCGGTAGCGCGATCAATCCCTCAGGTCCAATCAAATAATCTGAAATCTTCGGCTCCTGACACTTCTGCTGCTCTTCGCTTCGGCATCCTATGCTAGGCTGAATTTAAGTTGGGAAGGGTGGCTTGTCAAGGGAAAAAACCCCTAAATATGGTACCTTTTTTTTTGAACACTCTAAATATTGTGGAAAAACTGTGGATATCCTAATCCTCTCTACTGATAACACTGGCGTGAATATATGCTCTCCCAATCCTGCTGATCCTCTCATCGATTCTAATTTCCCCTTTACTTTCTTAATGTTCTGGGAATGGGCAATAATTTCCGTTGCGCAACCACAACAACAAAAATAGGAATTATGCAATCAATTCATAGTGAAAAGCTAAGGAGGAAAATCTGTGGAAAGAATTCTGGAATGAGAAAAAATATTTAGGTAAGATCGAAAATTCTATTCGAGGATGGGAACTTAATTGAGGAGAACAGGTTTTAAGTTGGCTTTCAGGACTGCATTGGCCACAACCACCTCAGCATCCTTAAGGGTTGTCTTACGGGCGGTGCCAATTTCCTCTACCAAAAGTTGCCAAGCCCTCTCCAGCATCTTCTTTTCGCGGAATGACAACGCCTTGCCCTGACTCAAGGTGAGCAGGCATTTCAGAACCTCAGCTACGTGCTGCAGCTCACCAGTCCGCATCTTGTCACAGTTCTCTTTGTATCGCCACTTCCAGTTACTGGCTGTCTCACATCCAATCTTTTCCATAAACCGGAGGATTGATTTAACTTCCCGGCCCTTAGACACCCGACGGAGCCCAACACTTTCGGCATTGCAGAAGGGAACCATGACTCGCAAACTGCTCGACAGAATTTTTAGAAGATAATAGCTTTCGGATGCGCCGTTGAAATTCTTTTTGGAGATTTGCTGGATAATCCCAACACCATGGTTGGGATACACTACTTTCTCTCCAAGGTGGAAATCCATTGCCTCTCCTGGGAAAAAGACTTATTAGAGGATGCCCCACTGTAAGCTACCCAGTAGGCTAAAGTCAAGGGACTTGGCGTTCTGTAGGATTTCTCTGGCAGAGTCCCGCACTCACCTCAAGCAGGGCATCCACCCATACCTCTCTCTATCCTAGTAGAGACCTTTTCCTGCCCGGCGCGTCTCTCCAACGAGCGCCTGAACAGCGTCGGTGGCGGCTCGCAGTAGAAGTCGACTTTCTGACCCCAACATCAAGAATCGCATCCCCATCTCTTGATAACGTTTGGTTGCTTCAACAGTCGAGCCATGAACTGCAGGCGAAACGCCATTCTTCGTACAAACCTCAAACACACGCTCAATCGCTTTCAATACGCGTTTGTGTTTGAATTCTCCTGGCACCCCGAGGGAGATAGAAAGGTCGTTCAATCCAATTAGAGAAACGTCTAGACCAGGAACGCGTGTAATCTCATCCAGGTTTTCTATTGCTTCCTCGCTCTCTACCTGAAGAATTACCAGTGTATTTTCATTGGACCATTTGATTGCTTCTTGTACGGTAGTTGACGCGTAGTCGGTAATCACAGGTCGCATGCCGAACCCTCGCCTCCCTTGTGGAGGATACTTAACACTGGCAATAGCACGCTCTGCCTCTTTACGTGTATCGACCCTGGGAACCATAACTCCCATCACGCCCATATCAAGGGTGCGTGCAATGAGAAAGTACTCGTTGTCGGTTACCCTCGCCAGTGGCACCAAGCCTGCCGCCTTAGCTCCTCGGGTAAGATTTTGAATCGTCTCAGGATCAGGAGAAGCATGTTCGGTATCTACCAGGATGAAGTCCATCCCGGCTGCTGCCAGCAAGTGAGGGATTTCAGGACTGCGCGCCTCGTGGATCATGGTTCCCACGACCGACTCTCCTGCTTTCAGCGCCTGTTTGACATGGTTGACTTTCATTTAGATCTCCTTGAGGGGACAGGAGGGCACGCGGGCGCGAACAGTCTTCACTTCCAAACTCTCGTACCTGTCCTAACTAGAAATGCTTACAGCTGGATGGGAAAAGTATACAGCATTGAACAGGACTGCGCGACTGGAACGTACAAGTTATATAATTAGTCGATCTTAGATTTCCTTAATAAGACACCCCAGAAACAAATTAGGAGCGTCACGACGAGTTCCACCCTATCGCTTGATTCACGAATCAACTACACCGGCACTAATTTCTGAATAGAAGGAAAAAATTACATTCTCTTTTGAAGTCTCAACTGAGGGACATCCTTAACATCCTGATTAACCAAATTGTGAGGAAACTCACCACGAAGCATGGCCGAGGCCTGCTGGGAAATTTGCAGGCCCATGTTGGCATAAGCCTCCACGCTACAGGAAGCATAGTGGCAAGTCATTACAACATTATCAAGATCGAAAAACGGATGTGGCCCTTTCTGCGGTTCTTTTTCCAGCACATCCAGTCCAGCACCTGATAATTTTCCTGACTGTAGTGCATCGAGTAAAGCCCTCTCATCCACCACCGGTCCACGAGAAGTGTTGATGAGGATCGCCCCCTGTTTCATTTTCCCAAGGGCTTCCTGATTAATTAGGTGGTGGGTTTTCGGTGAGAGAGGAACATGCAGGGAAACAATGTCAGCGGTGCTCAATACCTCCTCAAGTTCAGCTAGCCTAACATCAATGCCAGACGCCGATTCAGGTGACACGAAGGGGTCATAAGCCACTAATCTTAAACCCAGCGCCCGTGCCTTCATAGCTACAGTTCGACCAATATTCCCTAGGCCGATCAACCCCAACGTCTGTCCACTCACACGATGCATGGGTAGCATATCCTGTGCTGACCAACGGTGCCACTTGCCCATACGCACAATACGATCTGCATGTACGATTTTCCGGGTCACAGAAAAAATTAGGGCCAGGGTGTGTTCTGCAACCTCTTGTAGGCAGAAGTCAGGAACGTTCCCGACACATATACCGAGTTCAGTGGCTGCTGCCTGATCAACCGTGTCAAGGCCAATGCCGGTGCGGATGACACCAACTGCACGGTCGAGTCGCTCCAAAAAACTCCGAGGCATTGGAATCCAACCCCCCAGGAACACAGTGGCCTCGGCGGCTAACCGCATTTGCTCTTCCTCATTTGCGGCCTTAACTATTCGAAGAGTCCCTCCAGCTTCCTCAATCATTTGAGCATCTATGCTGTGATAGGGATCAAAATTGCTTTCCATCCAGAGCACCAAACGGAGATTCTTATCGTTTTTCATATCACCATCCATTGTTTATTAGGAGCCACTAAAAAAATAACAACTGAACTTCTCCTATTTCTCTATTTTAATTCATCTTCAAGCTGTAATTTCACTAATTGTTTTAGTGCAGCTCAGGATAGAATATTCTGGACGGCTGTCAGGGATCGAAAAGAGTACTAAAAATCCGATGATTAATCCGAATACCACAACCGCCAGCATTCGCATTATTGCGGCCGCCACGGTAATTGCCGCCTGCTACGTCGCTAGCTCAGTAATTATTACATTGATTTGCTCTATCTTTATCGCATTTGTTCTGGACCCAGTAGTCCAATTAACTGAGCGCATAAAATGTCCTCGCTGGTTAGGTGCAATTGCAATTGTGCTTCTTGCGCTTGGCTTCCTTAGTTTGTTGGGTTTCTTGGTTTATGGTCGACTAGTAGAATTTATCGCTGACATTCCTATCCTTAGCGCTCGGATCCAAGAAATCATTGCAAGAATTCTACAGCCGCTCGAGTCGCTGGAGCTAAGAGGGAATGCGATCTTTTCTCGACAAGCTCCATTCGTCCCCACGGTCCGCGTGGAGGCTGAATCTGGATGGGAGCAATACATTTTCCGTGGCATCGGTTCAATTTACACAGCTGCGTTCACAGTAATGTTTATACCTTTTCTAGTCTTCTTTATGCTGACCTCTAAACACCAGCTTTGGAGAGTGGTGGTTAATCTGTTCAGGCCGGAGCAGCAGAAAGTTGCTGAAGGAGTTATCCGGGGAATTAGTCACATGACCCGTGAATACATCCTAGGGAATATTATCGTAGCGCTTCTTTCTTCCTTTGCTCTCGTACCGGTATTCTATTTAGTGGGCGTGCGCTATGCTCTGCTCGTAGCGCCTCTTTGCGCCTTCCTAAACTTGATCCCCTACATCGGCGTAGCTTTAGCTCTCCTTCTACCTCTCCTTTTGCTACTCATCAACCCGGCCATGACAACCCCAACACCATTTGTTGTCATCACGGTAGCGGTGGTCCTAATCCACTTCCTAGCAGTAAACCTCTTGACTCCCAAGCTTGTTGGCCACCGAGTGAAACTCAATCCCTTAGCAGTAACGGTCGCGCTTATGTTTTGGGGGTGGCTCTGGGGGGCTGTCGGCCTGATCATAGCAATTCCCCTCACCGCAGCGATCAAGGCAGTTTGCGATAACGTTGAAGGATTGAAGCCCTTCGGTAGTGTTTTGGGAGAGGGGTAGTCAAGTACACAAGCCTTCGTCTCTAAAATCCGAGGTCAGTTGCAGAGTGCACGAATTTCCGCCACACATTGCTTCAACGAAGGACAGCCCTGAAATAGAGAAATTCCTCCCACTCCTGAGGCACCTGCCTCTCGGCAGGAGGGGACCCGCTCAAGAGTAATGCCTCCTAGGGCAAGAATTGGTACTGTGGTTTTTCTGGAAATCTCCTGAAGTCTCTCTAGTCCTAGTGGGGGACAGGATGAGGCTTTCGAAAAAGGTTTGAAGATTGGAGCCAGTAGGATGTAGTCGGCCCCCGCTTTCTCGGCACTCTGTGCCTCCTCCAGGGAACTGCAGGAGACGCCCATCAGCTGAGGCCTGGAGAAATGGGTACCGACCGCCCCAGGAGGAGCGGATTCCCTCCCTAAGTGAACACCCTGTGCTCCTGTGACCAGAGCTACATCCAGTCTATCATTTACTACAATTTTCGTAGCCCGACCAAAAGCCCAACGAACTGCGTTTCCAGCGAGCCCAAGCAACTCCCTCGTTCCCATATCCTTCTCTCGGATTTGAACTAGAGAGACGCCTGCCTCGATGGCTTCCTTTACACGAACAGAGATTTCACCTTGCGGAAGTGTTGTTCGGTCGGTGATATAGCAGAGCACAAAACCCTCAGCCAGACTCATGGGAGGCCAGTGTTCCTTTTAAATGTCGGATTTCCCAGAGCGCCAAGCCAATGTTCACCATTCCTAATCCTGAAATACTACCCCGAACAAAATGATTCATGGCGATCAGGTTTACCCACTGAAATTCTTGCACGAAAAAATTCCGGTGCCAAAGTGTAACCCAGGGAAGGATCAGCAAGGCTATCCCTATCTCGAAACAAAAAGGTATGTAAAGTAGGATAAGTATCCGTTTTATCTTTAATTCTCCCCGGGATAGGCCTTATTCTCTATACGAAGCGTTCTCCTCTGTCATACCATTACAACATATGTTGCATTCTAAATTGTTCGAAGTCTGGAGGCCAATTGTACTAGAATGAAACTCTCTGTCATGGATCACACCGAAGAAAAAACTGCTGACCTCAGGCTCTCTAAAGTTATGAAGAAGCTCCAGCAGGGTCGCTGGGAAGAAGCAGCAACGGTTTTGCAGCATCTTCTCGAGCTCGAGCCCAAAAACCCAGATTTACACTTAAATCTAGGTGTTGCTCTTTTCGAGGCTGGCCAAAAACAAGAAGCTATCATTGAATACCGGAGATGTCTAAAATCCCAACCCAACCGGAAAGAAGCATACTACAATCTAGGCGTTGTATATCAATCAATCGGAAAGCTGAAGGAAGCTAAAAAAGCTTATCTTCGTGCAATTGATTTAGGCATGCAGACGCCGGAGGTTCGCTGTAACCTCGGGAATCTCTACCGGTACCAGAAGAATTTACAAGGCGCCATCGAGCAATATCTGATCGCCATTAACCTGAATCCAAAATTTGCTGCTGCCCACAATAACTTAGCCGTCGCATTCGGCCAACAAGGTAAGCTAGGCCTCAGTCGTGAGCACTCCAAGATTGCCCTTCGATTGGGATTTCCTGTTCACCCGGAGATCCTAGAGCACCTGCGCTGCCATACAGATTCTGCCGGGCCAAAATAGACGCTAGTCCATTACCTAGGGTTATCTCGATATTACGATGCCGATTCAGACAGGACTTCCTCATAAATATTCATAGTAGCTTCCGCCGCCCGTCTCCACGAGAATTTCTTCACTCGCCTCAATCCTCTTGCTATCAGGATCTTTCGAAGCGATTCATCCTGGAGAACTGCTGCGACTTTTCGTACTATATCTTCCACCTCAATCGGGTTTACATAGAGGGCTGCGTCTCCACCCACCTCGGGTAGTGCCGAAGAGCTTGAGGTCACCACAGGAAGTGAATGTGCCATCGCTTCTAAGACTGGCAACCCAAAACCCTCCTCAAGAGAAGGAAACAGTAAGGCATCCGCTGTTTCATAAAGCTCTTCTATCTCTTTCTCGTAAACGTAACCCAGAAGCAGAACCCTCTTTTCAAGGCAGTACTCACGGATAGAGGCAAGAATCATCTCAATTCCCAGACCTTCCCCTCCCGCCCGAACTAAAAAAATATCGTCTGGAAGTTTGAGTAGCGCCTGCAAGCATCGAATTAAATTTTTTCGCGTCTGCAATGCCCCAACATTGAGAAGCATTTTCCCTTTTTGCCCAATTAGCTCCATTAGGCGCTGCCGTTTTTCCTTGTTGGTAAATTTACCTAGGGGTAAGTCCACGCCTTCAGGAACCACACGAATTTTCTTTCTCGACACACCCCCATATCGCACCAGTTCCCCAGCCGTGTACTCGGAAGGGGTGATGATGCGAACTGCTTTCTCGACAGCCTTAGTAAGGTGTCTTGAAAAGACCCTTTGGAAATCGGGGGTCGAGTAATCTTTACCCGTAAGAGGAAATATATCATGTACCGTAACCACTTCACGCCGAAAACGAAACGGGGCAGGCCGTTGCGCCAGGCTATGAAACAAGTCTAATCTTGATGGAAGCTGCCAGCCCCAGGGAGGCTGAAAATAGCTGCGCCCAACTCCAGTCCTGGTCAGAGGAATAAACTTTTTCCAGCGTAGCAAACGTGACAAACGATAGCAGATCAAAAATTCATGCGCCGAAGGAAGAGCTATAAGAGACTCAATTAGTCGCCGTGAATAACGAGATATCCCATAGGCCTCCTCGTCTACGCTATACGTTGCATCAATTCCGATTCGTGCCACAAATCCTCAGCGTAACTCCCTAGAAAGTTGATCCAGGGTAGGTTGAATTTCCTAAAGGTAGAGAAGTAAGGCTGCCTCGTCAAGCTTGAAAAACAATAGCACTAGGCAGGGCAAGACATTAGAGACAGAGAAATTCCCAGGGTTTCCGGTAGGCTCTTATACTCTTAAATACTAATTTTTCTCCTACCCACATGCTCCTTGTAGCATTTAGGAAAAGTCAATCGACAATTAAGTGTGCGAACTGGATAACCTTTTGCCCAACGAGAAAATCTGCTTCACGAATCATCTAGGCACGTGGGAGAAAAAAGTGATTATCGCTCAGACAGAAATTGGCCTCTCCAAGGAAAGACAAAAAGAGAGGGTTCCTCCTGTAACCAAAAATTAAGGAAAGCTACCAGGTACCCGTATTTCTTGAATTTGGACGCATCGGAATGTTATCGTAGAACGCAGGCTTTAGGTAATATTTGGGACTGCAGGGTTGCTAGTTTCGCTAGTCGGGGGAAAATAGGGAAAAGTAAAAATGGGACGAAATCTTACACAAAAGATAATTGACGCCCACTCGCTAAAGGGTGAGGCTGTCGCTGGAGAGGAAACCGCTCTTCAAATCGACCAGAC
>CAZSDV010000028.1:24945-28301 GCA_964605715.1 uncultured Acidobacteriota bacterium
ACCAGACACTCACTCAGGATGCGACAGAAACCATGGCTTATCTTCAATTTGAAGCTATGAAGATTCCACAGGTTAAAACTAAACTTTCCGTCAGCTATGTCGATCACAATATGCTGCAATCAGGCTTCGAAAATGCTGATGACCATCGCTTCTTACAATCCGTCGCCGCCAAGCATGGTGTATTTTATTCCCGCCCTGGCAATGGTATCTGCCATCAAGTTCATTTGGAAAGGTTTTCCGAGCCAGGAGCTACTCTGCTTGGCTCAGATAGCCATACCCCAACGAGTGGCGGCATGGGGTCACTGGCTATTGGGGCAGGAGGGCTGGATGTCGCTGTAGCCATGGGTGGTGGCCCATTCTATATGACAATGCCGAAAATTTTGGGGGTTGAGCTGCGTGGCAAGCTCCAACCTTGGGTCACGGCCAAGGATATTATCCTCGAGTTACTGCGTCGATTAACAGTCAAGGGTGGTATCGGAAAAATCATTGAATACCACGGTGAAGGAGTGGCCTCCCTTACGGTGCCTGAGCGCAGCACCATCACCAATATGGGTGCAGAGCTCGGTGCTACCACTTCCATTTTTCCTAGTGAAACAAACACGCGCAACTATCTCCGCAGCCAAAAACGGGAGGATGCTTGGAAGCCCATGGCCGCTGATGCTGATGCCACCTACGATGAGGAATTAGTGATCGATCTCGAGAAACTTGAACCACTGATTGCTCAACCTCACAGCCCAGACAAAGTCGTCCCAGTGCGTAAAATCCAGGGTTTGAAAGTGCAACAGGTCGCCGTCGGCAGTTGTACAAACTCCTCCTACCACGATTTGATGAGCGTCGCATCGGTGGTCAAGCAGCATCATGTTCATCCTGAGGTAAGCCTTGTCGTAACCCCAGGCTCCCGGCAAGTTTTTGAGATGATAGGAAGAAGTGGCGGGCTGGCAGATCTAATTTCAGGTGGGGCCAGGATACTTGAATCAGCCTGTGGGCCCTGTATCGGCATGGGTCAGGCGCCGTCCTCCGATTCGGTTTCCGTTCGGAGCTTCAATCGGAACTTTGAGGGCCGTAGTGGGACGGCAAGCGCCAAGGTTTATCTGGCCAGCCCGGAAACGGCAGCAGCTTGTGCAGCCCGCGGCGTGATCACGGACCCACGCGACCTGGGGACACCTCTTAAAGTTGAGTGGCCCGATGAGTGTATCGTTGACGACCGCATGATTCTTTCCCCTTCAGAAAAACCTGATGTGGTGAAAGTTATACGCGGCCCCAACATTAAACCTCTGCCGCTTGCTAAGCCAATGCTGAATGATTTGAAGGGACCCCTTCTGCTTAAGGTAGGTGATGACATCACTACGGACCACATCATGCCAGCGGGAGCCAAGATACTTCCGCTGCGCTCAAACATCCCTGCTATCGCTGAATTCGTCTATGCAAGAGTTGACCCTAAATTCGTAGAAAGGGCCAAGCAATGCAGTGGGGGTTTTATTGTGGCAGGAAACAATTACGGGCAAGGGTCCAGCCGCGAACATGCTGCTCTAGCACCAATGTACCTGGGACTAAGGGCGGTCATAGCTAAGTCCTTCGCGCGTATTCACTGGACAAACCTGATTAATTTCGGCATCTTGCCTTTAACTTTCGAAAATCCCAACGATCACAGTCGCCTGAATCAGGGTGACAAACTGGAAATCAGCGAGGCGAGGAAAGCTCTTTCAGAGAGACGGCCTGTAGAACTTAGAAATCTCACGCAGGGCTTTTGTATCTCAGTCCAATATACTCTGACCGATCGGCAGAAGAATGTCATGCTTGCCGGCGGGTTGTTAAATTTAATTCGGAACCAGTAAACCAGATTCGGGCAGCAAGCTCAATTGTTCCACCTACAGATGATCCTCACTGCCCGGGCTTCACGCCTCTGGTGGCCCCCAGTAACGCCCGTCACGTTTCGGCCAGATCAAAAGCAACCCACCATGTGGGCATTGCTCTCTGACGTCCAAGTGGGAAAGTAATAGCTATCTGAGCGAGGTAAAACGAAATGAAATCCTATAACCACGTACCTGTTCCCTCTGAAGGAGAGCCTATCACTTTTGAAAACGGGAATTTTGTTGTCCCTTCAAACCCCATTATCCCATTCATTGAAGGAGATGGGACGGGTAGGGATATCTGGAAAGCCTCGCGCCGTGTTTTTGACGCTGCAGTCAAGAAGACATACGGTGGAAAACGTAAAGTCGTTTGGTACGAAATTATTGCCGGTGAAAAAGCATTCAAGGAATGTGGTGAATGGCTGCCAACTGACACCGTAGATGCCATCCGAGATTTTCACATTGCCATCAAGGGCCCCTTGACAACTCCGGTTGGAGGTGGAATCCGTAGTTTGAATGTTGCGCTGCGGCAATTACTCAACCTTTACGCCTGCGTACGACCAGTGAAGTATTTTGCGGGTGTACCCTCTCCCGTAAAGCACCCGGAACGGATGAATGTAGTCATCTTCCGCGAGAACACAGAGGACGTCTATGCAGGAATTGAATGGCGTGAGGGCTCGCCTCAGGCAGCTAAGATCATCGACTTTGTAAATCAATCTCTTGCCTCTGACGGATCTTCAAAGCGCATCCGCTCCGACTCAGGAATTGGCATCAAACCGATCTCAATCACCGGTACAAAGGCACTGGTCCGACGAGGAATTCTCTATGCCATTGAGGGCGGGCGGAAAAGCGTGACAATGGTCCACAAAGGCAACATCATGAAGTTTACCGAGGGTGCTTTCCGTGATTGGGCCTACGAGCTAGGTAAGAAGGAATTTCGTGCCGAAACCGTCAGTGAACAAGAAAGTTGGATCCTAGGAAACAAAGAAAATAACCCGAACTTGAGCGTGGAAGATAACGCGGCTCTGATTGAGCCAGGCCTGACGCACGGTTCTGAGGAATTCCAAGCATCGGTTCAAGCTGAAGTAAGGAATTGCTTAGACACAATCTGGGCTACGCATGGAAACGGACAATGGAAAGCAAAGGTGCTTCTTAAGGATCGCATAGCCGACTCCATGCTCCAGCAAATTGTGACTCGTGCCGAAGAGTATGATGTCATTTGCACACCCAATCTGAACGGTGATTATCTTTCTGATGCCTGCGCTGCACAGGTGGGCGGCTTGGGTCTAGCTCCAGGCGCAAATATCGGTGACAAGCAAGGTTTATTTGAGGCCACCCACGGAACCGCCCCTAAATACGCTGATAAGGATGTAATTAACCCTGGTGCCGTGATCCTGGCGGGCAGTCTCATGTTCGAATTTATGGGATGGCCCAAGACAGGAAAACTAATTGAGGTCGCCTTGGCAGAAACCATAAAACAGCGACGTGTTACGTACGACCTTGATC
>CAZSDV010000029.1:0-1092 GCA_964605715.1 uncultured Acidobacteriota bacterium
TTTTATGACGGCCAGCCAGTCACTCTACTCTGTTTATGTCGAAACTCAAGGGGCGGAGACAAAATATTTATCCAAATGAATACCAAATTTACTAACCCAAAAAAAACTGAAACCCTCCCTAAGGGTATGCTTTCACCCCCAACTAATTTCTGGAAAAGATTGCGATTTCTTGGCCCCTCTTTAATTCTAACTGGATCTGTTGTGGGCGGTGGAGAGTTAATTGCAACTACGACTCTTGGAGCGCGAATGGGCTTTATCGCATTGTGGTTAATTATTCTCAGCTGCGCACTGAAAGTAGTCATCCAGGAAGAAATTGGACGATACACCATCGCTTCAGGAGAAACAACCTTTGAGGCTGCCAACAGAGTTCCGGGTCCACGATGGAAAGTCTCATGGGTTATTTGGGGGTGGATAATCATGAACCTCCTGGTTGCAGTTCAAGTGGGAGGGATCATGGGCGGTATTGGCCAAACACTAAATATGCTCTTCCCTGGGATTGATGTACTTTACTGGGGAATTCTAGTGTCTTTTGTTACCGTTGCACTTCTACTGAACGGTCGCTATGGGATTGTCGAACGTGGCACTGGAATCCTTGTTGCTGGGTTTACATTTTCAACTATTATTTCAGCTATTTTGATCCAGGGTTCACCGCACGCCATTAACCTAGAGGAGATTACATCAGGATTAAAATTTTCATTTCCTGAACAAGGATTATTAGTTGCATTTTCAGTTTTTGGAATCACAGGGATGGGAACTGCTGAGCTATTCTTCTATCCAAACTGGTGCCTAGAGAAAGGCTATGCACGGTATGCCGGAACTCATATCTCCTCTGGTAATCGGGATGAGAATTGGGTTGCTCATTGTCGTGGCTGGATTAAAGTCATGAGACTTGATGCTATTGTTGCCATGATCCTCTACACTTCCGCAACTATTGCCTTCTATCTGCTCGGGGCCGCCATACTGCACCGCCTGAACGTAGTGCCCAAAAGCAGTGAAATGATCCTCACTCTATCACGAATGTTTACGGAGACAGTTGGCCCAGGCGCACTCTATTTATTTTTAGCTGGATCTTTCTGTGTGCTTTTCTCCACA
>CAZSDV010000029.1:1102-26100 GCA_964605715.1 uncultured Acidobacteriota bacterium
CTGTGTGTTTTTGCTGTGTTTTTTTCCTGTGTTTTTGGTGTGTGTTTTTGCTGTGTGTTTTTGGTGTGTGTTTTTGCTGTGTTTTTGCTGTGTGTTTTTGCTGTGTGTTGTTGCAGTGTGTTTTTGTTGCGTGTTTTTGCTGTTACAAATTACCGCCACCATAAAGCTCGTATCCCCTGGTTTAGGATATTTGTCATAATGTGGATTTTAGCTTACACCCTAACCTTCATTCTCTTTAAGAGTCCAGTTGCAATGGTCATAGTTGGAGGAGTCGCGCAAACCTTAATGCTCCCGGTAATTGCTTTCACCGTAGTCTATTTGCGACATCGCCATCTAGACCGAAGACTCCAGCCAGAGCGCTGGGTGGATGCACTTCTCTGGATTTGCTCCTTAATGATTGTGATTGTTTCCAGTTACACTATAATTCGTATTATTCTAGATTGGTGAAGATTGGTATTTTGAAAATGTCCTACACTCGACTCAATCAAAAAGCCCCTACAGAACCCGGCACCATAAACCGACAATACCCTTCATTTTTTCAAACATGGGCATAGATAAGGTGTTTGGCGCTCTTGAAGTGGAGTTAAATTAACGTCAGGTAGCTATAGAAACAGAAGGAATGCGATGGAATCATTTTATAAAAGCATGTTGGAGCTAATTACCAGCACCTCAACAGACCTCCCTCCAGACGTTCGGGACGCAATGGGGCTCGCGATAAAAAAGGAAACGCCAGCTTCCCAGTCATCACAAGCTTTAAGTATCATCGCTGAAAACATCGATATGGCATCCGATTCGGAAAATCCCATTTGTCAAGATACTGGGATGCCAACATTCGAGATTAAAACCCCAGTTGGAATAAATCAAATTGCAATGAGGAAGCAAATTGAAGAGGCTATTGCCGAAGCCACGCGCCTTGGCAAGCTCCGTCCTAATTCGGTTGATTCAATCACAGGAAAAAACACAGGAACAAATCTTGGTGCAGGGACCCCTGTAATCCATTTTGAGCAGTGGAAACAACAAGACACCGAGGTAAAACTTATTTTAAAGGGCGGCGGCTGTGAAAATAAAAATATCCAGTATTCTCTTCCCGCAAGCCTAGATCACCTTGGCCGTGCAGACCGAACACTTGCAGGAGTTAAAAAAGTCATCCTGCACTCTGTCTGGCAAGCTCAGGGGCAGGGTTGTAGTCCCGGAGCAATCGGAGTCTGCATCGGTGGTGACCGCGCAACTGGTTATCACTATTCAAAGCTGCAATTATTCAGAACACTAGGCGACGTGAATCCCAACCAAACACTTGCCACCCTAGAAACTGAAATCATGGAGGAAGCAAATCGGTTAGGTGTTGGCACCATGGGCTTCGGTGGGAAAACATCCCTTATTGGATGTAAAATCGTAGCTGTAAATCGACTACCAGCAAGTTTCTTTGTTTCAGTTGCGTATGATTGCTGGGCCTTCCGCCGGCTGGGGGTTATGATTGACTCAAATTCGGGTTCAATTAAAAAATGGCTCTACCGAGATCCAGATATCCCAGTCAAAACAATGGCGAAAAATGTTGGCTTTAAACTAACAGGGCGTGAGATCAACCTCATTCCTCCTCTTAGTGAAACTAAAGTGCGGCAGATTAAAGTTGGTGATGTAGTTTTGATTAACGGCCACGTGTATACAGGGCGAGATCAAGTTCACCACTATCTAATGTCAAATAATCCTCCTGTTGATCTTAAAGGCGCAATTCTCTATCACTGTGGCCCAGTAATGCTGAAGCAAGGAGAAGAATGGAGAACAACTGCCGCCGGTCCCACCACTAGCATCCGAGAGGAACCCTATCAGGGTGAGATAATTAAGAAATTTGGTATTCGTGCAGTTATGGGAAAAGGTGGAATGGGATCCAAGACCTTGGCTGCCTTAAAAGAACATGGGGCAGTTTATCTGAATGCAATTGGTGGCGCTGCCCAGTATTACTCCCGTTCCGTCAAGAAGGTTCACGGAGTATATTTGAAAGAATTTGGGACCCCCGAAGCCATCTGGGACTTCGAAGTTGAAAATTTCCCCGCTATTTGCACCATGGATTCTCACGGGAATAGCCTGCATGAAGTGGTGGAAGGTGAAACAGGAAAAGAACTAGAAAAACTTCGCTCAACAAAAAACTAGAGACAACTCTTTCGGGGCCCCTGCCCCGCTCCTCCGCTACTACCCTTAGAAGACCTTAAATCATCCGATACCTGAACAAATAATGCTCCAAATGCGATCAGGGGAAAATTTATTCCTTCAATTCTAGATTATTTCATATTTTCGGGAATGGAATATTCGACCAAGACAAGATCCTGCCACACTCCACTTAGCTTTGCATGGCTTTGATGAATACCAACTTCACGCCACCCGGTTGATTCACAAAGCTTGCGGCTGCCTTGATTGTCGGCCATAAGGCGACCAATCATTTTATGATAGCCCTTATCACATGCGATCTTCTGCATTACTTCCATAAGGGTTTGGCCAACACCATGCGTTCGGAAGTTGCGGTCAATATATATACTTAATTCAGCAATTCCGTTATAGCAGTTCTTTGGGCTATACGGAGTAAGTGAAGCCCATCCGACCAGAGTATGTTTAAGTTGAGCGACCATTACAGGGTATTCTTCAGGCCTAGCTACAATCCAAAGATACCGATCCTCAGGACGGGCAAATGTGTTTTCAAAGGTAGCTAATTGATCTTGAACGCCTTGATTGAAAACACGAGCGATCTCAGAAGCATCATCAGGCTTTACCTCACGGATCATAATGTCATTAGCAGATTTAGTGTTCGACATAAGGAAAGATTCCAACCTCCCGGTTTTCCCTACAAGTGATTCTAGAGCAAAACATAACTGTTTCCAACCTCTGAAATTTAAGCCTATATATCATCTAAACTATTGAAAAGCGAAGAAAATACGAATATTTTTCTTGACAAATATCCCTAACCTTCCTATCATAGGCGAAATAAAAGCGAAATAGGTTAAACATGACCAAAAACAAGCCGCTTCCACGCGGAAAGGTAAAAATTGGACCTTCTGGATGGCTCCACTCAGATTGGGCTGGAATTATATATCCTTCAACACCTGAACGAAAGTTCCATGAATTAACGTATATTTCCGAATTCTTTGACACAGTTGAAATTAATACAACCCTTTATCGACCTCTTAAACCGCAAATCGCAAAACTTTGGCTCCATCAAGTAGCCCACAACCCTTATTTTCAGTTCACTGCAATTCTTTGGCAAAGATTCACACATCAATGCAATAAAAACAAGGACGATCAACTAGCATTCAAGGAAGGACTGGAACCATTAAGGCAATCAGGTAGGCTTGGTGCCCTGTTGCTTCAATTTCCTCCTTCTTTTCACAATACAAACCAAAATCAAGAATATCTAGAAAGGTTGTTGATCGAGTTTTCAGAATATCCACTTGTTGTGGAAGTTCGAAATAAAACATGGAATCAAAAAACCATTTGTCAAATTCTCCAACAAAGAAAAGTGGGATTCTACAATCCCAACCACCCACAAATGGCACTAGGTCTTCAATCAGCTGAATCAAAAATCAGAGTTAATGGATACATCCGACTCTGTGAATCACAAAACCTAATCCATTCCCTCCAATCCCACAAAAACAAAAATGGTGATTATCAAACCATCTCTAAGTTGAGCTTCTGGGAAAGGGAAATTCGGCGTATTGCCAACCGGACCAAAACAACTTATGTCGTCGCTGAAAATAACTCCCACGGAAAATCTATCGTTAAATCACTTCAATTGACGAGCCTTCTTAGGAATCAGAAAGTTAAAATTCCTAAAAATCTTTTAAAATATTATCCAGATCTAAGGAAAATTACCCAAATTGAACCTGATCACGTATTTCAACAAGTTAATCTTCCCTTTGAATCTTTTCATTCAGCATCCCTTCTTAAACCTCAAGCCCTACAAGTCCTCAATTGAAAAAGCCTCCCCTGGAACCTATGCAAATGCCTTCATCTTCAGGAAGCTTCCTTGACATCCAACTCTTCCTCACCTATGATTCAGACCAGAGGTACAGACTGTGTTTGGGGGCGGATTTGGAGAGATAGGGTTTATACTTTTCTTGGCCTTTCTTCTTTTTGGGCCGAGGAAACTGCCTGAGATTGCCCGCACACTTGGCAAAGGACTTCGTGGATTTCGACGTGCTTCTGATGATTTAAAGAAGTCCCTTGAGTCCGAGATCTCTGCGATCGAAACTGAAGTCAACTTTAGTTCTTCCGAGCCTCCACCTTATGACCACCATCAATCCGAACCCCCCTACCAGGAAGAACAGCAAGCAAACCGCGACTAGTCATCAGAAATCCTCAGATACGGCGGCAACCAATAAACCCCTGCGGGCTGAAAATCAAAGTGTTCACGATTCTCAACCCAATGAAACCCCTCCCGCTTTCAATGACCAGGTAAATAGCAGCCAACAATCTCCTGACGAATACTGGGAAAGCAATCCTGACAATACCTCAAGCGAAACCCAAGGTTCACCCCCTAAGGAACTGAAAGCAGGAACCCGGGAAACAACTGACACGCAAGGGAAAAGTATAAAAATAAATACTGAAACAAATAAATCACCGCCACCACCAACCGAGACTAAGCCTTCAGGTTCTAGTAGCGGGAGTAAAAAACCTCCTTCTGGTGGCTCTGGAAAAGGGTCAAATGGAGGGGGGGGATCCATGGGTGGACAAATGTCCTTCCTGGAGCATTTGGATGAACTTCGTCAACGGTTGGTCTTTGCTGTCCTGTCTATCATCGTGGTTTTTTTCGCCTGCTTCTATTTTCACGAACATATCTATGACTTCCTTGCGGTCCCTGTAACTAAAGCGCTTCGAAGCTTCAATCCGGAATATGACCGGTTGGTCTACACGAACCCCATGGAACCCTTTAATATCTACCTTAAAGTTTCCTTTGTTGCCGCTATTTTTGCATCTTCCCCTTTAATCCTATGGCAATTATGGTTGTTTATATCACCTGGATTGTATCGTCATGAAAAACGATACGTCCTTCCATTTGTGACCTTGACTTCAGCACTGTTTATGTCAGGTGGTTACTTTGCCTACAGGGTGGTGCTTCCGCCTGTTTTTCAATTTCTTTTTGAATTTGGCGGTGATTTCCAACCTTTTATTCATATCAATGAATACTTCAGTTTGGCAAGTACGCTATTAGTAGGAATGGGTTTAGTCTTTGAACTTCCAGTTATCATACTTATCCTATCAATCTTCGGAATTGTCACACCAAGGTTCCTGCTCAAAAACATCCGTTACGCAATTTTAATTATAGCTATACTGGCAGCAGCCTTGGCTCCAACCCCCGACTGGGTCACCCTAATGCTCTTTTCCCTCCCAATGCTGGGCCTTTACTTCCTAAGTATTGGCCTTTGCTTCCTGGTGCAACTTCGCCGCAAAAAGAAATCATCTCAAGAAGAGTTGAAGTAGTTGGAAGGCAAAAAAATGACCAAATCTATAATTCTTGCCACCTCCCTGACTCTAGCCCTATCATCAGGATTTAATCCCGCTATGGGTCAAAATATTCCCTCTTCGCAAAAAAATCTGAATGGAAGAAGGGCTCATGCGAATATCAAGAAACTATTAGATTTTGGGCCACGTCCCAGCGGTTCACTAAACCTGAAAAATGCCCGTGCGTGGATTGAAGCTGAGCTTCGTAAAGCCGGTTGTAAAGTCGAAAAAGACCACTTCACAGCATCCACCCCAATCGGAAAAATTAAAATGGTAAACCTGGTCGGAAAAATTCCAGGACACCAACCCGAGGTAATTATTCTGGCTGCCCACTACGAAACCAAACGGTTCACTTCGCTCCCTTTTGTCGGTGCAAACGACAGCGCATCAGGAGTAGGATTGGTCTTGGAATTGGGCCGTAACTTAACAGATAGAGATAATCGATTTACCTATTGGCTGGTTTTTTTTGATGGGGAAGAAGCTATTAAAAATTGGTCACCGACTGATGGACTTTACGGAAGTCGTCACATGGTTAAAAAACTAACTTCCACAGGAGAATTATCACGTATCCATGCCTTAATTCTTCTTGATATGATTGGTGATGCCAAGCTTGACATCAAAAAGGAAAGAAATTCTACTCCTTGGTTAAACGACTTAATATGGAATTCTGCAAAGAAGCTTGGTTACGGAAAATATTTTTCAAATTTGCAAATTGAAATTATCGACGATCACTATCCCTTTGTTAAAGCGGGAGTTTCTGCAATAAATATCATTGATTTTAATTATGGCCCTGGCCACCGATACTGGCACACCACCGAAGATACCATCGACAAACTCCATCATAGCAGTCTCTCTGTAATTGGGAACGTCGTGCTTGCCTCTCTCGCTCAAATGGAGTCACAGTAAAAACCTAACTCAGGGCAATGCCCTCATTTAATAAAATACCTATGTTATGAAAATCTAAACAGTGCTTTAACGAAGAATTAGAGAAATTACCCGCTTTTCTGTAATTGGATCTCCTAGGAAAAACGGACAGGAGATCCTTTAGAAACGAACGAGTGTTTTGGTTTTCCTTTTTTCGATTTTGAAGGGAAATCTGAGCGATAGTGGGTCCCTACACTCTCCTTGCGGGCTAGGGCGGACTTGACGATAAGTTTAGCCACCAAGTGAATATTCTGAAATTCCAGCTCCTGTCTATTAATTCGATTGGATGTAGGAGATGTAAGGTCTTTCAATTTCACTACAACAGCTTCCATCTCTTTCTCGTCCCTCACGATTCCTACTTTCTGCCACAGTAAATCACGGATCTCCTCAGTTTGTTTTTCCAAATCTTCCTTACTGATTCTTTTTACAGGTGCATCCCTCAAATTTTTGTTCTCTGAAGATTCAGCCTTTTCTTTAGACCGACAAGTTGATTCTAGATTAGTAGAAATCTTTTTCCCAATAACCCTATTCCGTGGAGTCACAAAAGGCGACCCAGAGCCCATATGAAGCCCCGCACGTGCCCCGAATACTAGCCCCTCTAATAATGAATTACTTGCTAGGCGGTTTGCTCCATGCACTCCATTGGCTGCAACTTCCCCTGCAGCATAAAGACCCAACAGGCTTGACCTGCCTTCAGTATCCGTATGGACTCCACCCATGGCATAATGCGCCGCCGGTAAGACGGGTATCAAGTTGGCTGTAATATCGATATCACAATTCAGACAAGTTTTGTATATCCGAGGGAATCTTTTCCGGATTCGTTCAGGATCGAGGCCCGTCATATCCAAGTAAACACATTCAGAACCCAAGCGGCGAGTTTCGGAAATAATGGCACGAGAAACAACATCTCTTGTAGCAAGTTCACCCTCCTCATGGTATCTGTCGACAAAACGATCAAGTTCAGCGTTTCGTAAAATTCCCCCCTCACCCCGCAATGCCTCAGTTAAAAGGAATCGGGGAGCTTTCTTCTTGTAAAGAGCTGTCGGGTGAAATTGAATAAACTCCAAGTCGCTAATAACTGCACCAGCCCGATAGGCAAGCGCCACCCCATCCCCAGACGCCACCAACGGATTAGTTGTCTCCCGATAAACCTGCCCCAACCCTCCTGTTGCCAGTAAAATTTGCGGAGCCTGAACCATTTGAATCACTTTGTTAGTTTCATCAAAAAACTCAACGCCTTCCACTTTGCCGGCAGTGCAGCACAGGTCAATGACAAATGAAAATGGGCGAACCTCAATGTTTTTTAGTGTGCTAGCTTTAGCCAGAAGTGCACGCATAATCTCTCGACCAGTAGAGTCCCCATTTGAATGGAGAACTCGGTGACGACTATGTGCTCCTTCTCTTGTGAACGCAAGTTGGGTCCCCTGTTTGTCGAACTTTATTCCCCACTCGATAAGTTGATTGATTACTCGTGGCCCATCCCCGACAAGAATTTTAACTGCCTCTTCATTGCAGAGGCCATCACCAGCTTCAAGCGTATCATTGAGATGGAGAGAAACTTCATCCTCTTCGCTCAGCGCAACAGCCACTCCTCCTTGAGCGTACTTAGTGTTTGATTCACGGGGAGTTGATTTAGTGAGAATCAGAACTTTTCCCCTTGAAGCAAGTTCGATTGCTGCCCTCAAACCGGCAATTCCACTCCCAATCACCAGGAAATCAGGTTGTAATTTGATTGTCTTGTTCATAAATTAATTGATTTTAATCATACATGTAGGTGAAGAGCTCCGCAACTTTCAGTACGTTTTCCTGAAGACAACAAAGGTAATGTATAATCTTAGTAAGGTTGCCCGTACCACAGCAACGTGTTAAAGATAGTTATTCCAATTTCCCAGAATTCCTGTTTCAATTTTTATCTCTGCGAGGATTTCACTTGATTCAGATACATGTAAAATGTGGGAAATCACCATATACTCTCTCAGTAGGAAGCGGGTCATGGGGTGAAGTGGGCCGTTTTTGTCGTCGCAAAAAATACTCTTCGATATTTATTATCACGGAATCTCGAATCTGGAAAATATGGGGTGCGAAGTTTCTTCGTGAAACCAAACTTCCTGCAACCTCACCTATTTTGGTTCCGAGGGGAGAGCGATCAAAATCCCTCTCGGGAGTCAAGGTGCTTGCTCAGCAACTTGTCAATCGCCGTGCAGACCGGAAATCAGCAGTTGTGGTGCTAGGTGGAGGAGTGGTTGGGGACCTTGCCAGTTTTGTTGCTTCTATCTATATGCGTGGAATTGACACCATTCAAGTACCTACAACTTTAGTGGCACAAATAGATAGTGCCATCGGTGGCAAGACTGGAGTAAATCTTCCAGAGGGAAAAAACATGCTGGGAACAGTAACACCACCACGATTCGTGGCAGCAAACCCAGAGGTTCTTAACTCGCTATCCCCTCGTGCCTACCGCTCTGGTCTCTATGAAGTTATTAAGCATGGCATAATTAAAGACCCAAAATTATTCCGCTTCATCAAAAATAATTTAAAAAGTATCCTCACTAGGAATCCAGAAATCATGGACCACCTAATCGCCTGGGGGGCAAGGGTAAAAGTGCGGGTGGTAAGCAAAGACGAAAAAGAATTGAACCTCAGGCGCATCCTTAACTTTGGACATACGCTTGGCCACGCTCTTGAGGCAGCAACCCACTATCGCCGCTTTTTGCACGGTGAAGCTGTCGGGTGGGGAATTCTTCTTGCCAGCAATATAGCCAGAGAAAAACGTATGCTCCCGATTCGAGAGGCAAAGAAAATAGAAGAACTGATTTGCTCTCTTGGAAGCCTCCCTTCCCTCCACGGAATCACAGCAACGCAACTTATAGCTCTTCTTGGCCGAGATAAAAAAACTGTGGGAAGTGTAACCCATTGGGTTTTACCTGAGCGAATTGGTTCTGTACGCATCGTTACCCGTGTAACAAAACCACTAATCGTAAAAGCATTGAAAGAGGTACGAAATCTCCCTCTATGAGCATTCCACCTCCCTTCCAAGCCACTCCCTGCCCTGCTCGAACTCCTGAAGAACAAAAATACGATTCGGATCGTATTTCGAAAATGTTTGGTAGCATCGCGCACCGATACGACCTACTCAACCACTTGCTTTCTTTTGGAGTGGATTTCTATTGGAGGAGGAAGGTGGCACAGGAACTCAGAAAGATTCTCACTCAACCCCACTGCAAAATACTCGATCTGTGCGCTGGAACAGGAGACCTCTCATTAACATTAAAGAGAAAAACGACAGGTAACGTACTAGCCGTGGATTTTTGCCACCCAATGCTCAGAATAGCTCGTAAAAAATTTTTACAGGCAAGCCTGGCAATCCCCGTCATCGAAGCTGATGCATTAGAACTCCCGTTCACCTCAAAAAGATTTGACATGGTTACCTTGGCCTTTGGGTTGCGTAATCTCTTGAATCACAAATTAGCCTTATCTGAAATTCGCCGAGTTCTCAGGCCAGGTGGCAGGGTGGCTATTCTTGAATTTTCACAGCCTCAAAAGGGTTTGGTTGGATTAATTTTTAGACTTTATTTCCGTTATCTCCTTCCACAGCTTGGAGGTTTGATTTCTGGGGTACATGGACCTTATCAATATCTTCATGATTCTGTTTCACGTTTCCCATCCAGAGAATCCCTCTCACAAACGATACGAGAATGTGGATTTACGTCGGTAACACACCAAGACCTCACTGGAGGAATTGCTGCTCTCTATTGTGGAGACAGAGCCACATAGATTAGAAGACCTGCTTTCGGCAACCTGAAGACAGGAAACTTAACAGGAAATCTAACTCCATCAAGTTAACGAAACCCTGAAACTTTGATATACCATTCAATTACAGATCGCCCTTCTAGGCTAGAAAATATGGCTGCCGGAGCTAAAAAAGCACCAAATGGCCATTTATAATGTTGAAAACGTTGCATGCTATTTTCAAGTGTAATTCCGATTAAGGTCCCTAACAAAGAACCAAGGAGAACCGTGAGCAGGGTTAGTGGTACACCCAGAAAACTCCCAATCATTGCCACTAGCATCACATCCCCAAAACCGAGGTATTCTTTCCGTTTCCCATCAAGCAAATAGAAAGCTTTCCCAATAAGATAAAAACTTCCCCCACCTAAGGCCATCCCAGTAACTGCAGCTAGGAAAGATTTTACTCTCCAAATATTTAGAAATCCTCCCAACCAGTCCAGCTCCCACATGATAACTACCCAATCCACCGAGACAAACCAACTGGCAATTACGCCAACCAGTAATCCAAAAATCGTGATCGCATGAGGAATGATTCGATTCTGAAGGTCAGTAAAGACAAGAATGAGTAATAGCATTCCAAAAATTGAAAATTTAGCAAATTCAAGTGTAAAACCGAATTTCCGGTAAATTATTAGAAGGAGTAATCCTGCCAGAATTTCAACTAGAGGATAAGAGACCGGAATTGACTCTCGGCAGCTCCGGCACCGCCCATTAAGCAAAAGGTAGCTAAGAATAGGGATGTTGTCCCATGCAGAAATAATCTTTCCACACCGTGGGCAATGTGAGCGAGGGACGATAATTGACTCACCTTTTGGCATACGGTAAATGCAAACATTTAATAGACTCCCTAACGCTAACCCAATGATAAATATGAGAAACAGAATCATTTTCTTGAAAATCCCTTATGAAATACTTTGGATTGATTCCTTGCCCATCCTTGTGTCCTTTTTTGTCAATTCATAATAAAGGGACTCAGTAGCCTTTGCCATTGTTTCACGGCAAAATAGTAATTCAACACGCCTTCGCCCTTCCTGGCCCATTTCAACTAACTTTTCTCTCTCCTGAACAGCCACACGAATGGCTGCCGCTAGCTCTTCAGGGGAATCTGGATCAACCAGCCAACCTGTCTTCTGATGAACCACCACCTCAGGAAGTCCACCAACACGGCTTGCGACCACAGGAAGTCCGTATGCCATAGCGTGTAATACAGAAGAGCCCAAGCCCTCCGAAGTTGAAGGCATGATAAAAAGATCAAGCACTGACAGAAACTCTCCCAAGTTTTCCGCAAGGTGGACCACTTGAAGATTACCTATCCCACCTTTACTCGCATCAATAAACTTTGACTTGAAACCTGACGGACCACCTCCCGCAAGAAGAAATCGCACCTGCGGCAGCTCCTTCTCAACTTGGCGGGCTGCACCAGCTGCCACTAGCTGACCCTTTTCAGCCGAGAAATATCCTACATGTCCCACAGCAAATTCGCCCTCTCCAATACCCCATTGCTTGCGAAGTAAACGCCGCGATTCTTCACCTTGGACCTGAGAAGGGACCTCCACACCGTCAAAAATCATATGTACTTTTTCACTTGAAATTCCTGAATGAATTGTAATCTTACGGACCGCCTCAGAAACCGCAATGACAGCATCGCTTCCCAATTCATATTTTAACCATGCCATCCATTTTTGTTGTGGTAGGAAAGAAACTCGCCGGGTAGTCACACGCTTCACTTGAATACCGGTTGATGCAACCCACGCCAACGATTGCCCCTTTCCATCGTGAGCATGGACAATATCAAATCCTCCGGTTTGTAAGTGTTTCCGTAGGAGGATAAGTCCAGCTAATCGACCAAAATAATGACTGGGTAAAGTTAAAGTGGGGAACCCTTTTTTCTTGCAATGAATTTTAAGGGGACTGTTTTTGGGGGTTGCTACTATCTGCTTATGGCCTTTAACGCTGAGCGCATCAACCAAGTAGAGAAGTTGATGTTGCCCCCCCCGTAGCTCTTCTCCCATATCAATATGAAGGATTTTTAGGGTCTTCCCATCAGACAAGTTATCCTTCAAATCTTTTCACCTTTAACCAGGTGCGCTAGCTTTTTGTATTTTTTATAAACGTAATAGGCAGCCATAAAAGAAATTATTAATCCCTGGTACCCATCCAGAATTCCAAATTTGAGCAGATAGGTGTTAAAAAAAGTCCACATCGGGAAAATTGTTCGCCCAAACACGGTCCGACTTAACCCATTTGCAAACATTTCGCTAGCTGCCAAAGTGGTATAGTGGTCCACTCGTTTCGCATGAACCCTAAGGGAGTTGCAAGTGTAGTGGAGTAACTCCCCGGACAAAATACCCACTTCCCCGTCAGGGACAATGCTCTCATGAACTTTCCAATCACCCCATCGTGCACAACGCCGATCGTAAAGGCGGAGCTTTCGATCAGGATACCAACCGGAATAGCGGATCCAACGGCCTAGGTATTGTGCACGCCTTGCAAATCGATAACCCACGACATCGGGTTCAAATTTCTTCCAATTGGAGATGCTCCTCTGGAGCTCTGGATTTAGCTCTTCATCAGCATCCAAACTAAGCACCCAGTTATGATTTGCTTGGGAGGCCGCAAAATTCTTCTGTTCCGAGTACCCTTCCCAGTCGTGGTATATGACCCGTGCTCCATGATCGAGTGCAATCTGGCAGCTCTTATCTTTTGATCCGCTATCAACCACCACGATCTCATCCGCACATTGCAGGGACCGAAGTGCACGTGCGAGTCCTTCTTCCTCATTCAAGACAATAATTGTGGCGCTCAGCAAAGGCATTAGTTTTTGAGAACTTACCCTCCCTAATCTAACCAACCAAAACCTTAATAACATATACAACTTGTCTAGGAAAACAGCCAAGTCGGGTGCTGGATCTTATGAATCCATCAATATCCAATATCGAAGATGGGATTAGATGGACGTGGTTATGTTAGAATGGCCGCGGCCAAAGGATCAACCCTTTCTTGATTAGGACTCTGAGCAGCCACTTATTAACCGTCACCTGAAAGCTATGGGATTCCCTCAAACCCTGAACGAATTATTTATTGAATCGGTCGAGGGCCGGCCTAGAACTAAAGCAGCCCTCTGTAAGCATAAAAAAAGCTACCAACCTATATCCTCCAACACCCTGAAGGGGCTCGTCTCGAACCTTGCGCTCAACCTTGGAGCCAAAGGGATCGGCGTAGGAGACCGTTTCGCCATTCTTGCAGAAAATCGCCTTGAATGGCTAGTTACGGATTTTGCGATTCTGGGTCTGGGTGCAGTAAACGTACCCCTCTATCCAACTTTTCTGGAATCAGACGTTGAATACATTCTTAAGCACTCTGAGACAAAAGGTATCCTGGTTTCTACTGCAGAGCAACTGGCCAAGGTGATGAATATCTGGCCGCGCCTGCCCCATCTTAAATTTGTAGTCATCTGCGACCAAGTTGGATCGACCGACCCGCTCGTGGTGGAGTGGTCTCAGATTGCCGAAACAACGACTAGCGATCATGACATTATTTGGTCACAATTCCATAAACAAGCCCTTTTGGCGCAGCCTACAAACCTTGCAAGCATAATTTATACCTCCGGGACAACTGGCACTCCTAAAGGAGTTAAATTAACGCACTGTAATATCATCTCAAATATCCTTGCCAGTACCGAACGATTTTCAATGGAACCTGGGGATATAGCAATGTCGTTTCTTCCCCTAAGCCATATCTATGAACGGATGCTAGATTACTTTTATTTCCTCAATGGAATCCCAATTGCGTACGCTGAAAGTTTAGAAACTTTATCAGCCAACCTAGTTGAGGTAAAACCCACGATAATGGCTGTAGTACCAAGAGTTTTTGAAAAGGTTTATGCAAAAATTCAAGCAAACATTGAAACCGCTTCACCTTTAAAGAAGAGGCTCTTTCTCTGGGCAACTTCGGTTGGAATGCGATACTACCCCCATCGACTCCGAATTCAAAATTCAGAAAATACGGACCTTCCGTCTTTTTGGCTCCGCTTGCAGTGGCTCTTTGCTGACAGACTGGTAGCCTCAAAGATTCGGGCACGTCTAGGAGGTCGCCTTCGGTTAATCTTTTCTGGAGCGGCCCCCCTAGCCCCAGACCTGGCAAAATTTTTCTACTCTATGGGTTTATTGATCTGCGAAGGGTATGGACTAACCGAAACCTCACCGGTAATCGCTGTCAACTACCCAGGAAACATTAGAGTGGGAACTGTTGGAACGGTTCTTGATAACGTTGAATTAAAACTTAATAGCGGAAATGCTAAAAACGATTCAAATGAACAAGAAATATGGGTACGTGGGCCAAGCGTTACCTCCGGCTATTACCGCTCAGAGAAAGAAACTCAAGAGGCTTTTGTCGATGGGTGGTTCCGAACTGGGGATTTAGGTAAAATTGATGATGAAGGCTACCTAATAATAACCGGTCGAAGAAAAAACCTATTCAAAACATCGGGAGGTAAATATGTTGCCCCCGAAAAACTTGAAAATCTTTTTCAAGGTCATCCGTTTATTTCACAAATCATGATTATAGGCGATGGTAGGAAGTTTATCTCCGCATTGATCGTCCCAAATTTTCCAGCCTTAGAAACATGGGCAGACTCTCAAGGAATCAAATCAGGCACACGAGATGATTTAGTCTCTCACGTAAAAGTTGTCTCCTTTTTTGCACAAAAAGTGGAGGAGGCAACGTCAGCCCTCTCTCCTTTTGAAAAGATCAAGCAGTTTTCTCTACTAACAGCGGAGTTCACTGTAGAATCTGGTGAACTTTCTCCCACTCAAAAAATTAAACGTCAAGCCATTGAAAATAACCATCAGTCACTCATCGAAGAACTCTACATTCGATCTCGATCTCATTTCTCTTAGATGAAATCTACAATCCCAAAAACAAACGCCCCTCCTCTTTAGAGAATTTTGAACGATTAGGTAAAAACATTTTTCCTAATTTGTGTTTTTGTTGGGTCTTAAGGTAGAACTAACACTTTATGAGCCAGAAAACGGAACTGCCCACCATCAAGTAGCAGGAATCCATAGACCGCTACCCGTTGATTGTCCATAAGGCTGCTTGTACTGGTTACACCTTGAAATACTGTGCTCGCTCCGGTTTCAACTGAAATAGATTGGACCGTCTCCCGGAGCTGCGGAGGAAGAGTGCCATAGGTTATGGGGGTTGGGTAAAAAATTACACTGGGCTGGACGTTAAAAGTAGAGGATGTAGGAATACCGGATATAGCCCCCCGAAAAACTTGTTTATCCAAAGAGATATTTTCCGGAGTAAATATTATGTTATTACTGGCTGAAGGGTCCACCACGACATTTTGTCCAATCTCAAGATCTTCCGGACCATCAAAAAGTGTGGAACTAATCGAAAAGTCTTCTTCATCAACATGAAAAGTAGTTGTAGTGGGATTTCCCAACTGGACGTAAATTTCAGGATAATCGATCCGTCTTGACCAATTGGTAATTCTGTTATGTTCGACAGCTTCGAGTGTCTTTGTTAGATTGACATAGGAGCTAGGAGCCGGCGCAGAACAAGGCGCCAATTGCCGCAAATGCATAGTGAAACCTATGACCTTGTGTGGAGCCCCAATTTCCCGTTCCAGGCTAAGAATCTGACCTTTAAAGAGGCGATTAGAGGACTCTGCCAACTGATCCAATTCGACTGATATTGCTCGCATACGATCAAACGTTCTGCCTAAAGCTACGTCCTGATAGGTTTCAATGTCTCCGATAACCTGGACAAATTGACTTCTACCGAAACTTTCAAAAAGTGGTGGTAAAAGGACATCATCGAGAACATTACTCACTGAATCGATGTCATCATAGTCTAGGAAGAGAGTATTTTCGTTGACCTTGAATGAGTAAGTTTCGCAACTTGTAAAGGAAGTAAAAAAGAAATCCCCATTGACCGCCTCAGGTGTATCGCGGGAAATAGACTGTACAATACCTAGTTCATCTACATCATCCACTCCACTTAAGACATCTCGAGTGGACAACGCGACTGCGGGATCTACCCCGGTAATATTTCCTTGTGAATCCGTTATCAAGGAAGCAACCATATCAAAATCAATTAAGAGAAGCTGAGGATTTGCTTGACCAATAGCAAGACTAACATCTTTGGTCACAGTGGCATTGACTAGGGGTGGCTGCTCCTCCTTCAAGGTAAACCAAGAGGACGAAAGGGTAGAGTGCCCATAATTCGTTATCTTTGGGGATGAAAAAGTGAGAGTCACACTGGAAAATTCTCCAGCCTCAATTAAACTAACGGGCCGCACTAAGCGTGCTTCTCCTTGCAGGGTTGCCAAATCAATTTCAGTAACACCACTAAAAATATCTCGGGAGCCAGGATTTAGCTGAACAGCATCAAGGCTGATCTTAAAATTCATTAAGCTGTCCCCCGAAAGCCATCCGAGCTGACTTCCTAGCGGGTTCATAGTACAAGGAACCGAAACACCTCCTATGGTCGCACTCGTATCAGGGGTGGCGCATCCAACAGAGAGTGTCGGTGAAATCGCAGGCCGGATCTGAATATATAAGGCCCCAAAATCCGCAGTCGAGGGAACAGGATCTGTATTGATACTTTGATAGTAGTAGTTATCTTCACAACTAATAAGAATAAGAAGGAGAGGGGCGAACAGTAATAAAAAAAACCAGGATTTCCTTTGCTTGTTCCTATGAATCAAAAAAGTCATCCCTTCATAGCCCCCAAATTAAAATGTTTGATAGGTAGATCTAAACGGAAAGTGCCAGGCTGGAGAGGAGTTCATCAAGTAGCCTTTCTTAAGTTCAACGTCATTCCCGGTACTCGACTCTGCCAACTATTGTATTATATTCAGGATATCGCTGGGTAGGATTAAGTTTAATTAGTCGTTACCCCTCTGCAAACTGTGAATGTTTAAAAGGGCAAAGGCAATTTATGGCCATCTTGAGACCACGGGAACAAGGGTTGTGCATCTCCATCACCTGCAGTAAGCCTACGATCCCAAAAACACTCAGATTGCCTCCCGGTGTAAATTGTATCTGATCGTCATGGCATCACATTACAGATACTAGATCAATAGGTTCATTCATGAAAACCAAGCTAGCTTCCAATCAAAAAACCAAAAACAAAAAATCAGAAAGCTGGATTAAATTATTCCTCATTTGGATAATTAGCTTCACTTCTCTTGTAGTCCTGTCAAGAGGTGAGAGTTCAGACATTCAATTCGTCAACTTCATTCCTCAAAATGGGATATCCTTTACGCATGATAATGCGGCCACAGCTGATAAGTATTTAATAGAGACTATCGGCGGGGGATGTGGCTGGATTGATTATAACAGTGATGGACTGCTCGACCCCTACTTTACCCAAAGCACTGAAACGCCTCTTTATAAACCTACCAAACCACTGCGAGCTGCCCTCTACCAGAATAATGGCGACAATACTTTTTCAGAAGTGACCAAAAAAGCTGGCGTAGAGGCTGAAGGGCTATTCGGCACCGGAGTGGCCGTAGCAGATTACAATAATGATGGGTTCTCTGACCTTTATGTGATTGGGTGGGATAAATCGATTCTCTACCGAAACAATGGGGATGGAACATTCAAAGATGTAACAACCAAAGCAGGTGTGGCCAATCGTGGTAAATGGGGATCGAGTGGTGCCTTCTTTGACTATGACAAGGACGGAAACCTAGACCTGATGATTGTGAATTATGTCTCCTGGGCTCCTGAAAACAACAGATATTGCGGTGAAAAAAAAACTGGCTATAGAGCCTATTGCCATCCGGACGAATATGAAGGTCAAATCCCAACCTTGTACCGCAATAATGGGGATGGAACATTCAAAGATGTAACCCGACAGGCTGGGATGGACGGTGAACCAGGAAAGGGACTAGGGATTGTGGCAGCTGATTTTAATAATGACGGTTGGACTGATATATTTCAGGCAAATGACAGCATGAGAAATTTTCTTTTTTTGAATAATCAGGATGGGACTTTCCGGGATTCAACAATTTCAGCCGGGGTAGGATACAGTGAAGACGGTCTAGCTGAAGCTGGAATGGGAACTGATGCGGCTGACTACGATGGCGATGGATGGATGGATATCTATGTAACTCATCTTGATTTCGAGAGAGATCGACTTTATCGAAACAATAAGGATGAAACTTTTGAAGATTCCACCTACTCTTCTGGAATTGAGCAGCATGTTATCCCTTATAGTGGATTTGGGATCCGCTTTGTTGATTACGATAATGATGGGAAAAAAGATCTCTTTGTGGCAAATGGCCACATACTAGACAACATTCACCTGTACCATGAAAACGTGACTTATGCAGAGTCGAACCTGATGTTTCGAAACGTTGGCAAGGGGCGTTTCAGCAATATTTCTGAAACCCTAGGGCCTGATTTTTTAACCCCTAAAGTCAGTCGCGCTGCAGCACTGGCAGACTACGACAATGATGGGGATATGGACATACTGGTCTGCAATAATGGTCAAGAACCTCAAATGCTCAGGAATGATGGTGGAAACAAAAATAACTGGCTTGAAGTGCTATTACGCGGCACAAAGTCCAATCGAGATGGAATTGGAGCTCGTCTGAAAATTACTGCCGGGGATTTGGTTCAATTCATGGATGCAAAAGGAGGGACAAGCTTTCAGTCAGCACATGATGCGCGAGTTCATATAGGACTCGGAAAACATAAAAAAGTAGATTATATTGAAACCACATGGCCCTCGGGAATGGTAACTAGAATTAAAAACGTGGAATCTAACCAGATCATCACTTTGGAAGAAGGCCAGGTCCTCATTAATCGTACTTTTCAATAAATTTTTTACAATTTCCCAAATATTCAGTAAATTAAACTTTAAAGATTAGAAAGGAAGGAACTTAGCATGAGATGGTTACCCCGCGATGAGGAATTCTACAGCCTCTTCCAAGAACAAGCTGAAAACCTGCACCGTGGAGCTATAGAACTTGTCGACCTCTTTGAAAACTATCAAGATCTTGACAAAAAAGTTGCCTCCATCAAGGCAATTGAACATGAAGGCGACATCATGACTCACGAGATCGTCAAGAGGCTAAATCGGACTTTTATTACCCCTTTTGATAGGGAAGATATTCATTCCCTGAGTTCTGCTCTTGATGACGTCCTCGACCTCATTGACGCATCAGCCAGCCGGTCCGTTATTTACAAAATCCAGAAATCCAGTGAAGGAGCATCCAAACTAACACGGGTAATTGCAAACGGAACGGACGTAATACGAGAGATGGTTGCCAATCTCAAAAAACATGATGGAATATTGGAATCATCTAAGAAGCTAACTGAGCTGGAAAAAGAAGGTGACAGAATCAAGGACCGTCAGATTGCCAATCTTTTTGAAGAGCTCAAAGACCCAATCGAAGTGATTAAATGGAAAGAGCTCTACGAAGTGCTCGAAGCTGCAACTGATAGATGTGAGGATGTCGGAGATGTCATTGAGAGCGTGGTCTTAAAGAGTGCTTAGGCAAAAAAATACCCAGATACCAGAAGGGCACTTTTACTCTGTTTGGGAATTCTATAATCCACCGTTAATTCAAGAAGGAAGGTTATGAATCCTGAGAATTTGCTGGCCGTAATCATCGTCACCGCACTTCTTTTTGAATTTGCAAATGGATGGAACGATTCAGCAAACTCCATTGCTACGATTGTCTCAACTCGTGTACTTTCCCCCCTGTGGGCAGTAGGCTGGGCAGCCTTCTGGAACTTCGTCGCCGCTTTTGGGTTTGGAACAGCCGTTGCCAAGACAATAGGCAGCAAGCTTGTGTATCTGGATAAAATAAACGAGAGTGTTCTGATCTCTGCACTATTAGGAGCAATCTTGTGGACAGGAGCCTGTACTTTTCTCGGCCTTCCCATTAGCGTGTCTCACTCCCTAATGGGGGGTTTGGGAGGAAGTGCAATCGGCCATGCAGGAGTGGAGACACTTATCACCTCCGGTTGGATTAAACCGATAATTTTTATTTTTCTTGCCCCTATCATTGGTATGGCAGTAGGAATTACCATCAATGTGGTGGTTAGCTGGCTTGCCCGGAACAAGCCACCTCAAAAGATGGACCGCTGGTTCCGCCGACTTCAGCTAGTCTCAGCCGCTGCTTTCAGCCTCGGCCATGGCACCAACGACGCCCAGAAAGGAATGGGTATCATAACGGCTGGGCTTTTTACAGTCGGTGCGATCGAAGCCTATGAGGTTCCCTTCTGGGTTGTCATTTCCTGTCACGCTGCCATTGCTGGCGGGACCCTCGCGGGCGGCTGGCGCGTGATCAAAACCATGGGCCAAAAAATTACCAAACTTAAACCTTTTGGTGGCTTCTGTGCGGAGACCGCTGGTGCTGCCACGCTATTCGGCACAGCCCTGGCAGGGATTCCAGCTAGTACTACTCATACAATTACCGGCGCAATCATGGGTGTGGGAAGCACAAGACGTCTAAGCGCAGTACGTTGGGGCCTTGCGGGGCGAATAATGTGGGCCTGGCTTCTAACTATTCCAGGCTCTGGTATTATCGGCTTCTTTACATATAAGGTTCTTAATCAATACATAAACCTACCTTAAACGGGAAGGTAGCAAATATTCCTTATCAACATATATGTCTCTGGAAAAAAAGACAATCCCACCAATCAACCAATACTTGGGCTATCTTTTGTTAGCACTCCCAATTGCTGTTCCTGCAATAGCAGACGATTCAAAAGAGAAGGCTGGAGTGGTCGCAGGGTGGACTTCCAGTCACCCCTATATCCGCAGTGCCGACGGAAACTTCCGCATGCAGTTCGGTGGTGGCTTGCAATTTGATTGGCGCAGCTATAATGGAACATCCACACCACCTTCTTCCTTTTTGATCCGGCGCGCCCGCCTGGAAGCTAAAGGAGAATTGTACAGACATTTTGAGTATAAAGTTCAGGCAGATTTTGCGGATAGTGGCAACGCACTACTCCGTGATGGCTACCTTAATATCAACTACAACAAAAAACTCCAAGTCCAATTTGGACAGTTCAAGGCACCCTTCAGCCAAGAGCAGATGCAGTCCTCAAAATACATTGACTTCATAGAGCGGTCGAGTGTTAACAACTTATCTCCTGGACGTAGCCCTGGTTTTATGATTCATGGAGAATTGACCAAAGGAAAAATTGAGTATTACATCGGAGCCTTTAATGGCCTTGGAAACTTGCAAAATAATACAAGCAGTACTCCTGAGGGATATTTTCGACTTCGACTAAAACCCTTTAAGGCTTCTGGAACAAAAGCACTCAGGAATCTCAGCTTTGGGGGGGCCTTTGGTAATGGGCGGCATAAAAATGGCAATAGTTTTCAAGGTCGAACATCTAGCCGAAGTGTTTTGTTTTTCAATAAGGTGCCCGTAAATGGCGAGATTACTCGTGCTAATATTGAGTTTGACTTGCGGTACAAGAGCTTCTCGTTTCGCGGGGAATATGACCAAACCCACCAATCTCGGGAAAATCTAGGTGCAGGAGGAGACGATCTTCCCGGTGTCATCGGCAAAGGCTATTTTTTGTCTACCACTTACCTGTTGACAGGAGAAGATAAGTCTTCCGCTGGCATTACACCAAAGAGCAACTTCTTGGACGGAAGCGGGGGCAAAGGTGCTTGGGAGCTAGCCCTTAGATATGAAAATCTGCAAATGCACGACTCGGTCAACGCTAATCGCGGTGATGCTTTTACTTTTGGAATAAACTGGTGGATGAATAAATTCATCCGATACCAATCAAACTTTGCCTTTGAGCGTCTCAAGGACCCGTATCGTGCTGCAACCCCTGGTAAAAACAATTCTTTTGCTTATTTGAGTCGGATCCAGGTAATTTTTTAAATATCCACAAACTTCCTCCGCTAATATATTTATTGAAACTTTCCAAAAAATATCCAGTTATACCCATGTCCAGCGTAGTAATACAAAAAATAATCTAAGCTAAAATATGCCCACAAGATAGGCTACACTAAAAGCAACGAAGGCTTCAAACGATAGGCTTCTAAAGGAGATAGACCTAATTCTGGTATTCAATGACAAATATTGGAGGTCGCTTTGAAACGACGGGAATTTCTAAAAGGTACATCCGCCACATTGATAGGGGCAAATACTTCACTAAAAATTGACTCCAGCCCGAAAAGAGTCTTTGTGGAAGAAGGTACGGATAAATCGCAAGACAAGAATGAATTGAAGTTAAGCCATCCACAAGACTTCAGGAGCAAACCATTCACCAAACTTGTAATTCTTGGAGAAAGTACAGTGGCAGGGGGACCATGGCTTCCCAACGAGGAGAATCGATTTGGGGATGTGCTTGCTCAGCTTATCAATGAGTGCCAGGAACACCCTCTTGAGTACTACAACAAAGGGATTGGAGCAAATGTGATATCAAGACGGAGCCCAGCATTTGAGGCTTCACGGAAACCAAGCGCCCTCGAGAGATACAAGACTGATGTGATTGATCTCAATCCAGATCTTCTCGTTCTTTGCTATGGACTAAACGATATGCGGGCCGGGATGTCAATCAACGATTTTGAGGAAGACATAAGCACCATTATAAGTGATGTAAAAAAAAGTTGCTCACCGGTTATAGTCCTTACCACCATCTACTATATGGTTGGATGGAAGAGCTATCCCCCGTTTAATAAGGGGAGTTTAGCGCTTACATTGGAATACAATGCATGTATTAAACGGTTAGCCAAAAAATTCAATTGCATCTTGGCGGATGTCTGGGAGGCAGAATTGAACGCAGACTGGCTAATTCATTACGATGGCGTACATTCCAACAAGGTTGGAAACCTGGTAATTGCCCACCGAGTTTTCCAAGCTATCGCCCAACACTCAAGCGGAATCACCAACTGGACCTTTCAGCAAGATCAAGGCACAGAATGGACTGAGAGGACTGAAAAATGGCGTAACAATGTCGGTGATCCGTTTGTCAAAACATGGTGAACTTAATTCATAGCCACAAGTAAATAGGAAAATTAGCTTTGTAGATGATGCCTGGCATCCACCGGCCTAACTAATGCATTAGCAAGAAGTGCCACCACAAGCAGTCCTGCCATCAAGTACATGGTTGAATTATAGAGTGTGCTTGAAGGATCCAGGGTCCCTGAAGGAACGATATCCATTAATTTCGAAATAGTCACTGTTTTCTGTGTTACTAGTTCATCAAGTTGAGTTAAGGGTGCGCCAAATTTTTCCATAAATTCCGTTGGATCCAAAGAATGAGCAAGTTTCTCAATGGCACGCTTAAGGGCGTTCTCTCGCAAGGAAGTAATAGCTAATGGGCCTAAAACCCCTGCAGTACTCCAAGCAGTTAATAATCGTCCATGAATCCCTCCCACAAATCGAGCTCCAAATAGGTCAGCTAGATAGGCAGGGATGGTGGCAAAGCCACCTCCATACATGGTGAAGATGAATAGGGTTACTCCGTAGAAAAATACCAACCAAGATACACTTGGCGAGACAGCAGCCTGGCTAGCTATGTAGGGAATCGACAAATAAAGGAGCGTTCCTAGCATGAAAAAGATGAAATATGTACTTTTTCGTCCTAGATAATCAGACACACTAGCCCAGAAAAATCGCCCCCCCATGTTAAAAGCGCTAATCATTAAAACGTAAGTTGCAGCAAAAGTTCCATCTACAATTCCTGGCAAAGTGCTCCCGAAGATTTCTGCCATCATTGTTTTGGCAACACCTAATACCCCAATACCGGCGGTAACATTAAAACAGAGTACGATCCAAAGAAGATAGAACTGGGGTGTTTTAAGAGCTTGGTCGATTCCCACATTGTATTGGCTGATCATTTTTCTTACGGTATCTTGCTCTTGAGAGGTCTTCCATCCTTCCGGTCTCCAGTCAGGCGCTGGAATCCGAAAAGAAAATGCAGCCAACAGCATAATGAAAAGATATATCAAGCCCAAGGCCCAAAAGGTCTCTGCAATACCCGTTGTCCCTGTGCCCACTAGATAAACTCCTTTTGGACCTGGAACCAGCATTTGGGAAATTTCATTAGATCCGACAATTACAACTTCTCGTAACTCCCCAGATAAGGAAACGAAACGCTTGCCAGCCTGCGTCAAAAGAGGAATATCTTCCACGGCACCCAAAAATTCAGGTCGTATATAAAATAAACGAATCAAAAATTCTTTTAATGGAGCGCCGATCATTGCACCCCCACCAAATCCCATAATGGCCATGCCTGCTGCCATCCCTCGCCGATCCGGGAACCAACGGATAAGGGTACTTACCGGAGAAACATATCCCAATCCAAGACCACATCCCCCTATAATTCCGTAACCAAGGTAAAGAAGCCAAAGCTGATGGAAGTGAATACCAATACCACCTATAAGAAATCCTCCACCCCAACAGATTCCAGCCACTGTCCCAACCAACCTAGGCCCTACCTTTTCCAGCCATTTCCCCGCAAAGGCAGCCGCAAGACCTAGGAATACTATCGCAACGGTAAAGACCCACACTACATCCTTCAGAGTCCAATCCCCTCCAGCACTTACAACGACACCTTTGATTCTTACAAGTGCAGGATTAAAAATGCTCCAGGCGTACACGGAACCAATACATAGGTGAATCACCACAGACACTGGTGGAATAATCCAGCGATTGAACCCAGGCCCAGCAACAATGGATTTTTTGGAAAAAATTTCCATAATTACTCAGATCTATTGGAGGGATTGATAAATTAAAATTTTTGTCATCCAGCCCATCACCGGCGTAGCGTGATATATGCATCGAACTTAGTCGGGCTGCC
>CAZSDV010000030.1:0-4749 GCA_964605715.1 uncultured Acidobacteriota bacterium
GCGCCCAATGCCACAGTCATAAGTATGATCCTATCCCGCAACGTGATTATTATCGTTTTAGTGCGATTTTTCGGACTGCCTATGACCCCTATGATTGGTATGCTCCCATTGTCACAACTTCCGCTAGTTCCCCAGGGATAGAGGCTTATCCTGAACGGAGCTTGCCTCATACCCCCAAAGCTGAGCGTGAAGCGGTAGAAGCTCACAATGCCCCGATCCAGGAAGAGATTAAGGAACTAGAGCGCTCCTTGGAAGAGAAAGCGAAGCCATATCACCAGAAGTTACTGAAGGAGAGGCTTAGTGAGTTACCCGAAGGGGTAGGAGCAGACATCCAAGAAGCACTTGAGATACCCGCGGAAAAGCGGAGTTCAATACAGAAGTACCTAGTGAAGCAGTTTGGTGGCACCCTCGAGATCGCGAAAGTGGCACTAGAGAAGAAGTTCGAAGATTACAAAGAAGAGGCAGGAAAGATCAAGAAAGCTATCGGGATCGCGAAGAAGAAGCTGAAACGAAAACCGGAAATTCGAGCGCTGTTCGATTTAGGAGAAAATCCTACCCCCACCCATGTGCTCCTGCGAGGAGATTATCAGAATTTAGGAGGAAGAGTTGAGCCTGGAATTCCATCAGTTCTGAGGGCAGGATTAAATCCTTATAAGGTGGTCAAGCCAGGATGGACAACGGAGACCACCGGGCGTCGCTTGGCACTGGCACGATGGTTGACCCAATCAAATCACCCCTTAACGTCTCGGGTCATGGTAAATCGGGTGTGGCAGAATCACTTTGGAAGAGGGATCGTGGAGACGGTAGGGAACTTCGGACGCATGGGAGCTAAACCATCACATCCGAAGCTACTCGATTGGCTGGCAACAGAGTTTGTACGACAGGGTTGGAGCTTAAAGAGACTCCATAAGCTGATCATGACCTCGGGAGTGTATCGGCAGAGTTCGGACTGGAGCTCAAGTCACGCCGAGATTGATCCGGAGAATAAACTACTGGGAAAATTCCCCATGCTTCGTCTGGATGCCGATGCGATCCGAGACACAATTTTGAAGGTAGCAGGGCGTCTGAATAAAACCCAGTATGGGCCTGCTGTGGAAGTGGAGGTACAGGAGGATGGAGAGGTGGTAGAGAAGTGTGGTGACCAGGATTGCCGTCGGAGTATTTACATACTGCAACGGCGTTCAACACCACTAACGATGCTCCAGGCTTTTGATGCACCGCAATTAAGCCCAAACTGCCTGAAGCGAGGGGAGTCCACCGTATCATCGCAGGCTTTACAGTTATGGAATGGCGAGATGCTGCGGGACAACGCGCAATATTTTGCAGGGCGAGTCATGGATACGGTAGGAGAGGAGCGAGTAGAAAAGCAGGTGGAGAGGGTATATCTGGCCGCGCTATCAAGATATCCAACTCAAGAGGAGCGAGTAGCAGGAATAGAGAGGGTTACAGGCTTAACGGGAAAGTGGGGAGGCCATTTTGATGAAAAGGTACCACAAGGACCAAAGCAAGCCAGGGCAAGATGGGAAGCATTAGCGACCTTCTGTCATGTTATTTTGAACTCAGCTGAAATGATTTTTGTTGATTGAGGAGCCAGGCATGCCTTCTAAGTGCTTCGGGATTTGACAGATAGGATGCCCACTCGAAGAACCAAATATTAACTTAATGGTGAGATTGACTAACCAACCTTTCAGGTTTTTTCGACGGTGAGATCCATATCCAAAGTAGCGCGGACCCAATTGCGACCACACAGGCAAAATCTAGAGCACGTACCCACCCAAAATAATGTGCAATAAAAGGAGTAAGGGTGGGAGAAATTACTCCTCCGAAATTACTTCCGGTGTTCATAAGACCACCGGCGAACCCAGCTTTTCTTCCAGATATTTGGTTGGCAACTGCCCAATAAGGACCCTCTACACCCAGAATTAGGCCAGTACATATGGCCAGCATGGCAGCAGCCATGTATGGATTTTCAAGGCGTGCTCCGATGGCAAGAAACATAGCTGAAGCTACTTGGCACCCCATTGGGACCATTCGTCGTCCCCAATCTAATCCCAAATTCGTTTTAATAAGACGATCAGAAAGATAACCACCCATTAGCGTGGACACGGCGGCAAGCATCCAAGCGAAAGTAGTTAGCCATCCGCTCTCTGTTTGACTCAAATGCCGTACCTGTTTCAGGTATAGGAAAATCCAAAAGACGAAAATATATGACACGTATCCGTTCATACCGTAACTAACAACTAATCGCCATAAATTACCATTGGCCAACTGAGATTTAATCGAAGGGGATTGGCTTTTCGGTGCAGGATCTAGCACGGTGCCTGCATGGATCAAATTGAGTTCAGCCTCATTCACAGCTGGATGGTCTGATGGGTGATCTTGTAGGTAGGACACCCAGATAATGGTAAGGATTAGTGAAAATGTTGAGGCAATAAAAAAAGAACTTTGCCAGCTCCACTGAAGAATCATCCAAGAGACGATGGGTGGAACTAAAAAAGAGCCGATGCTAACTCCAGATAAAGCCAGTGCATTTGCGCGGGCTCGCTCGCTTACTGGGAACCAATTGGTGACTGCACAGGTACTTGTCGGGAAGACAGGGGCCTGAAAAATTCCAAAAAGGAACCGAAGCACAATTAAGGAGTTTAAAACACCGATTCCGGTTAACAGAGAAATATTCCATATCATCCCAGTTAAAAAAGTGAAAATACCCCAGGAAGCTATTGCGTAGGCGAGAACTCTTTTTGGACCAAATCGGTCGGCTAGCATCCCACCTGGCACCTGGAAGATTGTGTAGCCGAGCACAAACGCACTAAAAACAGTTCCCATTTGCGTCTGGGTAAGATGAAAATCTTTCATGATGGAATCACCTGCCACTGAAATATTGACACGCTGAAAGAAGTTCACCATTCCTGCAGCACATAACAGGGCAGCAATCTTCCAACGTGTACGGCTTGCGATTTCCATAAGTTGAGCTCAATGACGGATAGGTATCCAGTATATCTTAGGTTTCAGGATGTCCGCGGGGTTTCTAATTTCGGCTCACGCATGGGTTAAGTATCTATGCTAGTTGGGCTAGCATGTTCGTGAAGTTTTCCTAATTGTTCGACAATTTGTTGATCTCGTTTTTCAATTAATTCTTGCGGATCTCGTCGGGTCCAGTCGTAGAAACCTTGGCGAGTTTTCATGCCTAACCGTTGTTCTTTGACCCAGCGAGACAGTAAAGCACTGGGTATGTGGTTATCGGCTATCTCCTGGAGCAGGTAGTCGTGGATGGTCTTGGTTAGGTCAAGACCTACCAAGTCCATGTTTTCCAGGGGACCCAGAACCGGCATCCGTAAACCGAAGGTGAGTTTAGCAACCAGGTCGATGTCATCCGGACTTGCGACGCCGTTCTCAACTAAGTCAATGGCTTCCCGCCATAAAGCGTGTAGCATGCGGTTGCCGATAAATCCGGCCACATCCTTATTCACACGCACAGGAGTTTTTCCAAGCAATATTACAAATTCTATTACTTTCTCAAACGAGGCGTTGCTGGAATGCGCCCCTCGAACCACCTCAACTAGTGGCATCAGGTGGGGTGGATTCCAGAAATGGGCTCCTACAAGTTGACTTTCGCATTTGCCTCGTTTACCTAAATCGGTGATGCTTAGCCCTGAGGTGGTAGTGGCCAGAACACCCCCTCGACGGACGCAGCCTGATAGCTGACGGAATAACGCTGCTTTGTCATTACGTTCTTCAGTTATGGCCTCCACAATCAAATCTGCCTCGGCATCCAACCTTTCTAATTTGGATACGCAAGCCACGGTGCCGTACTTTATTTTTGGACTGCTCAGATGTTGGTTGATCCAATCATCCATTGTTTTCAGGTGTAATTTTGCTTGCTGCAATTTTTCAACATTCTGATCATGAATGAGAACCTGAAATCCTGCCCGCCAAGCTGATAAGGCCACGCCCAATCCCATCTGGCCAATTCCGCACACACCAATGATCATCGGACACCTCTTTTGTTTTTCTTCTTCGGTGGTGTTGCTGAAACTCCACTCATCCCTCCTGTGATATTTAGAACTCCTCCGGTGATCCAGTCCGCTTTGTCGCTTAAAAGAAAGCAAACTCCGTTGGCAATGTCCAAGGCTTCCCCCCACCGACCTAATGGAATCGCCTGTCGAACTTTTTCGATCATTTGGTCCTCACTAATCTTTAGACTTTGGCAGCGCTGAGCCATCACCTTTTGATTAAAGTCCGTATAGATAGGTCCTGGATTTACCGCATTTACTCGGATCCCGTAGGGTGCTAATTCCAAGGCCAAGGTACGCGTGAGGCTGATTACGCCTGCCTTGGCAACATTGTAGGAGGCGACCAAAGCTGCAGGACTCTCTCCGTTTATGGAGGCGATATTCACGATAGCACCAGACTCACGATCTTGCATGCGTGCGCCGATTTCACGGCAACACAGAAAGCACCCAGTTAGATTTACCTCCAATACTCGATTCCATTTTTCCAAGGAAAGATCTGTAGTTTCACATACGTCCTGCCCCAACCCGGCGTTATTTACAAAAAAGGCAATGGGACCCAATTCCTTTTCCACTTGCTGCACTAAATTCTTAATGGAAGCTTCCTTACTAACATCAGTGACAATGGACCGCGCTTGGCCGCCGAAACCTCGAATTTCTGCCGCAGCCTCCTCTCCGGTGGTTGGCGAAAGTTCGGCAATGACTACGCACGCCCCACGACGTGCCAATTCAGCAGCGA
>CAZSDV010000030.1:4759-18061 GCA_964605715.1 uncultured Acidobacteriota bacterium
TAGGCCTCGGCCCGCTCCCGTTACTACTGCTACACGATCCGTAAAATGTGCTTCACTCATTGTCCAAGATGCATGAAGAGGCAAAGTACCGTTATCCGCTATTGATCAAACCCTGTTTATGATTAGGGTGTGGCTACAGCTAACTTGAACTGATAACTTGGCATCCTTAGTTTTCGTTGAAATTTTAATATTGACCTGGTCTTTGGGCACAATCATACGCCAGTCGCCTCCCAGTGACAAGGCCACTTCACTGAAAGCAAAGCTTAGAAAAGCCTCAACTTCAGCGCCTTAACCCATGGTAACACGATGAAGTTTACTATAAGTGAGATGCCTATTTTCAGATTGAAGCAAAAGGTTGGGTAGTATATCATTTTTCGTATAAAGGTGAGTTTGGATATGAGATTCCAGTTTGAAGGCTAAGAAACGGAACCATCCTGATCCAAAGTCAGTATGTCGAGGGAAATATTGATGCGCTTACTTCGATTAGTTGGATGTGCTTTAACCTCTTTGCTGCTTACAACTCTTTCTTCAGGTTTTCCACCCCAGATAAAGAACGCTGAGTTAGTTGATTTCCAGCGCTCCGTGCGGCCAATTCTTTCAGACAAATGTTTCCAGTGCCATGGGCCAGACAGCGAAACGCGCATGGCCGGCTTGAGGCTTGACACCCGAGAAGGCATCTTTGCCCAACGCGACAATGGTACGCCAATCGTTATTGGAAAACCTCAGTCCAGCCTCCTTTATCAGCGCATTACGACTACCGAACCGGCACGACGCATGCCCCCAATCCACTCAAAGAAGGAGTTGACCGAAGAACAGATCCAAACTCTGAAGGATTGGATTGAGCAGGGGGCTTCTTGGGATCAACACTGGTCTTTTCAGGCGCTCAAGCGCCCAGAGCTGCCATTAACTCGAGGTATGGAATGGGTCCGTAATCCAATCGACCGGTTCGTTTTAGCTCGCCTGGAATCCGAAGGACTTGAACCGGCCTCCGAAGCTGATCGCCATACCTTGATTCGTCGCCTCTCACTTGATCTGACTGGCCTTCCTCCGACGCCAGAACAGATTGAAGCCTTTCTTAATGATCCTGCTGAGAATGCCTATGAGAACCTTATCCACAAATTACTTGATCTCCAATCCTGGGGAGAGCACCGTTCCCGTACCTGGCTTGAGGCAGCCCGTTATGCTGATACGCATGGATTACATCACGATGCGTATCGTGAGATGTGGCCCTACCGTGATTGGGTGATTAATGCCTTCAACCAGAACATGCCTTTCGACCGGTTTACGATCGAGCAGCTTGCAGGGGATCTTTTGGAGAGTCCCACTCTTGAGCAAAATATTGCTACTGGCTTCCATCGTTGTAATGTTACTACTAACGAAGGTGTAATTAGCGAAGAGGTAGAAGCCATTTATGCTAAAGACCGCGCAGATACGACTGGGACCGTTTGGCTGGGGCTGACTGTTGGTTGCGCAACCTGCCATGATCACAAATTTGATCCCATTCCCACAAAAGATTTTTATTCTATGACTGCTTTCTTCCGGAATATTAACCAGCAAGTTATGGATGGTGATACTCCGGACACTCCCCCCATTATCGTGGTGCCATCCATGGAAGACCGGAGAGAGTGGAACGAATTGAACCGTGAACAGAGGGAAGTTGGCCGTCAGATGAAGGAAATTTCTTCATCCGATGAAGAATTTGAAGCCTGGTTTGCGAGTGCGGGGGCTCCATCCCTGAGGTCGCCTCTTAAAAAGCCCTCAGAGGTTCTTTCGCTTTCAGTGGATCACGGTATTGATGCACACCTAAATGGCCGAAGGGTTAAGGTTAAACTGCTGGAAGGTGTTAGCTTGGGACCCGGTCCTGAGGGAGATCGTGGAGCTTTACACTTTTCTGGAAAAGCCTGGAGTGAGTTACCAGACACTGGATACCTTGATGCGAAGCGTCCCTTTTCCATTGCAACCTGGTTTTATAGACCGGAAAGTGAAGAGCAGAGTTTTGCGTTGGCCAGCCAGTTCGACCCCAGAGGTAAGGGGCGAGGTTGGAATCTTAGTCTTACCGCTCGCCGGCCCAATTTTGCGATGGTGGGTGACGACGGGAAGAAAATTAATATTCAAGCGGGTCTGTTGCAGGAGTCGGAAACCGGAGTTTGGAATCACTTGACGGTAACCTACGATGGTAGCGGTGAGCGTGCCGGGTTGAATCTTTATTTAAACGGAAATGTTGTCCCGACGCAAGGTAGCGATTACTTCGAAAAACTTAAAGGGGACATTCGCACTGGCCAACCGATATTATTAGGAAAGCAGGTTAATGTCGTTGGTGAAAATGAAATGGGCAGGGCAGACAAGTTATTTTTGTCTGGCGGAGCAATGGCGGATTTTCGGATTTTCAATCGGGTCATCGCGGTTGAAGAAGCGCGATTAATTTGGCTTGAGCCTGCGCTACAAAGAGCCTGGAAAAAGGAATCTGCTGATTTAACTCGAGAAGAACGAGAGATTCTGCAGCTCTACTATCTTAACCGCAAGAACGAGGGTTACCGTGAGCTTGTGGGTCGTTTGCGTGAACTTAAACTCAAGATGCGGGAATTGCGTCGACGGGGCGGCATTACACATGTGATGAAAGAACGCAGCGATTCACAGCCCTTTGCTCATGTTCTTTATCGTGGCATGTATGACCAACCAAGGGAGCGGGTTGAGGCGAACGTTCCAGTTGCTTTGCCTCCCATGCCAGCTTCCTTTCCGCGCAATCGGTTAGGATTGGCGAAGTGGCTCGTTGACGAATCTAACCCGCTAACAGCTCGTGTTACAGTTAATCGATTTTGGCAGGAGATTTTTGGTACTGGTATCGTCAAAACTGCCGATGATTTTGGGTCGCAGGGTGAGCCACCGTCTCACCCCAAATTACTGGATTGGTTGGCCCTTGAATTTCGGGACTCAGGCTGGAATGTTAAGGATTTTTTCAAGTTGATTGTGAGTTCAGCTACTTACCGCCAGTCAGCAACCACGACTAAAAAGAAGTTAGCAAAGGATGCTGGAAATCGACTTCTCGCCCGGGGGCCGCGGTTCCGTATGGATGGAGAAATGGTGCGAGACTACGGACTTGCAGCTAGTGGATTGTTGGTGTCTAAGATCGGCGGGCCAAGTGTAAAGCCTTACCAACCAGACGGTATATGGAAAACAGTTACGTTGCTTGCGAGTAAGACGCGGTTTTACCGTCAGGACCATGGCGAAAAACTCTATCGCCGCAGTCTTTACACTTTCTGGAAGCGGGCTGCGCCGCCGGCCTCTATGGAGATATTTAACGCACCCACACGCGAATACTGTATTGTTCGACGGGACAGGACAAACACACCCCTGCAGGCCCTCGTGACGATGAATGACCCTCAGTTTATTGAAGCTGCGCGCCATCTTGCACAGGGAGCATTGCGGGAAGCTGAGGGTAACTTTAATAGCCAGCTTGACTATATGTCGTTGAGACTCACAGCTCGGAGGTTTGGAAAAGATGAACGGAAGGTGTCCTGGAACGTCTACAAAGATCTCCTAGCTTATTACCAGAAGAATACCAAGGATGCAGAAAAGCTTTTAGCTATTGGAGAATCCAAGCGGGACCTGACTTTTCCTGAGGCTGAATCTGCAGCTCTAACCATGCTAGCCAACCAGATTATGAATCTGGATGAAGTTTTGAACAAGTAATACTGACAGTGCAAGGAAAGGTGGACTTGGAATGCACCCTATGGAAGAAGCGGTTCTTGCGGAGACTCGGCGTCAGTTTTTGGCTCGGGGAGCCAAAGGGCTTGGAGCAATTGCGCTTGCCAGTCTGATCGCTGAAAGTGCAAAAGGTAGCTTAAAAGATGCCGAAGCCTATGGAAAACTGCCTAGCCTGCCGCATTTCGCTCCTAAAGCCAAACGCGTAATATATCTCCACATGATGGGTGCCCCTCCGCAGATGGATCTTTTTGATTACAAACCCAAGATGATAGATATGTACGCTAAGGATTTACCTGATTCAATTCGGAAGGGCCAACGCCTGACCGTCATGACTTCTGGTCAAGCCCGCTTTCCGATTGCACCCTCCATCTGGAAATTTCGCCAGCATGGACAGAGTGGTGCATGGATCTCTGACCTTCTCCCTTATATGTCAAAGATGGCCGATGACCTGGCGATTGTTCGTTCGATGCATACGGATGCAATTAATCATGAACCGGCAATTACGTTTCTCCAATCTGGCCGGATGATTGCAGGCCGTCCGTGCATTGGCTCGTGGCTTTCCTATGGCTTGGGGAGCATGAACCGAGACTTACCGGCATTTGTTGTAATGAATGCCAAGCATAGCCATCCCAAGGCGTCGGTCCAGGCCATTTCAGCTCGTCTGTGGAGTGCGGGTTTTCTCTCACCCGAACACGCAGGCGTGCCGATGCGTCCCGGGGCTGATCCGGTGCTCTATATAAAAAATCCTCAAGGTGTATCCAAAACAGTTCGCCGGCGGATGTTGGATGGCTTAAGTGCGCTGAATCAAATTCAGCATCAGAAGACAGGTGATCCGGAGACGTTAGCTCGGATTGAGCAGTTTGAGATGGCTTTCCGGATGCAATCGTCTGTGCCTGAGATGAGCAATATTTCCAGTGAGCCGGAGAGCACCTGGAAACGCTACGGTGATCACGCGCGCGAAGAAGGAACCTTCCCTTATAGTTGCCTTATGGCTCGGCGTTTGGTTGAACGTGGCGTGCGATTCGTGCAGATTTACCATCGGGGTTGGGATGTCCACAACCTTGTTCCCCAGGTTCTACCTAGTCAGTGTAAGGATGTCGATCAAGCCTGCTGGGCATTGGTGCAGGACCTTAAGGAGCGAGGCCTCTTTGATGAAACCCTTGTAATTTGGGGGGGAGAGTTTGGACGCACGATATATTCTCAAGGACGACTTACGCCTACCGACTACGGGCGCGATCATCATCCTCGATGCTTCACGATTTGGATGGCTGGGGGTGGTGTCAAGGGCGGCATTGTTCATGGGGCTACGGATGACTTCTCCTATAATATTGTTGAGAATCCTGTGCATGTCCGCGACTTTCATGCAACACTCTTACATCTTTTGGGGATTGACCATGAACGGTTTACCCATAAGTTCCGTGGGTTGGATGCAAAACTGACTGGGGTTAATCCTGCCCGTGTTGTAAAACAGATCTTGGCATAGGGCTAGTCTTACTAAGGCCAGAGTGCAAGGTAAGGCGTGGGTTAATATGCCCTTCACAAGCTCAAAGAGTTTGTGTTTTGGTTTACCTTTATCCACCTTCCTAATTAGGCTGCAAGATTCGGAAATTTAGACGATGGGCTTCCAGTAAACAAATCCTGTGAATATTGCCAAAAGGAGAAATGATGCAAAGAGAGTTGTCCCGGGAATTCTTAATGGTTGTTGAAGAGGCAGCTATTGCAGCAGCCAGACTCATGGGAACAGGAGATCGAAATCGTGCGGATCAAGTTGCCGTCGAAGCAATGCGAAAGGTCATGGATAGAGTTTCAATGCAAGGAACGGTCGTGATCGGGGAGGGGGAGCGTGATCAAGCTCCAATGCTTTACATTGGCGAGAAGGTGGGAATGAAGGGCAGCTCGCAAGGTGAGTCGCCGGAAGTAGATATTGCAGTAGATCCTCTGGAGGGGACGAACCTATGTGCTACTGGGGCCCCTGGTGCCATCACAGTTTTGGCAAGCTCAGAAAAGGGCGGACTCCTGCATGCTCCGGACTGCTACATGGAAAAAATTATCGTGGGTCCTTCGGCCAAAGGAGCCGTGGACATTAATGCTCCTGTAAAAGATAATCTTCGTGCTATCGCAATAAGCCTTGATCGCTCAGGGAAAGATATTGGCGTTGTTGTGCTAGAGCGGGATCGCCATGCTAAATTAATTAAGGATATCCTTGCCGCTGGTGCTCGCATCCGTTTGATTTCGGATGGAGATCTTTCAGCAGCCATTGCAGTGGTCCTCAGGGGGACGGGGGTGCACGCTGTGATGGGTATTGGTGGTGCTCCAGAAGGAGTCTTGGCTGCTGCCGCACTTCGCTGCCTCAATGGAGATATCCAGGCGAGACTGCTGGTGGATGGAAGTCAGCAAGCCGAGAGAATGGAAGCCATGGGGATCAAGGATCTGGAAAAGGTTTACAAGGCTGAGGACCTGGCTCCAGGAAAAGAAATTGTTTTTGCTGCTACCGGCGTAACTGAAGGAACACTCCTCAAGGGCGTGAGATTCTTCGGTTATGGCATTCGCACCCACTCACTGGTAACAAACTCATCTTATCACCAAGTCCGTTTTGTGGACACGGTTCACTTGGCTGATCATCCTGATACCCCCATCCGCCTTTAGGAAAAGACTACCTGAAAGAGTGGTCGTTGTTTTGACGTAGCCTTATTTTCTTAAAGGAAAGAGGAGCCAATTGACCTATGAAGGATCGTGTTGTCTTGCAGGATCGTAACACGGGTTATTGGCTTCATTTTATGCAACCGGTTGCCGTCCTGACAGCTGATCGTGTGGAGGATGTTATCCCTGCACTTCAGGAGGTGGAAGCAGCTGTCCAAGAGCGTGGACTTTATGCAGCTGGCTTTATTACCTACGAAGCCTCTCCTGCCTTTGATCCAGCATTTTGCGTTCGCTCCCCCTCCGTACGACCTCTGCTTTGGTTTGGCCTGTACCGGAAGCCAGAAACCGAGAAACGACTGTCTCCGGTCCAAGCCAGCTACAGTTTTGGGGAGTGGTCCTCTACAATCAACCGACAGATGTATGGCGAGACGATAGAGCAAATTAAGCAGCTCATTGCTGCAGGCGAGACCTACCAGGTTAATTATACTCTCCGCATGCGAACATCTTTTCAGGGTGACCCCTGGTCACTTTTTAGTAATTTAGCTTCCGCACAAGGGGCTACTTGTGCTGCTTACATAGAAACCAGCGCTTATGCTATCTGTTCTGTCTCACCGGAGCTCTTTTTCAATTTAGATGGCCTTCATCTAAATTGTTGCCCCATGAAGGGGACAATGTCCCGCGGCCGTACTTCTACCGAGGATCGCTTGCAAAGACTATGTTTACAGAACTCAGATAAAAACCGTGCAGAAAACCTAATGGTTGTGGATATGGTTCGCAATGACATGGGCCGTATCGCAGTCCTTGGCAGCGTGCAGGTACCGGAATTATTTACCGTTGAGCGTTATCCTACCGTGCTACAGATGACTTCAACTGTGACAGCAGAAACTAAGGCTCCTATAGTCGATATTTTTTCTGCTCTCTTTCCACCCGCTTCGGTTACTGGCACCCCTAAGATCCATACGACTCAAATCATATCTCAGTTGGAAACAGAGCCACGCAATATTTACACGGGTACGATCGGCTTTATTGGTCCTCAGCGCCGAGCTCAGTTTAACGTGGCTATTCGAACTGTTCTTATTGATTTAAATAGATCACAGGCGGAATATGGTGTTGGGGGTGGTATTGTTTGGGACTCGAATGACGCAAGCGAGTTTGCTGAATGCCAGATTAAAGCTAGAGTGCTGACGGCCACCCCCCCCTTCAAGCTACTAGAAACCCTCCTATGGCAACCAGAGGAAGGATATTTTTTGCTTGGACGCCACTTGAAACGCCTGTCAGATTCCGCGGACTACTTTGGCATTCCATTCCGTCCCGATCTAACCGCCCACCATTTAGAAACCTGTGTAGAAAAATTTTCAGAGCAATCTTGCAGGGTCCGTCTACTGCTGGCTCGTGATGGAGAGATAACAACAGAAGTGCACTTACTCCAAAATGACACTAAGGAAGAGTTGCTTCTTCTATGCCTAGCCAATAATCCAGTCGACATGGCTAACCCATTTCTTTACCATAAGACTACATGCCGCAACGTGTATGATGTTGCTCGTACTGCCAGTTCCGATTGTGATGATGTCTTACTGTTCAACAAACAAGGTGAGATTACCGAAACAACCACAGCTAATATCGTTGCCAAACAAGATGGAGAACTTGTAACGCCTCCTGTTAGGTGCGGGTTGCTGCCTGGGACGTTCAGGGCCGAGTTACTAGCAAGAGGTGTTATTCGCGAAAAAGTTATCCTCAAATCCAACATCCATTTGAGCGCGGACTTATTTACAATCAATTCAGTACGCCGCTGGAGCAGGGCTACCATCAAACCTGCTGAAGCCACGTCAGGAATTCCGCCGCTTGAGAATCAACAGGGAACAGCTTAAGAAAAACTGATTTTAAGTTTTTTCTGAGGGGTTGAAGTTTTGGGATACTAGTTAATTCGCGGGTTTGGGTGTTTTTGGCGGAGCCATCACTTTTTCAAGTGAATAGAGGTTTAATCTCATCCACATCCAAGAAAGTAGTTCCAGAGACTGATTCCAGGTATTCAAATGCACGTCCGGAAGGAGTGTTGGTGATCTTTTTCTTCCAGTCGATACCCAAAGTTGAGTACATGGTTGCAATGACATCTTCTGTGTAGATCTCGCTCGCCTCCGTCCCACCAGGATCTATTATTTTTCCTCCTGTTGCATCAGTTGCACCGATTATCTGTCCACCCTGCACTCCACCACCGGCAAATAGCGCGCTGGAAGCGTTCCGCCAGTGATCGCGACCTTTGTTTACGGTTAGATCTCCCACAGTGCGGCCAAACTCTCCCATGCATACGATTAGGGTTTTGTCGAGAAGTCGTTCTCCTTTTTTTGTTTGAATCCGGCCTAAGTCGGTCAAGAGACTTGCCAGCGCTGTATCCAACTCACGGCATACTGTGTAGTGGTTTGATGGTTTGTCTTTGTCATTCTGGTCGTTATGAAAATCCCAGGGAGCATGTGATATGAAAGCGTATCTTGTGCCGGCTTCAGCAGAGATCAGGTTGCGCGCAAGAATACAAGCATCACCCAATGCCGATTCGCCATAACTTTTTTGTTCTTCTTCTTTAAGCTCCAAAATGTTTCCGATTTGAGGAGTGAGCATCATAGAGTTTGCACCCACGTAATGGGATTTAAACTCTTCGATCGGGCGAGAGGATGTTTCTTGATGGGATTGACCTTCCCATTCCAGCTTACGTAGTAAATCCCAGCGCCTGTCAAAGCGATTACGTTCTGAATCGTCCAGAATAAAGTTGAGTTTCTTTTTGGTATCTATTGCCAGAGGATTGTATTTTACGTCTAGGCACCCTGATCCGATCCCTTTCCCATAATTCATGGTTACAAACGAAGGCAAGAAATCACTTGTTTTACGACGTTCTTCCATTTCATATGCGATTACTGCTCCCACGGATGGCATTTCGTTAAACCGTGCAGGGCTGACTGGATGCGCCACCTGCAAATAGTACTGTGCCCGGGAGTGGGCTGATTCCCAGGCCTCCACAGAACGAACAATAGCCAAGTCATCCAGTTTTTCCGCCAAACGAGGGAAGAGACCGTAGGGCAGCTTTAAATTGCCGCCTTTCATGGTGCGTAAATCGAAATCAGGAGGCGACCAACTTCCTTCTTTGAAGTCAAAGGTGTCAATCTGACTCGGGCCACCGTTCAGAAAAAGAAAGATGCAATACTCAGCAGTTCCGCGGAGATCTACTCGACTTGATGCCCAAACATTTAAGGGTTGCATTAGAGGTAGAGAGTAGAAGCAAGAGGCAGTAGCGGCGCCGAAACGAATGAAATTACGCCGCGTCAAGGTAGGAATAAGGGTTTTTTCGTTTCCCATAAGCCAGGCTCCTTATCTCAAAGATTAAAAAGGAATTCCATTTTGTTTAGTAGACTCCAAAGTAAATCTTCGGCGCCGGTTTCTCGGTATTGCTCAATCTGAGTAGTTCCGATCCACTTTTCTTTATCAGTGGGGAACCTTCCTAGCGTTGCTAGAAAGAGTTCTTCAACGATTAACTCATTGCTTTTTAATGGATCCGCTTCAAAGAGTATTTTCAGTCGCCCTTTATTTGCTAAAACGCGGTTCTTGATAAATTGACTATTCATTAACATGGCAGCCTGTGCCATTGTGGGAGTAAGGCTCTTCAATTCCAGGTCCCGATTACCCTGTCCGAAGCTGGCCAGGAAGGTTCTCACTTCCCCTGGAAAATCAGAAGGGCCATGGGCCTGCATGGCATACTTGACTTTCTGGGTGGTGCCACCAATTGTAATTTCGGTGAAAACACCTGTGGCCTGCGCTATGCCATCGTAGAGCTGTTCTGCAGAGAGCCGCCGCGCGAAGTGCCTAGCGAAATAGGAAGCGTAATCAAACTTCCAATCTCCATGAAACTCCCAGGAGAGCTGGTAAGCGCTCGATTTTGCGATCAGTTTAATGATGTATCGCAGGTCGTAGTTCTTCGCCACAAAATCCTTCGCTAGCGCCTCTAGTAATTCTGGGTGAGTGGGCTGAACCGTCCAGGGTCCAGGAGGAGGATTCTTCGGATCCTGTCGATCCAGGTCAAATTCAAAAGGTGGATCTACAATTCCTACGCCCATCATTTCAGCCCATATCAGATTAACTGTTGCACGCGCAAATTGCGGGTGCGAGGTAAGGATTCTGGCGTAAGCATGACGGGGATTTTCTCTAGGCTCTACCTTTGCTCCATTAAGTAGAAAGGTGGGCGTGATGTCCGTTTTGTAGCGCCTAATTCGCTTCACGCTTGGATATTCAATATCAAATCGATGGGTCGCTTTGCTTACCGCGAATTCCTGATCAATGCCAAAAGGCCGAAAAATCCGGATGTCGCCGAAAAAAGATGCTTGCTGCCAGAATTCCTGGCGCTTTCTACGACTCAGCCAAAGATTGATTTTTTCTAAGTGACCAGCTCCATCGTGGCACGAGACGCACTCTAGATTTACCCCAAGGAAATTCTTGCTCGAGCGTAGAGCGATTTCTTCAATGGTATCCTCATGGTTTATTAAATTTCCGTCCCCAGCTCCGTCAACATGACACCTTGCCAGATAGTTAGAATCTGGAGATTCCCAGTTCGACCGGGTTGTGGCTGTGAGCATTTCCGTAACTAGTTCATTGTAGGGAACTCTTAAGAGGAGTGCAGTATGGATATAATTTCTGAATAGATTTCTTCCTCGGGTACCTACCTCACCCGATCCGTTCTTATATAGGTCAGAAAAGAAATAGGTCCAACGATCCAGATACGGAAAGGAAGGATGGAAACCTCCTGGATCAACCTTAGCATCAGTAAGTTTGTCAATTAACTTGTTGCGTTTATTGGCATCAGGATCCTTGATAAAGCTTCGAACTTGGTTCGGTTCTGGCAAGCGCCCAATGAGGTCCAAAGATACCCTGCGAAGAAAATCTTCATCTGAAGAAAGTTGTGCGTGGGGAACATTGTCAGCCTCCATTTTTCCAAAGATGTGATCGTCAATGTAATTATTACGTGTAATCGGAGCACCGGAAGAATGACCTGTATGTGAGAGCTGGTTTGCAAGCTTAGTGGTTGCCCCATCCAAGGTTTCACGAGGAGACCCTGTGGGATGTGGAGGGTGCTCCTTTGTTTTTTCTTCACTTGGGAATCCAAAAAGCAAGCTTGCAGAAGCGAAGATTCCTAAAACAAGAAAATCGTATCTCATCGCTTAGTCCCCGCGTTGATAATAAGATAGATGGAAGCGCCCCACAGCCGCAGTTTACGGTTGTTCCTGTCTTTCTTTCGCTCCGCCGAATTATCTCATTCTCCTATTTTGAATGCTACCAATAAGACCAAATTATTCTCAACAAGCTGTTGGGCGATTGCTATAATCAAATGGTGAGCCTTTGTGCCATTCTTGCCGGCGTAGCTCAGTTGGTAGAGCAACTGATTCGTAATCAGTAGGTCGGAGGTTCAAATCCTCTCGCCGGCTTCCTCTTAATTAAAAAAATGCGGAAACGAAGATCTGCTAACAATACGATTTCAAAAGTAAAGTGCATTTATTTTTTTGCCTTACTTTTTTTAGTTGTTAGCTTATCTATTATTGGGTGGAGGAGTGCTGCAGGTCTTAATTTCGATAATTATGTTATTACCGAATTAACTTCATTACTCCCTAGAAATTTTAAAAACTTTCTTAGGAATTCTGTTTTTGTAATTCCTACGATGCGACGTGAAATAAACAGGAAAAATCAATTCATCGAGGAAACCTTAAGGGACATAAGAAAGATCGAAAATAGAACATTTAATCTACAAGGAGATAGTTTAAAAATAAATACAAAAATTTCCAGTTATATCTTTTCTAAATTTCAAACTAAGCTTCTTTTTAAATCGATTATTTCTCCTAAATATCCTTTTTATAAAGCATCAGGTTATATTGACAAGTTTCTGGATAATGTAATTGTCGTGTCTGCTGATGGAGTTTTTCTCTATTTTCCTTCAAAAAATCTAAATCATGAAGAGATTAAAGTTTCAAAAATTAAATCAAATTTAGAACAACTACCATTGAATCCGAAGTTTCATTTGCCTTCAATGTATGGCTTAAGAGATATATTAATTTACGATGATAGATTGTTCATTTCGTATACCAATGAGCCAAAGGAAGGCTGCATAAATACTTCTATATTGGTTGCAAATATGAATCTTGAATTTCTTAATTTTAAGACGTTTTTTGAACCCACGGAATGTGTAGAAATTAATAATGATTATGGGGAGTTTGACCTACATCGAAGTGGAGGCAGGATGGTTCCCTTTAAGGATAATAAAATATTATTTTCTGTAGGTGAGTTTGGGTATAGAGATCACGCCCAAGACGCTGAAAGCATCTTTGGGAAAACGCTAGCCATAGATCTTACTTCAAATGATTGGGAAGTAATATCGATGGGGCACAGAAATACTTATGGATTGTACTACGATGATCAAAAAGATATTATTCTTTCAACTGAATTTGGCCCGTTCGGAGGCGATGAAATAAATATTAATCTAAGTCCTGATTCAGAAAAAATTGAAAATTTCGGTTGGCCTATCTCATCTTATGGAGACCATTATGGTAATAAAAACCAGGTTCCCGGTGATGGCGAGACCATAGGAAACTATTTTAGATATAAAAAAGCACCATTGAATAAATCACACAAAGGTTTTGGCTTCATAGAACCCATAAAATATTACGTTCCCACCGTACCAGTCAGCGAGATAATATACATACCAAAAGGTTTTAACGAAAAATTTTCAAATGACTTTTTTATTGCTGTCTTGGGTCATGAAATAAGTCAAGGTCATATGTCAATCCACCATGTGAGATTCAACAGTGGGTATACTAAAATCATAGATGAAGAAGTTATAGTAATTGGAGAAAGGATTAGAGATATTAGTTTTCTAGAAAATGTCAATAAGGTGGTTTTTTTTCTTGAGAGATATCTCTCAAGAAAAAA
>CAZSDV010000030.1:18071-25745 GCA_964605715.1 uncultured Acidobacteriota bacterium
GTATTGAGATCTACTAAACAGAATTGAGGGCCTGCTTTTTTCTTCCGGACCAACATACTTTCCATAGTTTTTCCTTTTTGGCTGGTGGGCGCCCAATGGCCTCTACCAATTCTTGAACCTGTCGTTCATAGATCTTTGCTTACTACTCATTAAATAGTTTGACTCTAATTTAAGGAAGGCAGTTATGTTCCTGATGGAATGGATTTCAATTACAAAAGACAATAGAGCCAAGGGTTGCCTTGTAGTAATGTGTATGACCACGCTGTGGTTAGCAATCATGTACCTGTTTTTGAGTATGGCTGGAGCCCTGCTTGGAGCGATAGGCTACCCAATAGTTCTTCTGGGGGGACTGGGCTACACATTTTGGCATTTACAACACTTGAAGCGAAGGTTGGCCAAGACAGAGATGGAACTAAGTAACTTGAAGAGGCGGTTTGTGAGTATCCAGGGGGAGGAGCACGAGCTCGAAGCTTCAGAATGGGCCTACAGGGATCCCGATGAACCAAGCAAATGAAAGCTGATTTACAGGGACTCTTATTGCCTTTGTCTTACTGGGACTTGATTGCCTGCTTGACGTTACATGGCTGAAGGTGAATTGGAGGATATTTAGGTGGGCGTATGTGGCGACCTTCAGTCTAAGAGGCTGACTTTTTTGGCCAGCGCTCAACCACTACCTTTTTCTGAGTAAAGAATTCCACTGCGTCATGTCCTTGCCCGTGCAGGTCACCGAAGAAACTTTCCTTAGCTCCACTAAAAGGAAAAGGAGCGGTGGGGGCGGCCACGCCGATGTTAATCCCGATGTTACCCGCCTCAACCTCGTGGCGAAACTTGCGTGCTGCCGTGCCACTTGAAGTAAAAAGACACGCCATGTTTCCATACCTGCCATTGTTGATTAAAGATATGGCATCTTCAATTGTATTTGTATGAAGGAGGCTGAGGACAGGCCCGAATATTTCTATTTCCAGGACTTCTCTCTGGGGGTGTTCGTAATCGAGCAAGGTAGGACGAAGGAAGTTTCCTTTTTCATGTCCTTTAATCTGTTTTTTCCGCCCATCTAACAGGACTGTGGCACCCTCCTTTTCGCCTTTCTCGATCAACCGTTCAATTCTTTGTTTGCTTTCGGCTGTGATGACGGGACCCATCTCGATTCCCTCCTCAAGACCGTAACCGACCTTGCGGGATGATGCTGCAGCTACCGCAGCATCGGTAAAGCTGTGGTGTCCTTCACCTACGATGATTGCAAGGGATCCGGCTAGACAGCGCTGGCCAGCGCAACCTAGGGCGGAATCTGCGGCAATTCTAGCTGTCACCTCCATATCAGCATCAGGCAGAATCACAATTGAGTTCTTTGCCCCGCCTTGACACTGCACCCGCTTCCCACGAGCGGCAGCACGTCCATAAACGTGGCGCGCAAGAGCCGTTGTGCCCACGAAGCTGATAGCGTTGATATTGGGGTGATCAAGAATTGCTTCAGCGGACTCCGAGCCTCCGTTCACCATGTTTATGACGCCCTTTGGGAAGCCAACCTTTTTTATCAGGTGGAAGATATCCTGCATTGTATGCGGGGTCCTTTCAGAGGGTTTCACAATATAGGTATTGCCGCAAGCGATAGCATAAGGAAGAAACCAGAAAGGGATCATAGCTGGAAAATTGAAAGGAGCAATCACCGCAGCCACTCCAATGGGCTGGCGAACCATAAATTCATCAATTCCCGGTGCGATATTTTCCAAGTTGTAGCCTTGCATTAAGGTTGGAATGCTGCAGGCGGCATTGATATTTTCGATTGTTCTCTTCATCTCGCCGCGTGATTCATTTAGGGTTTTGCCGCATTCGACAGTAATTGTGCGCGACAGATCTTCAAGTTGTTCTTCTAGAAGAATTTTTAGCTTGAAAAGATATTTTACCCGATCAGTGATGGGGACTTGGCGCCAGCTGGGGAATGCCTCAGTTGCAGCGCGTGCGGCTTCGCCCACTTCACTTGCAGGTGAAAGTGGAACCTGTCCTATAACTTCCCCTGTGGCAGGATTGGAAATGTCCAGGTTTTCTGTGGCACCTGACCTTTTCCAGTTTCCCCCGATAAAGTTTTGCAGCAAGGTAATTCTCACGACTCCCTCCGCTGAATGAATTTGTGCCGATTTCAGATTTTGTGCTGTCTACGAATTATTTTTTTGTTTCGGTTTCGTGTTATGTAATCAGGTCCTTTTATATTAGAAGCCATTCTTTATTATGTTTTGTATTTCACCCTTATTCATGTTCTTGATACCAATTTTTTCAGCGTTTATACCTTCATTTAGGTAGTTGATGTTGTCAATAATGCTGAAAATTTCAAGTACCGCGCTCATTGCTGGGACTGGTATGCCAACTTGATTTGCTATTGATACAATTGGAGGAAGCGCGAAGAGAAGATCTTCTCTCATGTAAGGACACGAACCATTGTTGTAATCGTAACCGAATGTCTCAAATTCCGTGGACAATCGGAGGGATTCTTCGAGGGAATTACCTCCTAATTCAAATGAGTGCCTTATTGGTGGAAGGTTAATACAGAAAGCAGACCCAAAGGAAATTCTGTCCTTTTCTAAAGCTTCCATTAATCTGATAACGGAAGCCGGGAGGGCATCTCTGAGAGGAAGGTGATATTTTTCAAGACGTTCAATGAGACCGCGATGAAGAAGTGTGATTGGCGGGTGCGCTATCCAGTTCATGTTGTCTAGACTTGTTTGCATCACGTTTTTTACTAAGGTCAAATTAGGCCACGCAGATTTCAGAGAATCTAGCTTTCCCATAATATCTCCAGCTGCCGGAAGGGTTGCAATGAAGGCTTCATCTCTTTTCGCGTCAATAAAGATGTGAGCAGGATCTTTTTTCGTGCAGGTGTAAGGTGATTGATTCATCTCTGCCAAGATAATTTTCTTTCCAGTGTTGTGGAATTTTTTAGAAAATCGTAGACAGGAAAAATACGCTGTTTGTGTTAAGAAAACCTGTCCATCCCGAAGGTAAGGGAGGCAGGCGTCTACGAATTGTTCATGAGCAAAGGCAGGCACAGTCAACATGATTAAGCCAACATCTTTCAAGGCCTTCTCGATATCTGTTGTGATCATGTTTGGTTTACTGATGCCGTCACCACCCACCCCGGAGTACCTAAGGTCTCCCCTTTCAATGATTGGAGAGATATTGTGTTCATATTCAGGTAACTCAAAAATGTTTATGGTGAATCCAGCATTTGATAAATCTGCTGTTGTGGCCAATCCTACGTTGCCTGCGCCAAGAACGGCAATTTTGTGAATGTCCATGTGACGACCCTCATGATTATTTTGCGGTAATGTTAAATGAATTGCGGTCATGCGTCTCTTTAGTTCTTTGCTAGCCCTTTCTTATCAAGAGACAGATGGAAAGGAAATTAATCGCGGGCTTTAGTAATATTACATTTCTATGAATAGCTTGTTTTCAATGTAGCTTTAGAAGGTACAATTATGGTTACCTTAATACTATTTGGGGTCCATTTTCTCTGTGGAATTCCATATTTTTGAAAACCAAAAGTACTTGGACTGGCTTACACTTGCAGCAACTCATCGACTGGCGTATTGTTTATCGCACATTTTCAGTGAGGTTTTCAGTTTAAAGCCAGATGCATCATGTCATGTGGTGGGGTGGCAATCAACCTACGGAGCAAGGAAGTGACCAAGAAACTAAGATTACAAAACAGAGTTGCCTTAATTACTGGTGCGTCTCAAGGGTTAGGGCGAGCTATGGCGTTGCGATTCGCCGAGGAAGGGGCGGCAGTGGCAGTAAATGATGTGCAAAATAGTAAGGCTGCGGAAGAGGTCTGTCAGGCCATAATTGCTAATGGTGGTAGAGCGATCTTTGTTAGGGCGGATGTAGCGGATTTTTCGCAGGTGGAGCTAATGGTTGAGACGACTCTTAATGAATTTTCAAAGATTGATATTCTTATCAATAATGCCGGCATCATCATACCGTCCCCCTTGCTGGATATTTCCTCCAAAGACCTGGATCGCATGATCGACATTAACTTGAAGGGCCCACTTCATTGCGTACAGGCCGCGGGGAAGAGCATGATTACTAATCGATATGGTAGGATCCTGAATATGGCTTCCATTGCTGCATTAGGTACTACAATTCCTGAAACCACTCCTTACGCACTAACAAAAGCCGCTGTCATTATTCTTACTAAACGGATGGCATTTGAACTTGGAACATACAATATCAGCGTCAATGCTATTGCGCCCGGATTTATCAAAACCCCGATGACCATTCAGGACGAAGATTCTCCTGAGACTCAGAAAGTAATTGCCCGCCTGTCTCAACAATCTATGCTTGGCAGGGCAGGAGAGCCAAAAGATATTGCTGAAGCAGCCCTGTTCTTGGTGTCAGATGAAGCCAGTTTCGTAACAGCACAGGTCCTTACCGTGGACGGAGGGCGTATGGATTTTTTGAGTCACTCTGCCTGAATTTCGTGCTCAATCATGTTTGTACGATGGTTTACGGTCAAAATTGCACACAGGTTCCACCCAAAAGGAGTTGGCAAAGTAAACGGGCTTCCATGTTATCGGTGAAAGAACAGGATTTCCTTGGTCCTCTTGACCAGCAGTAGGGGCAGTGCTATTTTGATCTGTAAGTAGATCTTCGGTGAACCCAATGCGACTTGTTTTTACCGTTAGGCTTATTCTCCTATGCATAATTGTTTCAATTGCCTCATTTCCCCTGCCTGCCTTTGCTGATACTGAGGGGCCTACTAAGAAAGTTTTCCGGTTTGAGTCTGATGTCCTACCTATTTTTGAAGCCAATTGTTTGTCCTGCCATGGTGAAGTGTCTCAGCAGAGTGGATTAGATTTACGCATACGTGAAAGTATTTTGAAGGGAGGAGAATCAGGACCTGCCATCAAACCTGGATTTGCAGAAGAGAGCCTGTTGTTTAAAAAAGTTTTCTCGGGTTCAATGCCCATCGGTGATAAAAAGCTCAGTGCTCAAGAGGTCGAACTTATCAGGCATTGGCTTAATGCTGGGGCACTAAAGGAAGGGGAGGAGATTGGGAGTGTTGCGAGCAATCTGGAGAAGGTACAGGCTAGCGAACGGGATGTTATGGTTGCCATTTTTCAGGTTCGCTGTGTGGTATGCCACGGCAGGCGGAAGCGGGAAGGGGATCTTGATCTCCGGACCCGTGCGAGTCTGTTTAAAGGAGGCAAGTCTGGACCGGCGATCATACCTGGTAAACCGGAAGAGAGCCTATTGATCAAACGCATCGTTGCTGAAGAGATGCCGCCTTTAGCACTGCAACGTCCCTACGCAGTTCGCCCGGTTACTTTGGATGAGCTAGATGAGTTACGGCAGTGGATTGCTGCAGGTGCCCCCACCGGAGAAGAAGGCGTATTAAAGGTGGGAAGCGGTCCAGATCCCCTAGTTGCTGAGAAAGATCGAGAGTTCTGGTCGTTTCAGCCTCCGAAACGTGCACAGGCACCAACGGTAAGGGGAAAAGACTTAGTCCGAACCCCCATCGATGCTTTCCTGTTGGAGAAGCTAGAAGCCAAGGGCCTTAGCTTCTCTCCTGAAGCAGCGCCTTTAACACTGATGCGACGGGCCTATTTCGATCTCACTGGCTTACCGCCTGATCCAGAAGAGATAGAGGTACACCTGAAGGATAAAAATCCAAATGCCTATGAGCGGATGATTGACCGGCTCCTAGCCTCACCTCACTACGGAGAGCGATGGGCAAGATATTGGCTGGATGCAGCTGGTTATGCGGATTCAGAGGGGGGTTCCACTCTTGATTACATTCGGACTAATGGATACCGCTATCGAGATTATGTAATCCGCTCCCTTAACAATGACAAACCTTATGATCAGTTCCTGGTGGAGCAGATCGCCGGAGATGAGCTATTTGACTACAAGGCTGCAGGAGAGCTTTCCTCAGACCAGCTAAGCAAACTCGTGGCTACTGGTTTCTTGCGGACTGCCCCGGACGGCACATTTGACATCTCGGAGAATTTTATTCCGTCACGCATGGATGTTTTGGCGGACCAGTTAAATATATTCAGCAGCATGGTGATGGGTTTGACGGTAGCCTGCGCCCAATGCCACAGTCATAAGTATGATCCTATCCCGCAACGTGATTATTATCGTTTTAGTGCGATTTTTCGGACTGCCTATGACCCCTATGATTGGTATGCTCCCATTGTCACAACTTCCGCTAGTTCCCCAGGGATAGAGGCTTATCCTGAACGGAGCTTGCCTCATACCCCCAAAGCTGAGCGTGAAGCGGTAGAAGCTCACAATGCCCCGATCCAGGAAGAGATTAAGGAACTAGAGCGCTCCTTGGAAGAGAAAGCGAAGCCATATCACCAGAAGTTACTGAAGGAGAGGCTTAGTGAGTTACCCGAAGGGGTAGGAGCAGACATCCAAGAAGCACTTGAGATACCCGCGGAAAAGCGGAGTTCAATACAGAAGTACCTAGTGAAGCAGTTTGGTGGCACCCTCGAGATCGCGAAAGTGGCACTAGAGAAGAAGTTCGAAGATTACAAAGAAGAGGCAGGAAAGATCAAGAAAGCTATCGGGATCGCGAAGAAGAAGCTGAAACGAAAACCGGAAATTCGAGCGCTGTTCGATTTAGGAGAAAATCCTACCCCCACCCATGTGCTCCTGCGAGGAGATTATCAGAATTTAGGAGGAAGAGTTGAGCCTGGAATTCCATCAGTTCTGAGGGCAGGATTAAATCCTTATAAGGTGGTCAAGCCAGGATGGACAACGGAGACCACCGGGCGTCGCTTGGCACTGGCACGATGGTTGACCCAATCAAATCACCCCTTAACGTCTCGGGTCATGGTAAATCGGGTGTGGCAGAATCACTTTGGAAGAGGGATCGTGGAGACGGTAGGGAACTTCGGACGCATGGGAGCTAAACCATCACATCCGAAGCTACTCGATTGGCTGGCAACAGAGTTTGTACGACAGGGTTGGAGCTTAAAGAGACTCCATAAGCTGATCATGACCTCGGGAGTGTATCGGCAGAGTTCGGACTGGAGCTCAAGTCACGCCGAGATTGATCCGGAGAATAAACTACTGGGAAAATTCCCCATGCTTCGTCTGGATGCCGATGCGATCCGAGACACAATTTTGAAGGTAGCAGGGCGTCTGAATAAAACCCAGTATGGGCCTGCTGTGGAAGTGGAGGTACAGGAGGATGGAGAGGTGGTAGAGAAGTGTGGTGACCAGGATTGCCGTCGGAGTATTTACATACTGCAACGGCGTTCAACACCACTAACGATGCTCCAGGCTTTTGATGCACCGCAATTAAGCCCAAACTGCCTGAAGCGAGGGGAGTCCACCGTATCATCGCAGGCTTTACAGTTATGGAATGGCGAGATGCTGCGGGACAACGCGCAATATTTTGCAGGGCGAGTCATGGATACGGTAGGAGAGGAGCGAGTAGAAAAGCAGGTGGAGAGGGTATATCTGGCCGCGCTATCAAGATATCCAACTCAAGAGGAGCGAGTAGCAGGAATAGAGAGGGTTACAGGCTTAACGGGAAAGTGGGGAGGCCATTTTGATGAAAAGGTACCACAAGGACCAAAGCAAGCCAGGGCAAGATGGGAAGCATTAGCGACCTTCTGTCATGTTATTTTGAACTCAGCTGAAATGATTTTTGTTGATTGAGGAGCCAGG